>JAWKRT010000001.1:0-300671 GCA_041389495.1 Myxococcota bacterium | reverse complement strand
ACCGAGACGTTCGCCACCCACGGGCCGTAGGCGACGACGTCGCGCGTCGGCGTCACTTCATCTCGTTGGGGTTGTAGATGACGCGGATGACCTTCAGGCGACCGCTGTAGGCGTTGCGCGAGAACACGACGCGACCCTTCCCCTTGTAGATGAAGTCGGAGCGGGAGGTGTCGGGGCTGTAGTTCCACGGAAGGAACGCCTTGGCGGTGACGTAGGCGTTCTGGTGATCGGGCTGACCGAGGATCGCGACCACCTGGTCGTCGGACATGCCCTTCTCGACCTTCGCGAGCGGGTGGCCGGCCGGGATCGGCGTGTCCGAAGCGGCCTGCTTCGCTGCCGCCGGCTTCGCGTCCGCCGTCGCGGCACTCGCGTCGCCGCCCCCACCACCGCCCGCGTTCGCGCACGCGAAGCTCGCGAGCGCGAACGCCGCGATCGCGACGAGCCGCCACTGCGCCCGCATCCGTTCCATCGACATCGAACTCCCTCCTCGTCCTCGTTGCTGTGTTGCGTTCCCGGTCGTCGCGCGCACCGCAGCCGCGGCGCGCGTTCCATCCTCTAGAGGAGCCAGCCCTCGGGCGGCGCGGCGCGCTCGGCGCTCTCGAGTGCGAGCAGCCGCGCCTTCAGCTCGAGCCCGCCCGCATAGCCGTGCAGCCGCCCGCTGCTCGCGATGATGCGGTGGCACGGGACGACGAGCGGGATCGGGTTGGCGCCGTTCGCGGCGCCGACGGCGCGCACGGCCTTCGGCCGACCGATGCGCGCGGCGATCTCCGCGTACGTCGCCGTCTCGCCGAACCCGACGCGCGCGACCTCGTCGTAGACGGCGAGCTGGAAGGGCGTCGCGCGCAGGTCGAGCGAGAGATCGAAGCGCTGGCGCTTGCCCTCGAGGTAGTCGACGAGCTGGACGGCGGCGGCGCGGTTCGGCGCATAGCCTTCGAGGAGCCTCCCGCCCGGCGCGTTCTGCTTCATCCAGCCCGCGAGCCCGCGACCGCTCGCGTTCGGCAGCTCCACGTACACGAGCCCGCGCCCCGAGGACACGACGCGCAGCGATCCGACGGGAGTCTCGACGTCGGCGTAGTGGAGCACTTCCATCGGGCGGGATTCTACTTGGCGCCGCGGCCGGCGGGCGCGGCATCGGCGGGCTCGGCGTCGGCGTCCGCGAGCTGCAGGCGCTTCATCATCTTCTGGAGCGACTGGCGCGGGATGCCGAGGCGCTCGGCCGCGCGCGTCTTCGAGCCCGTCTCGCGCAGGGCGCCGAGGATCAGGCGGGCCTTGAGGCGATCCACCGCGTCGTTGAGGTTCCAGTCGGTGATGGGCGCGTCGGCGGCGGCGGCGACCGCCGCCGCGCCCGGCCCGCGCAGCTCGGCCGACAGCATGTCGTCGCTGATCGTCGTCGCCTCGGGCGGCGCCAGCGCGATCGCGCGCTCGATCTCGTTCTCGAGCTGACGCACGTTGCCCGGCCAGCGCGCGGCGACGAGCAGGTCCATCGCGGCGTTCGTGAAGCCGCGCACCTCGCGCTGCATGCGCGCGGCGGCGCGGTCGAGGAAGTGGTGCGCGAGCGGCGGGATGTCGTCGCGGCGCTCGCGCAGCGGCGGCACGGCGATCTCGACGACGCGCAGCCGGTAGAAGAGATCCTCGCGGAAGCGCCCGGCCTCGACCTCCTTGCGGAGGTCGCGGTTCGTCGCGGCGATGACGCGCACGTCGACGTGCTTCGTCTCGGACGAGCCGATCGGGCGGATCTCGCCGTCCTGGAGCACGCGCAGCAGACGCACCTGCATGCCCGGCTCGGTCTCCCCGATCTCGTCGAGGAAGATGGTGCCGCCGTCGGCGAGCTCGAAGAGGCCCTTCTTGTCCTCGAGCGCGCCGGTGAACGCGCCGCGCTTGTGCCCGAAGAGCTCGCTCTCGAGCAGCGTGTCGGGAAGCGCGCCGCAGTTCTGCGCGACGAAGCGGCGCGACTTGCGCGGGCCCGCGTAGTGGATGGCCCGGGCGAGCACGTCCTTGCCCGTGCCGGTCTCGCCGGTGAGCAGCACGGTCGCCGTCGTCGCGGCGACCTTCTCGGTGACGTCGAAGACGCGCTGCATCGCCTGGCTGTCGCCGATGATGCCGTCGAAGCTGTACCGGTTCGCGACCTCGCGCCGCAGGAAGACGTTCTCGGCCCGCAGCTTCTCCATCGCCTCGGCGAGCTGCGCGGCGAGCTTCTCGTTCGCGAAGCCGAGCTCGTAGGCCTCGATCGCGCGGCGCACGTTGAGGCGAAGCTCGTCGGGCTCCCACGGCTTCGGCAGGTAGCGGTAGATGTTGCTCTCGTTGATCGCGCGCACGAGCGACGGGAGGTCGGCGTAGCCCGTGAGCATCATGCGGATGGCCTTGGGACGCCGCTCGCCCGCGCGCTCGAGGAACTCGACGCCGCTCATGCCGGGCATCACCTGGTCGGCGATGATGCACGCGACGTCCTCGCGATCGAGGATCTCGAGCCCCTCGTCGCCGCTCGCGGCCGTGAACGTCGTGTACTCGGAGCCGAGCGTGAGCTCGAGCGACTCGCGGATGCCGGGCTCGTCGTCGACGATCAGGACGGCGCGCGGCGCGCGCTGCGGCTCCTCGCTGCTCATGCGGCGAGCATAGTCGCGAATCGCGCGGCGCGGATCGCGGCGGAGACCGGCGCGCGCGGCGACCGGACGCATCGCGAGCGCGCACGACAAAGGGGCGGCGGGCCCGGCCCGCCGCCCCCTGCTCGTTCGTCGCGCGCCGCGCGGCGCGCGAGCGGCTGCGCGCCTAGCGCCGCGCGCGGCGCTTCGCGCCCTTGCTCGCGCTCTTGCGCGCGGTGCCGCGCCGCGCCGTCGCCCGCCGCGCCGCGGTGCGCGCCTTGGGCTTGGCCTTGCCCGCGCGCCGCTTGCCGCCGGGGCGCGCCATCTTGACGCGCGCGACGTCGCCGTCCTTGTCGATGAAGTAGAGATATCCCTCTTCCCGCTCGACGCCGGCCTTCGCGATGCGCTCGCGCTTGCCCCGCTTCTGCCGGCCTCCGCCCCGCTGCGCGGCGACGCGACTCACGTCGCCGTTCTTGTCGAGGTAGTAGAGCCAGCCGTACTCGCGCTCGATTCCCGTTCTCGCAACCTTGATCGCCATCCTCACTCCCCCCTTCATGGTCCGCGCACAGCGGACGACTCCGAGCTCGCGCCCGCACGCCGGAAGGGCGCGCGCGACGCGTCCGAAGACGGATGCGCACTCGACGCGGACGCCGGTGCGCGCGATCGCGGAGGAGAGCGACGCGAAGCGAGACGACTCGGTGCCCGGCGCGCTCGCGCCGAGGACCGGCTCGCGCTGGAACGGCGGTACGGGGAGCCGCCGTCCCTCCGCGCTGCTCGGGCCCGATGATGGCGTGCTCCGCTGCGGTGTCAACGCACCGACGGCCGCCGGCAGCGAGCATCGTCGGACAGATAGGGAGGAGAGTTGCGAGCCGGCGCCGCGGCCCGTCTACCTGCCGCGCCGCTCCGCGGCCCGCCTACCTGCCGCGCCGCTCCGCGGCCCGCCTACTCGCCGCGCCGCTCCGCGGCGCGGAGCTCCACCCGCTCGATCACCTGCGTCTCGAGGCAGACGCCGTCGATGGCGTCGATCTCCTGGATGCAGGTCGGGCTCGTGACGTTGATCTCGGTGAGGCGGCCGCCGATCACGTCGATCCCGACGAAGAAGAGGCCCTCGCGGCGGAGCTCCGGAGCGAGCCGCTCCACGATCCGGCGGTCGGCGTCGTCGAGCACGCCCCGGGCGCCCGCGCCGCCGACGTGGAGGTTGGCGCGGAACTCGCCCTTCGCGGGCACGCGCAGGAGCGCACCGAGCGGCTCGCCCTCGAGCAGCAGGATGCGCTTGTCGCCCTCGCGCACGGCCGGCAGGAACTGCTGCCCCATCGCGCGGCGGCGGCCGAAGTCGGTCGCCTGCTCGAGGATCGAGCCGAGGTTGCGGTCGCTCGCCGAGACGACGAAGACGCCCTCGCCCCCGCGCCCGCCGAGCGGCTTCACGACCAGTTCTCCCCCGATTTCCGCCATGAATCCGCGCAGTTCTGCGATGTCGCGGGTCACGATGGTCGGCGGCATGAGGTCGGCGAAGTGGAGCGCGAAGAGCTTCTCGTTGAACGCGAGGATGCTCGACGGGCGATTCAGCACGAGCGTGCGCCGGCACACACCGAGCACCTGCGTCGCTGCGATATACGCCGCGTCGACCGGCGGATCCTTGCGCTGGAATGCGACGTCCACCTGGGCGTCGAGGTCGAGGCGCTCGCGCGGCCCGACGTCGACGTGGCGGCCGGGCTCGCGGCGAAGGACGACCGGCGCCGCGAGCGCGACGACGCGCCCGCGATCGACGCCGAGATCGTCGGGGTCGGCGTAGTAGACGCGATGGCCGCGCCGCTGCGCCTCGAGCATGAGGGCGAAGGTCGTGTCCTCGCGGATGTTCACCGTCTGGATCGGATCCATGACGAACAGAAGGGTGAGAGCATTTCCCGTGGGCATGGGCTCGCGCTTCGCTCCTCCGCCGGACGACGGCGCAACCTAGCAGCGCGCGGGGCGCGGGCGGCCGGTGCAGGACGATGCCGCGGCCGCCGATGAGGGTGCGGCGCCGGCCCGTCCGGCGCCTTCGTGGCGCGCGCGGCGAGCGCTCGGCTACGGTCCGCGAACTCTTGGAGATTCAATGGGTTTCGTCCGGCGAAGGGGGGTCCGGATCCTGATCGCCCTGGGCGTGCTCGGCACGCTCGGCGCGGCGGGGGGAGCGGTCGCGTTCTACGTGGCCTTCCTGCGCGACCTGCCCGATCTCGAGACCATCGAGGACTACCGTCCTCCGACGGTCACCGAGCTCTTCGATCGCGAGGGGCGGCTCGTCGCCGAGTTCGCGCTCGAGCGGCGGCGGATCGTCCCGCTCGCCGAGATCCCCGTGCTCACGCGGCAGGCCTTCGTGTCGGCCGAGGACGGCTCCTTCTACGAGCACCGCGGCATCGACTACGCCGGCATCGCGCGCGCGGCCTTCGCCAACCTGCGGGCCGGCGGCGAGATCCAGCAGGGCGCGAGCACGATCACGCAGCAGATGGTGAAGAGCCTGCTGCTCACGCCCGAGCGCACCTATCGTCGCAAGATCCGCGAGGTGATCCTCGCGCTCCTGATCGAGCGCAACTTCAGCAAGGACGACATCCTCTATCTCTATCTGAACCAGATCTACTTCGGCAGCGGCGCGTGGGGCATCGGCGAGGCGGCGCGCACGTACTTCGACAAGCCGGTGCACGAGCTCAGCGTGTCCGAGAGCGCGATGCTCGCCGGACTCCCGCAGCGGCCGAGCTCCTACTCGCCGTGGGTGAGCTTCGAGGCGGCCGACCGCCGCCGCCGCTACGTGCTCGGGCGCATGCTCGCCGACGGCGCGATCGACCAGGCCGCGCACGACGCCGCGCTCGCCGAGATTCCCGTCCTGAAGCGCCCCGACGAGCACGACGACTTCGAGGCCGCCGCCTACTTCAGCGAGCTCGTGCGCCGCTACCTCTACGACCGCTTCGGCGGCGACCGCGTGAACCGCGGCGGCCTGCGCGTCGAGACGTCGCTCGACCTCGACCTGCAGCGCGTCGCCGTCGCGTCCGTGCGCGCCGGGCTCGAGGCGCTCGATCACCGGCAGGGCTATCGCGGCCCGATGCGCCGCGTCGCCGCGCGCGAGCTCGACACCGCGGTCGCCGAGGTCGGCGAGCACAACGCGCTCGGCGCGCCGGACGGGCCGGACGCGCCGGACGCGGAGCTCGCGCTCGGCCGCGGCGGCGACGAGGACGCGCCGCTCGAAGGCGACGCGGTCGAGGTGCCGTTCCAGAAGCGGCTGCAGGGAGTCGTGCTCTCCGTCGATCGCGGCGCGCAGACGGCGCTCGTCGCACTCGCGCCCGGCGTCGAGGGGCTCGTGTCCGTCGCCGACGTGCGCTGGGCCCGCGAGCCCAACCCGAAGACGCGCGGCGCGCCCGTGAACGACATCGCGCACGTGCTCGCGGTGGGCGACGTCGCGGCGTTCGTGCGGCTCGAGGACGAGCCCGGTGCCGCCGCGCTCGCCGAGCAGGAGGGCGCGGCGCGGCGCCTCCCGCGGCTCGGGCTCGGGCAGCCGCCGGCCGTCCAGGGCGCGCTGCTCTCGATCGAGAACCGCACGGGCGACGTGCTCGCGCTCGTCGGCGGCTACGACTTCGAGGCGAGCTCGTTCGACCGCGTGACGCAGGCGCATCGCCAGCCGGGGTCGTCGTTCAAGCCGTTCATCTACGGCGCGGCGATCTCGCGCCACCGCACGCCGGCGACGCTGCTCATCGATCGCCCGATCGTGCAGACCGACCCCGTCTCGGGCTGGCAGTACAAGCCCAAGAACTACGGGCGCAAGTTCTACGGCCCGATCTCGATGCGGCGCGCGCTCGCGCTCTCGGTCAACAACGCGACGGTCCACCTCTTCCGCGACATCGGCGTCGACTACGTGATCGACTACGCGCGGCGCTTCGGCATCGAGTCGCCGCTCGACCGCGACCTCTCACTCGCGCTCGGCTCGAGCACGGTGACGCTCCTCGAGCTGACGCGCGCCTACGCGATCTTCCCGGCCGGCGGGCGCCGCGTCGTGCCGCGCTACATCACGAAGGTGACCGACCGCGACGGCGAGGTGCTGCTCGAGGACGTGCCGCTCGGCGATCCGCCCGCGCCCGTGCTCAAGCGGCTCGACGACCCCGACGTCGAGAGCGACGGGCTCGAGCCGTATCCCGACGGCGAGATCGTCCCGACCGACCGCGTGATCAGCGAGGCCGAGGCCTACCTGATGTGCGACATGCTGCGCGCCGTCGTGCTCGAGGGCACGGGGCGCCGGCTCGCGTCGCTCGGCGGCTACCTCGCGGGCAAGACCGGAACGACGAACGACCAGAACGACGCCTGGTTCATGGGGTTCTCGCCCGCGGTGACGACGGGCGTGTGGGTCGGGCACGACCAGCTCCAGCCGCTCGGCGTCGGCGAGACCGGCGCCGGCGCGGCGCTCCCGATCTGGCGCGACTACATGCGCGAGGCGCTCGAGCACTATCCGGTGCGCGACTATCCCGTGCCGTCGGGGATCGTCGCGGTGCGCATCGATCCCGAGACGGGCCTGCTCGCGAGCCCGGGAACGCCCGGCGCCTACTTCCAGCCCTTCGTCGAGGGCACCGAGCCCACGCAGGCCTCCGCCGCGCACTCGCTCGACCTCGACGCCGAGCGCGCGCTCCGCACCGACGCGTTCTGAGCCGCGCGCCGCGCGGCGCGGCGCGCATTCGCCGCCGCGCGTCAGCGACGCAGCGCGCGACGGATCGCAAGGCCGCGGCCGCGGGGTGGTATGCTGCGCCGTCCCGCGGAGGATCCGAATGCGACGTCTCGCCCGATTCCGCGCGCGCGCCGCCGCGTGCGCGCTGCTCGCCTCGCTGCTCGCGCTTCCCGCTTCGCTCGCGCTCCCGCGCGCTGCGAGCGCCGAGGGCGAGGCCGCCGACGACGGAGCCGCCACGAGCGGCGGTCTCGACGAGGACCTCGCCGAGCTCGGCGACGAGGACGTCGAGGCGCTCGATCACGAGCACCTGAGCTCGCTGCGCCAGTACGGCTGGTCGCCGCTCGCGATCGATCGCTTCCCGGACCTCGTGCTCGCCCGCCCGCTCGGCCTCGGGCTCGCCGTGCTCGGCACCCTCACCTACGGCATCGCCGCTCCCGTCAACGCGATCACGCATCCGGGAACGAACCGCGAGCTCACCGATGCGCTGCTGATCGGCCCCTACCGGTGGGTGTTCACGCGGCCGATCGGAGCGGCCGTCGACTCGCTCGAGCCCGACGACGAGCAGTAGGCGCGCCGGGCTCGCCTAGCGAAGCCAGGCCTCGAACGCGCGGCCGAGCGCCGCGGCTCCCGCACCGAAGAAGTGGTCCGTGTCGTCGAGCAGGACGAGCTCGGCGCCCGCCCGCTCCGCGATGCGGGAGAGCGCGAACGGGTCCGCGAGCTCGTCGTTCTCCCCGACCGCGATCCAGACCTCGCCCGGAAACGCCTCGAGCGCGTCGGCGTCGAGCATCGACGCCGGCGGTGCCACGAGCACGAGCTTCCGCACGCGCGCCGACTCCGCGGCCGCGCGCTGCGCGGCGACGGCGCCCCACGAGTAGCCGCACGCGACGATCGCACCGCCGACGCAGTCCTCGAAGAAGCGCAGCGCGGCCCGGTAGTCCGCCAGCGCGTCGAGCGCCTCGCCGCTCGCCTGCCCCGCGCTCGCGCCGACGCCCCGCCAGTTGAAGCGCAGCGACGTCATGCCGAGCGACTGCGCGCGCAGCGCGATCTCCGTGACGACCGGGTTCAGCGCGCTCCCGCCGTAGAGCGGGTGCGGCGGCGCGACGAGCACGCCCGGCTCGTCGTCGCTCCCCGGCACGTAGAGCCCTTCGAGCGCGAGCCCGCGCTCGCCCTCCTGCCCGAGGAACGGAATCGTCGACGGCTGCTCCATGCGCATGGCGGCCGAGCATAGCGGCGGCACGGCTATGCTCGGCGGCCCGTGAAGCGATCGCAGGCCCGGCTCGAGGCGGAGATGACGGACGAGGAGCTCGCGCTCCTCGAAGCGATCCTCCGGCGCGAAGCGTTCGCGGGCGCGCACCTCGAGCTCGGGACGGCGGCGGGCGGGACGCTGTGTCGGATGCTCGCGTGCCTTCCATGCGAGCGCGGCTTCGTCGTCGTCGATCGCATGCGGTACTTCGACGGACAGCGCGAGAGCTTCGAGCGCAACCTCGCGCGGCACGGCGTCGACCGCGCGCGCGTCGAGCTGCGCGTGGCGTCGTCGGCGCGCGCGTTCCGCGCGGCGGCGGTGCGGGGCGAGCGCTTCGACTTCGTGCTGATCGACGCCGGCCACACGCTGGTCGACGCGACGCGCGACCTGCGCTGGGCGCGGCTCCTCGCGCCCGGCGGCATCGTCTGCCTGCACGACGTCGACGACCGCTGGTCGCACCGCGGCGTGCGCGTCGCGCTCGCGCGCTTCGAGCGGCGGCGCCCCGAGTACGAGCGCGTCGCGCGCGCGGGCACGCTCGTCGCGCTGCGAAAGACGCGCGCGCCGCGGCGGCGCGAGACGGACGCGCTCGACGTCGCGCACGCGACGGCGCTGTGGCTTCCGCTGCGGCTCGCGCGCACGGCGGGGAAGCTCGCGAAGCGCTGGCGGCGGCGCCGCGCGCGCGGCTAGCGTCCACCGCCGTGGCCGGCCCTCCCGACATCCTCGAGACGTGGCGCGGCGCGTGGCTGCGCGTCGACAAGGAGCGCGTCGCGCTGCCGAACGGCCGCACGGTCGTGCTCGACATCGTCAAGCACCCGGGCGCCGCGTGCGTCGTGCCGTTCACGAGCGACGACGAGATCCTGCTGATCCGCCAGTACCGGCACGCCGCGGGCGGCGAGATCCTCGAGGTGCCGGCCGGCAAGCTCGACCCGGGCGAGGACCCGGCGCGCTGCGCGGTGCGCGAGCTCGAGGAGGAGGCGGGCGTGCGCGCGGGGCGCGTCGAGCACCTCTCGTCGATCTGGCCGTCGCCGGGCTTCACGGACGAGGTCATCCACCTCTTCGCGGCCTTCGACCTCGCCCCGGCCCGCCAGGACCTCCAGGAGGACGAGGTGATCGAGCTGCTCCCGACGCCGCTCGGGCGGGCGCTCGAGCTGGTCTTCGCCGGCGAGCTCGCCGACGCGAAGAGCGCGCTCGCCATCCTGCTCGCGGCGCGGCGCCTCGGACGGCTCGGCTAGGGCCGGCTCAGGGGCACTCCGCCCCCCGCATGCCCCATTGCGTTGACGCTCCCATCAAGGACTCGTAGCTTCCGCGCGAAGAGGACCCGTGCGGGGCTCGCGCCCGTCCCGCGACACGAGACCGGGTCCGCCGCCCACCCCCGAGCCCCGCCGCACCACTCCGCCGCCGATCCTCCCGAGCGCCTCCGGGCGCGGACGACGAGCGAAGGCGACGCGCGCCCGGCGATCAGGGGGAACGGCGTCGGGCATCGGGCCAGCGAGGAGCGTCGCGAGTTGTACGGACGCGGTGGCAGCCAGCTGGGCTTCGGCCCGCCCATCACCCCGCCGGTGATCAAGAACATCGTGATCGCGAACGTCGTGGTCTTCGTGGCGCAGAAGCTCACGCAGCCCGCCTACGGCTTCGACCCGGTCACGAAGTTCGGCGCGGTCGTTCCGCGAGCGGTGTGGGAGGGCGGCCGTTTCTGGCAGCCCTTCACCTACATGTGGCTGCACGCCGACCCGCTCCACATCCTCTTCAACATGTTCTCGCTGTGGATGTTCGGCTCGGTGCTCGCGCTGCACTGGGGCGAGCAGCGCTTCCTCCGCTACTACCTGACGTGCGGCTTCGGCGCGGGCTTCCTGATCGCGACGATGCCGTACGCGGCCTACTTCCTCGGCTTCGCGCCGGGCAGCGTCGGCCTCCCGACGCTCGGCGCCTCCGGCGCGATCTTCGGCGTGCTGCTCGCGTTCTCCTTCACGTGGCCCGACCGGACCATCATGCTGCTGTTCCCGCCGATCCCGCTCAAGGCGATCTGGCTGATCCCGCTGCTGCTGTTCATGGAGTACGCGGCGGGCCCGCGCAACGTGAGCCACATCGGTCATCTGGGCGGCGCCATCGTCGGCTGGATCTACCTGCTGAACGAGGGGCGCACGCCCGGTGCCCCGACGCTGCAGTCGCTCGCCCATCGCTGGAAGCGCCATCGCATGCGCCAGAAGCTGCGCGCGGTGAAGCTCGAGGAAGAGCGCGACCGCGAGCGATGGCGCAACCCGAACGGAGGCGGCCGCTTCCACTAGCGGCCCCGACGCCGACAGGAGTCACGCTCGTTGAGTCACTCGCGCACCCACGATCGCGCCGGCCAGGGCATCGGCTCGTTCCTGCGAGGCCTGCTCGGCGGCATCCCGTGGAGCGAGTGCGCCGAGTGCGTCGAGGAGCGCACCTTCCCCGCGCCCGCCGACGGGCGCATCCGCATCGAGAACCGCAACGGCCGCACGCGCGTCGTCGGCGAGGATCGCGAGGACGTGCTCGTGCGCATCGCCAAGCGCGCGCGCGCGGAGTCGGCCGAGGCCGCGCACGAGGTCGTGGGCGAGATCCGCGTCGTCGGCCGCGAGACGGGGGGCGCCCTCGCGCTCGAGGTCGAGACGCCGCGCAAGTGGAACCGCCACGCGCACGCACACGTCGAGGTGCACGTGCCGCGCGGCTCGAGCATCGACGTCCAGTCCAACAACGGGAAGGTGTGCATCGAGGGCGTGCGCGCCGCGGTCTGCGCGCGCTCGACCAACGGCGCCGTGCGCGTCGCCGACGTGGTCGGCGACGTCGACATCGAGACGTCGAACGCGAAGGTCTGCTGCACGTGCACGTGCGGCCGGCTCACCGCGCGCTCGAGCAACGGCAAGATCGAGCTCGAGGACCACCGCGGCTCGATCGACGCGTCGACGTCGAACGGCCTGATCCGCGCCTCGATCGACGAGATGGGAAGCGACGGCGTCGTGCTCGCGACGAGCAACGGGCGCATCGTGCTCGAGCTCCCCGCGGAGGTCGACGCCGAGGTCGACATCCGCGTCGACAACGGCGTGATCCGCACGCTGCGCGACCTCTCGTCGCGCACCAACGAGTCCGCCGGGCGCGTGCGCGGCCGGCTCGGGCGCGGCGGCACGCCGATCAAGCTGCGCACGTCGAACGGCACGGTCTCGCTGCGGTAGCGCGCCGGTGGGCTGCCGCCGGCGGCGTTCCGGTAGGCTGCGCCCGGCGGCCTTCCCCGCGCCGACGGAGCCCGCGCCCGCATGAGCGACGAACCGAGCTCGCGCGAACCCGCCGCCGCCCGCGGGCCGGACGCCGTCGCGATCGTCTGCGGCGCGGCGCTCGCCGCGCTGCTCGCACTCCACTTCCTCGAGCCGCGCCTCGCGATGACCTGGAGCTACGCGCACCTCGGGCGCGACGCCTGGCGCGTCGCGCTCGCGGCGCTGCTCGTCGCCGGACTGCCGGCCGCCGGCGCCGCGGCCGCGACGCGCGCGGCCGGGCTGCGCGCGCCGCTCGCGCCGTGGTCGCGAGCGCGCGTCGCAGGGGCCTGCGCGGCGCTCGTCGCGGCGGCCTGCGCGCTCGCGGCGATCGCGCCCGCGCCGTACAGCAACTACGACGCCGTCGTGTTCCTGCGCACCGTCGAGGCCGGCGAGGGCGGGCCCGGCCGCTGGCTGCTCGGCGCCTGGGGGCTGCAGCGCCTCGCCGCGGCGCTCGCACCGCTCGCCGACGCGCGCGCCGTCGTCGGCGCCGCGAACACGGTGCTCGCCGCGCTCGGCCTCGCCGCGCTGCTCGCGACCGCGCGCCTCGTGCTGCGCACGCGCGGCGAGTGGCTCGCCGTCGCCGCGCTCGTCGCGAGCGCGTTCGGCACGCTGCAGATCCTGCTCGCCTACGTCGACATCTACCCGCTCTCGCTGTTCGCGATCGGCGGCTACGTGTGGCTCGCCGCGCGCTCGATCGAACGCGGCGCGCACCCGGCCGCGCCGGCCGCGGCCGCCGCGCTCGCGCCCTTCCTGTACATCGGGCTCGTGCTCGTCGTGCCCTCGTTCGCCGTCGTCGCCTGGGCAGAGTGGCGGCGCGCGCGGAGCGCGCGGCGCATCGCGTGGGCGTGCGCGACCGCGCTCGCGGTCGCGGGCCTCGCGACCGTCCCGGTGCTCGGCCGCCCGTTCGCGTGGCTCGCCTATCTCGAGGCCGTGCGCGCGTCGAGCGCGGCGCAGGCCGGGCTCGCGGCGGGGAGCTCGCTGCTCCCGCCCGAGTACCTGTTCACGTGGACACACGCGAGCGAGGTGCTGCACGACGTCGTGCTGATCGACGCGGCGGGCTGGCTCTTCCTGCTCGTGGCGGGCGGCGCGCTCGCGCTGCGCCGCGGCGCGCGCGCGCTGCCTGCGACGGCGGCGCTCGCGATCGCGATCGCCGTTCCGTACACGCTCTACGCGCTCGTCATGGACCCGGTCTACGGCGCGTTCTACGACTGGGACCTGTGGAGCCCGGGCGCGGGCGTCGTCACGCTGCTCGGCGGCTGGGCGCTCGTCGCGTGGGGGCGCGACCGGGCGCGCTTGCTAGGCGTGCTCGTCGGGCTCGCTCTCGCGTACGACGCGACCCACCTGCTCGCGCGCCTGAACGCCGTGCAGGTCGACTCGAAGCGCCACCTGCGCGAGTCGCCCTACCACTTCAACCTGCCGCCGGGCGAGCGCACGCCCGAGGAGCTCAAGCGCCGGGCATATCGCCGCGCTTGACGAACGACGTCATCCCCGCGTCGACGAGGAAGTCGGCGCCCGTGCAGGACGCGCTCTCGTCGGACGCGAGGAAGAGCGCCATGTACGCGACGTCGCGCACGCGGTCGGCGTGACGCTCGCGGCCCTTCGGCGGCCGCAGGTAGCTCCCGAACATCTTCTCGACGACGCGCGAGAGGTCGACCTTCGCCACCATCTCGGGCGGCAGGAACGGCCGGCTCATGTCCGCGTTGCCGGCCTCCGGGCAGACGGCGTTGACGCGGATGCCCTGGCTCCCGAGCTCGGCCGCCGCGACGCGCGTGAGCCCGCGCAGGCCCCACTTGCTCGAGGCGTAGGCGGCGAGCGCGTTCTGCGCGCGCACACCGTCGGTCGACGAGATGTTCACGATCGACCCGCCGCCCGCCTCCGCGATCGCGGGCGCGCACGCCTGGATGCCCAGGAAGGGACCGAGCAGGTTGACGCCGACGACGCTCGTGAAATCGTCGACGCTCGTGTCCGCGATCGATCGCATGAGCAGCACGGCCGCGTTGTTCACGAGCACGCTCGGCGCGCCGAACGCGGCGCGCGTCTCCGCGAGCGCCGCCTGCCACGACGCGGGATCGGTGACGTCGAGATGCGCGAAGAGCGCCGCGTCGCCGAGCTCCTTCGCCACCTGTCGACCGAGCTCGTCGCGCACGTCGCCGAGCACGACGCGCGCGCCCTCCTCCGCGAAGAGCCGCGCGATCTCCGCGCCCGTCCCGCGCGCGGCCCCCGTGACGATCGCGACCTTGCCGTCGAGCCGACCCATGCTCCGCCTCCGCCGCCGCGCCGCCGCGCGCGCTGTTCGGGATGACGCGCCGCGCGCGCTCAGCGCGCGCCGACGCGGACGCGCACCGTATCACCGCCGAGTGCGAAGACGACGGACGACGGCGTGATCTCGACGACCTCGTAGCCCTCGACCTCGTCGCCCTCGCGCACCTCGCGCGCGGCGCCGGCCGGCGACTCGAGGCGCGCCGAGCGCCGCTCGGCGCTCGGGTGCCAGGTCGTGCGCACCGGGCGCAGGAGCGGCGGCTCGAGCGGCGCGGGCGGCGCGACGACCGCGACGACCGCGACGCGGGGCTCGTCGTCGCGCGCGCGAGGCGAGGGCGCGGCGTCCGGAGCCGCCGGAACGCGCGGCGCGGAGTCCGGCGCGACCGGCGCCGCGGACGCGACGCGAGCCCCCGTCGGCGTCGGAGCGGCGATGGGCTCGGCCGCCGGAGGTGCCGGCACGGGCGCGCTCCGCGCGATCGTCGCCGGCGCGCGAGCCGCGCGTTCGGGCGCGGCGGCGATGCGCGGCGCAGGCGCCGACGCAACCGAGGCGGGCGCCGAGGGAACGGAGGCGGACTGCGCGGGAGCGGAGGCGGACCGCGGCGCGGGCGCCGGTGCGGCTTCGGGCGGAGCGAGCGTCACGACCGCGGGCGACGGCGCTGCGGTGGGTGCGGGCGACGGCGCTGTGGCGGGTGCGGGCGCCGGCGCACGGGTGGCTGCCGGGCGAGGCACGCTCGGCGCGGCCGCTGCCACTTCGGCGCGCACGGCGGCCGCCGCGCGAGGCACGCTCGGCGCGGCCGCGGCCACTGCGGCGGGCGCCGGTGCACCGCCTCGGGTCGACAGCAGCGCGAACGCGATCAGGCCCGTGCCGGCGGCGCCGAGGGCGAAGCCGATCCAGGTTGCGGCCGCGCCGTCGCGGCGGCGGCGACGCGCGGCCGGCGCAGCCGCGAGCGGATCGTTCGCGCCGCCCGCCTGCGAGGGCGGCCGCTCGCGTTCGAGCTGTCGCAGCGCCTTCAGGATCGCGCTCATGCGCCCTCCTCTCGCGCTCCGGCCGGGGCCTCCGCGCTCGCGCCTCCACTCGGCGACACGCCCGCACCGTCGGCGGCCGGAGGCTCCGCGACGGCGGTCGACGGCGCCACCTCGTCGGCCGGTAGCACCGCATCCCCGGCGGCCGGCGAGACATCGGCGGCCGGTGCCGGGTCGACGACCGGCAGCGGCGCTTTCGCGGCGGGCGCCGCTTCCGCGGCGGGCGGCGGCGACGCGACGGCGGGCGTGTCGGCGCCCGCGAGGGCACCGCCGTACTCGCGCCACCCGACGACGCCGAGCGCGATCGCGCCGGCGACCGCGGCGCCGATCGCCGCCCACAGGAGCCCGCGCCGCAGCCCGCCGCGCTCGCGCGCGTCCGGGATCTCGCGGGCCGCGCGCCGCACGGTCGACGCGTCCACTTCCTGCGCACCTTCCGCATAGCCGAGCAGCAGCGCGCGATCGCACAGGATGTTGATGAGTCGCGGCGTGCCGCCGGTTCGCCGGTGCACCTCGCGCAGCGCCGACGCCGTGAACACCTCGCGTCGTCCGCCGGCGGCGACCTGCATGCGATGGCGCACATAACGTTGCGTGTCGCGCGCGCCGAGCGGCGACAGGCTCCAGCGAACGCTGATGCGCTGGCGGAGCTGTCGCAGGCGCGGCGAGTCGAGCTTCGCGTCGAGCTCGGGCTGACCGAGCAGGAGGATCTGGATCAGCTTCTCCGACGACGTCTCGAGGTTCGACAGCAGGCGGATCTGCTCGAGCGTGCTCGACGACAGGTTCTGCGCCTCGTCGACGATCAGCAGCACGCGCCGCCCTTCGCGCTTGCGCTGCAGCAGGTGGCGGTTCAGCTGGTCGCCGAGCTCGCGGCGCGTGAGCCCGCCCGCCGGAAGGCCGAGCTCGAGCGAGATCGCCTGCAGCAGCTCGGTGCCGGAGCGGCTCGGGTTGAACAGGAACGCGACGTCCGTCTCGGCGCCGAGCCGCTCGAGCAGCGTGCGGCAGAGCGTCGTCTTGCCGGTTCCGACCTCGCCCGTGATCGCAATGAAGCCCTCGCCCTGCTCGATGCCGTACAGCAGGTGCGCGAGCGCCTCGCGGTGCGCTTCACCGAGGAACAGGAATCGTGGGTTCGGGCTGAGTGCGAACGGCTTCTCACGCAGCCCGTAGAACGCGGTATACATGGCGGTTCGGGTCCGGCGGGTCAGGGTAACCCATTGATTCAGCTACGGGATCGCGGGCGTCCGCGGCGCGCTGGCGGCCGCCGCCGCGCTCCGGCGAAGGCGGCGCGGCATGCCGAGGACGAACGAGCGGATCGCGGCGGTCGATGCGGGCGCGTCGCTCGCGAAGGTCGCGCTCGCGGGCGAGCCCACGGGCGTCCGGCTCGAGAGCGGATCGTCGATCGACCTCGAGGCCGTCGCGCGCCGGGTCGAGGCGCTCTCTCCCGAGCGCGTGGCGCTGACGGGGTGCGGCGCGAGCTGGCTCGCGGCGCGGCTCGCGCTCCCGACCGGGATCTTCGACGAGTTCGCCGCCTGGGGCGCGGGAGCCCGGCACCTGCTCGCGCGCGGCGTCGCCGACGCGCCGGAGCGGTTCCTGATGGTGTCGCTCGGCACCGGCACCTCGGTCGTGCTCGTCGAGCCCGCGTCGGTGCGGCGCGTCGGGGGAACGGCGCTCGGCGGCGGCACGCTGCTCGGGCTCGGTCGCGCGCTGCTCGGCGTCTCGACGTTCGGTGAGATCGCGGCGCTCGCGGCGCGCGGCGATCGCCACGAGGTCGACCTCGTGCTCTCGGACATCTACGCCCCCGGCGCGATCGCGCTCCCGGACTGGGCGACGGTCGCGAGCTTCGGCCGGCTCGCGCGCGACGGCGCGCACGCCGTGTCGCGCGAAGACCTGGCGGCGGGCGTCGTGCACCTGGTCAGCGAGAACGTGGGACTTCTCTGCGGCGGGCTCGCGCAGGCGCTCGGCGTGCGCGACGTCGCGGTCGGAGGCTCGACGGTGCCCGGCAACGCGGCGCTCGTCGAGACGTTGACGCGGTTGGTGGGCGCGTTCGGCTGCGCGACCCACGTGCTCGAGGATGCGGCGTACGCGGGCGCGCTCGGAGCGATCGAGCTCCTGCGCGCCCGCGCCTGAGATCGCGTCCGGCCGCGGCCCGACGCGCGTCGCCGCCCGCAGCCCCTACTCCGGCGTCGGCTCGCGCAGCGCGGGCTCGGTCGGCGTGTCCTCGACCGGCTGGCTCAGGTTGCGCACCGCGCGCTGCGTGCGCGCGATCGCGGCCCGCTGCACGCGCAGCTCCTCGGTCTGCGCGGCGACCTGGCGCTCGAGCCGCTCCTTCGCGTCGACCGCCTCCTCGAGCCGCGTCTCGAGGTCGCTCACGCGCGACTCGAGGTTGCGGATCAGGCGCATGATCGCGTCGGTGTCGACGCCGCCCATCGACGGGATCGCCGTCGCCGCGTTCGGGTCCGCTCCGAAGTCCAGCGTGCCGTCCATGCTCATGTTCGATCCTTCCCCGCCACTCGCCTTGTGCGGCGGCTTGGCTGCGTGTGCGGCGCCCGTCCGGGGCGCCGGTGCGTCGTCGTCGTCCTGCTCGGCGGCCGTGGGCGTGCCCGCGAACAGGTCGGTCTGGCTGTCGTCGTCGACCGCGCCGCCGAGCGTCGCCGGCTCGCCGGCCTCCTCGGTCGGGGCCGCGCTCTCGAGCCCGGCGAACGGGTTGTCGTCGCCGAACTCGTCGCCGATCTCGCCGTCGTCGTCGCCGTCGTCGAGCTCGCCCGCGCGGCGGCGGCGGAGCGCGATCACGGCGCCGCCGGCGACGAGCAGGGCGACGCCGGCGAGTGCGATCGCCCCGGTTCCGAGGAACGACGAGTCGTCCGGCCCGGGGACGGGCGCCGCCGAGCGCGTGGTCGCGGGCGGCAGCGACGTGCGCGGCGCCGACGCCGCCTGGGCGGGCGTCGGTGCGTCGGGCGTCGCCATGGCGATGCGCACGGGCTCGTCGCCAGCGGCCGGGGGCGGGGACGCGTCGGCCGCCGCGGGAATGGCCCCTGCGCGCGGAGCGACGGGCTCCTCCGCCGTCTCGAACTCGATGGGCTCGCCCGCGGCATCCTCGGGCACCGCTCGCGCGCCGCCGGCGGGCGACGGGCTCGCCGGCGACGAAGCGGCCGGAATGGCGCGTGCGGCCGTCGGCGCCGGGGCGGGCTCGGGAGCCACGCGCGGTGCCGGCGCGGGCTTCGCCACCGCCGCGGGCGCGGTGATCTTCTCGGTCTTCTCCGCCTTCGCGACGGGCGCGGGCTTCGGCGCCGCCGCGGTCTTGGTCGGCGACGGCTTCGGCGCGCTCTTCGCGACCGCCGGCGCCGGCGCGTCCTCGAGCACGTCGAGGACGATGCGCGACGGCGAGTTGAGCATCAGCTCCTTGAGGCCCAGGCCGCTGCGCGCGAGCCGGATGCGCGCGACCGTCGAGCGGCCCTCGGAGCGCACGTCGACGCGGTCGACGAGCGACTTCGGCAGCGCGAGCTTCTGGTCCTTGCCGGAGGCGTTGAGCGTCACGACGAGCTCGGCCGCGCCGCCGGAGTCGGTGCGGTCGAGCTTGTAGCCCGTCGGGCCGTCGAGCTCGAAGACGATGCGGGTGAACGTCGGGTGGCGACCGACGCGCACGTCGGTCACGCGCGTCGCCAGGGCCGGCGGAGCGAGCAGCGCAACGAGCGCCACCGCCCCGAGGAGAGAGCGCGCGGCGCGTCGACCGCGACGCCTGCGCTCCCCTCGGTCCGGGAGTCGGATCGGACTCGTCATTCGTTCGACCACCTCGAGAGACGGATCTCGGGAGCGCGACCACGCGGTCCCGGACCCTCCAGGGACACCGCCTCGCACCGGCGCGACGCACTGCTCCTGCGCAGCACCTGCGCGTGCGTTATCGGGCACGGGCCGCGGGGCTTTACCCGAGAACGCACTCGCCGTGCACCGATCCGAGCACCGGGGGGCGGAAAGTCGACCATCGTCGGCCCGGCGGCCGCAAAACTAGCGGGGGATCGCGATCCGCCGCCGGAGCTCCCTCACGGCCGTCGCGATGCGCGGACCGTACCACGACACCCAGGTACCGTCGATCGAGTGGATCCGCCCGGAACGGGCCGCCGGGACGTCGAGCGCCGCGATCTCCGCCGCGTCGTCGGGCCCGAACGGGTAGGGCTCGTCCGGCAGCAGCACCACGTCGGGCTTCGCGGCCACGACCTCCTCGAGCGCGACGATCGGGTAGCGACGGTCGCCCCCGCGCGCGCCGGCCGCCGCGCTCGCGCGCGCGAACGGGTTGTGGGCGCCGCACCGCTCGAGCAGGTCGTTCGCGTAGGTGCCGGCGCCGACCGCCATCCAGGGGTCGCGCCAGATCGGACAGAAGACGCGCGGGCGCTCCTCCGGCGGCACCCGCTCCATGCGCGACGGGCCGCCGATCGCCGCGTCCCCGCCTGCGCGCCCCTCGCTCCCGGACGGCGCGATCGTCGCGAGCGCGGCGTCGAGCTCGGCGACCACGGCCTCCGCGCGCGCGCGCTCCGGCGAGACGCGCGCGAGCGCGCGCACGACCTCCGCGCCCGTCTCCACCGTCGTCGGATACGTGAGCCAGACGCGCAGCCCGCGCGCCTCGAGCCCCTCGACGACGCGCCGCGTGTTCTCCTCGCGGTTCGCGATCACGAGGTCGGGCGCGAGCGCGGCGATCGCCTCGACGTCCGCGTCCTTCGTGCCGCCGACCCGGGCGATGCGCGCGACCGCGTCGCGCGGGTGGACGCAGTAGTCGGTGACGCCGACGACGCGGTCGCCGAGGCCGAGCGCGAAGCACGCCTCGGTGAGGCTCGGCACGAGCGACACGATGCGCGCCGGCGTCGACCGCGGTGCGCCGCGCGCGCTCACCGCGCGAGCTCGATCTCGAGCCGCCCGCGCGCGAGCCGCGCGCGCTCGACAGTGCAGCCGGCGAGGCCGGCCGGGAGCGCGATGCGTCGACGCGCGTCGCGCACGCGGACGAGCAGGTGCGGTGCGCCGCCGCCCACGAGGGCGTCCACCTCGACGTCGTCGCGAGCGACGGCGCCGACGGCGATCGACACGACGGCGCCAGCGCCGCGCTCGACGACCTCGAGCGGTCGCGACGCGGCGAGCCGCGCAGCCGGGTCGCGCTCGCCGAACACCGCCTCGCCGAGCCGCGCGAGCGCCGCCGTCCCGATCGGCTCGCGCTCGCACAGCGGCGCACTCAGGAGGGGAAGCGGGAACGAGTGCGCGATGCGCTCGAGCTGCTCGCGCTCGCGCGCAGCGCGCCCGGCGAGGAGCCGCGCCGCGGGCGAGTCGCCGAGCGCGGGCAGCCGGCGATTCGCGATCACGGCGTCGGTCGCCACGCCGTGGAGCGACAGGTAGGCGAACGCGCGCAGTGCCTCGTCGACGACGACGCGCTCGGGCTCGACGACGATGCGCGCCGTCGTCCGCGCGGGGTCGACGAGCATGCGGTGCACGTCGTCGACGCCGGCCTGCAGCGCCTCGACGGCTTCGAAGAGCGCCTCGCTCGGAACCAGCCGCCCGGCACCGACGCTCCGCGCGATCGGCCGAAGCCAGCGCGCGCCCGCGCGCTCGAGCTCGAAGAAGTGCCGCATGAAGGCGCGCAGCGCGTCGGGGAACCGCAGCCACTGCAGCGCGCCGCCCGTCGGTGCGCAGTCGACGACGCACAGGTCGTAGTCGCCCGACGCCTCGACTGCGCGCAGGGCGCGCAGCGAGACGAGCTCCTCGATCCCCGGAACCGCGAGCAGCTCCTCGACGACGACCTCGTCGGCATCGCCGCGCAACAGCTCGCGCAGCCAGGCGCGCACCTGCGGCCAGCCGCTGTCGATCGCGTCGAGCGCCGTCGACGCCTGCGCGACGACGCCTGCGGCGACGCGCACGGGCTCGCCGCCCACGCGCACGCCGAGCACCTCGCCGAGCCCGTGCGCAGCGTCGGTCGAGAGGAGGAACACGCGGTGCCCGCGGCGCGCGGCCGCGAGCGCGGTCGCGGCCGCGAGTGTCGTCTTGCCGACGCCGCCCTTCCCGGTGTGGAGCAGGATGCGCATCAGGGCACGACGGCGCGGAACGCATCCGCGCGCGCATCGACCTCGACGCGCGACGGCTCCTCGAGCTCGACGCGCAGCTCGCCGCGCGCGAGCGACGCGCGCGCCACGACGAGTGATGCGAGCGCGCGCGGGAGGGCGATCGCGCGGCGCGCGTCCCCCGCGCGGACGACGAGGTCGCCGCCGACCTTCGCCACCTCGAGCGTCTCGACGCGCGCACCCGGGAGCGGGAGGCACACGGCTCCGCGTCGCGGTCCGCGCGCGCCGCGGCGCCGCGGCGACTCGAAGCGCAGGGCCGGTGCGCTCGCGAGCCGCGCGCTCGGGCAGGCCGACGCGAAGAGCGCCTCGGCGTGCGCGGCGAGCGCGTCCGGGCCGACCAGCTCCTCGACCGCGAGCGGAGCCTCGAGCACCGCGAGCGGTGCGAACTGCAGGCCGAGCTCGCGGCGGTGCTCGGCCTGCGCGCGCAGCCTCTCGCGGAAGCAGCCTTCCCCGGCGAGCGCGTCCGGCGCGACCCGGTTCAGGACGATGGCATCGCAGGCGAGCCCGAAGAGCGACAGCTCGGTGCGCGCGCGGCGCGCCTCCTCGATCGGAATCCGCTCGGGCGTCGTCACGAGCCGCACGCTCGTCGCGTCGGACGTCAGCAGGCGGCGAAGGGCGCGGAGCCGCACGTAGAAGGCCTGCTCGAGGTCGCGCGCCACCGTCGCCGTCACGCGCGCTTCCTGCGCGCGGGCGCTCCCGAGCGCGCCGCGCGTCGCCGCGACCGCGCGCACGAGCCGCAGCGCGAGCCGGACGGCGCCGTGTGCGACGTCGGGAAGCGTCACGAGGCGGAGCGCAGCGCCGGCGGGCGCACAGTCGACGACCACGAGGTCGAAGTCCTCGCGGGACGCGAGCCTCTCGACGGCGATCAGCGTCGCGAGCTCCTCGGCGCCGGGGAGGATCGCGAGATCCTCGACGACCCGCTCGTCGGCGACGCGGCCTCGCAGCAGGGCGGCGATGCCGTCGCGCACGGAGCTCCAGTGCGCGTCGAGCTCGCGCCGCGCGTCGATCTCCGACGCGAGGAGCCGCGCCTCGACGGGCGAAGGAGCGGCGCCGAGCCGCGCGCCCAGCACGTCGCCGAGGCTGTGCGCGGGGTCGACGGACACGACGAGCGTGCGAAGCCCGCGGCGGGCCGCGCACACGGCCGTCGCGGCCGCGGTCGTCGTCTTGCCGACGCCGCCCTTGCCCGTGTAGAGCACGAGTCTCACACGGCGACGGTATCACGCGGCCCTCGCCGGCTCCCGACGACGCGTGCGTACCCGACGCACGCGCGCCGGTGCGGAGCGCGGCGCGGGGCGCTCCGTGAAGCGGTGCCCGCAGTGCGCGCACTCGCCCAGCACGAGCGGGCCGTCGCACACCACCTCGTCGAGCGAGACGCTCGCGCAGCCGCACACCCGACATGCCCGCGACCCGGCGCGCGCTTGCACGGCGCGCACCACGGCGCCTTCGTTCGCAGCGATCCACGTAGCCATGTGCCGACCTCCCGACCCGTCCGACTCGCCCGACCCGTCCGACCCGCCCGACTCTCCCGACCCGCCCGACTCGTCCGCGGCCGCGTCCACGGCGGCGGCCGCCGCGGCCGCCGCCGACCTGCGCGGGCGACGCGACGAAGGGAAGGAAAGCGCGGGGGCGTGACGGATTCGGTCACGCGTCGACGAGAGGAGCGCGCGGCGCGCGGCCGCGCGGGGCGCGTCAGTCGAGGTCGCGCAGCTCGCGCTTGAGCAGCTTGCCCGACGGCCCCTTCGGGATCTCGGCGATCACGCGCACGATGCGCGGGTACTTGTACGCGGCGAGCCGCTCCTTGCACCACGCGACGATCTCGTCCTCGCTCGCGCTCTGCCCGGGCGCGAAGGCCACGAACGCCTTCACCTCCTCGCCGTGCGTCGGGTGGGGAACGCCGATCACGGCGGCCTCCGCGACGGCGGGATGCGCGTAGAGCACCTCCTCCACCTCGCGCGGATACACGTTGAAGCCGCCGCGCAGGATCATGTCCTTCTTGCGGTCGACGATGAAATAACAACCGTCCTCGTCGCGATAGCCGATGTCGCCCGAGTGGAACCAGCCGTCGCGGATGCTCTCGGCCGTCGCCTCGGGCCGGCCGAGGTAGCCCTTCATCACGTTGTGTCCGCGGATGCAGATCTCGCCGCGCTCGCCGTCGGGGAGCTGCCGCCCCTCGTCGTCCATGATGCACATCTCGACGCCCCAGACGGGGTAGCCGATCGAGCCCGGCTTGCGCGGCTTGTCGACGACGTTGAACGACGCGACCGGCGATGTCTCCGACAGGCCGAACCCTTCCTGGACGGGGATGCCGAAGCGCTTCTCGAACTCGTGCAGCACCTCGACCGGCATGGGCGCGCCGCCCGTCAGGCAGAAGCGCAGCGACGAGACGTCGAAGCGCTCGCCGCCCTCGTGGTGGAGCAACCCGAAGTACATGGTGGGAACGCCCGCGAAGACGTTGATGCGATCGCGCTCGATGATCTCGAATGCGGCGCCGGGCTCGAAGCGGGGGAGCAGACTGAACGAGCCACCCATCGCGATCGACGCGTTCATGATGCACTGCTGCCCGAAGGAGTGGAACAGCGGGAGCGTCGCGAGCGCGTTCATCTCGCCGCGCTGCATCGGGAACAGGCGCGGCGCGACGAACGCGCAGTTGAGGAACAGGTTCGAGTGCGTGAGCTCCGCGCCCTTGGGCTTCCCGGTCGTCCCCGACGTGTAGAGGATGACCGCCGTCGCCGTGGACTCGGTGAGCGCGACGTCGTCGCACTCGGGGCCGTGCGCGAGCCCGACGAGCGTGTCGCCCTCGCCGCTCGAGACGAGGCACTCGACGCCCGCCTCGGCGGCGCCGGCCTGCCCGACCGCCGCGAAGAGCGGATGCGCGACGAGCAGCTTCGCGCTCGCGTCGCGCAGGAAGTACGCGACCTCGGGTGCGGCGGCGAGCACGTTGATCGGGACCACCGTCGCGCCGGCGTACAGGATCCCGTAGTAGGCGATCACGAACTCGGGAACGTTCGGGATCAGGACGGCGACGGTGTCGCCCGGCTCGACACCGCGCTCGCGAAGCCCGCGCGCGACGCCGCGCGCCGCGCGGGCGAGCTGCGCGTACGTCATCGTGAAGTCGCCGAGCCGCAGCACGACGCGCTCGGGGTGCTCGTGCTCGCTCGCCTGCAGGATCGTTCCGAGGTTCAGGTGCATGGGCGGCTCCGTCGGTGGCGCGGCGCGGCGGGCGCGCGGGGGCCGTCGAATCTACCCCCGCACCGCGGCGCGCGCGATAAGCTCGCGCGCCGCGCACGCCTTCGCGGGGCCGCGCGCGGCGAGACGGGAGGACAGGGCATGCGGAACCTCGAAGGACGGGTGGCGGTGGTGACGGGCGGCGCGAGCGGCATCGGCGAGGCGCTCGCCCGCGCCTGCGCGCGAGAGCGGATGAAGGTCGTCGTCGCCGACATCGAGGCCGCGGGCGCCGAGCGGGTCGCGAAGGCGATCGTCGCCGCGGGCGGCGCGGCGATCGGCGCCGCCGCCGACGTGAGCGACCGCGCCTCCGTCGAGGCGCTCGCCGACGCGGCATACCGCGAGTTCGGCGCCGTCCACCTGCTCTGCAGCAACGCCGGCGTGCTCGCGACCGGCCCGCTCGTCGACGCGACCGACCACGACTGGAAGTGGCTGCTCGGCGTGAACCTGTTCGGCGTCGTGAACGGCGCGCGCGTCTTCGTGCCGCGCATGCGCGCGCAGGGCGGCGAGGCGCACATCGTGAACACCGCGTCGATCGCGGGGCTCACCGGCGTTCCCGACCTCGGCGTCTACTGCGCGACCAAGCACGCCGTCGTCGGCGTCTCGGAGGTGCTGGCGCACGAGCTCGCAGAGGACGGGATCGGCGTCTCCGTGCTGTGCCCGGGCGGCGTCGAGACGCGCATCCACGAGGCGGCGCGCAACCGGCCGGCCGCCCTCGGTGGGCCGGTCGCGGTCGCCGCCGATGCGACGGGCGATGCGGGCCCCGACGACGCGGTCGATGCGAGCTCGTTCGAGGCGAGCCTGCAGGAGATCATCGGGCCCGACCAGGTCGCGCAGCTCGTGCTCGAAGCCGTGCGCAACCGCGAGCTCTACGTGGTGACGCACCCGGCCTGGAAGGTGCCCTTCCAGCTCCGCGCGGACGCGATCCTCGAAGCCTACGATCGCGCGGCCGACCGCCGAAGCTAGGCGTCGCCGTCCTCGAGCCGCGCGAGCCGCTCGCGGTCGAGCTTCGCCTTCACGGTGCGGCGGTCGAGCCCGAGGCGACGGCCCGTCTCCTCGTAGCTCCGCGTCCGCGCGTAGACGTGGGTGCAGTAGAGCCGGACGAGATCGTCGGCGCCGAGCGCGCCGTCCTCGATGGCGCGCGCGAGCTCGCCCGCGAGCCCGCCGGTCGCGCGACGACGGGTGCGCTCGGGCCGATAGGTGCCGCGCACGAGCACGCTGCGCACGCACTGCTCGAGCTCGCGCACGTTGCCGGGCCAGGCGTAGTCCGCGCCGAGGTCGCGCGCGACGCAGCGCTGCACCTCGTCGACGAGCGCGGGCGCCTCGTCGTCGCCCGCGACGCGGCGCGCGATGACGAGCAGCAGGTTGGGAAGGTCGTCCGGCGCGTCGGCGAGCTGCTCGCGCAGCGTCGGCGTGCGGACGGCATCGGCACAGAGCCGGTAGAAGAGATCCTCGCGGAAGCGCCCGTCGTCGATCTCCGCCGCGAGGTCGCGGTTCGTCGCCGCGAGGATCTTCCCGGCGAAGCGGCGATCGCGCGTCTCGCCGATGCGCTGGAAGGTGCGCTGCTCGAGCACGCGCAGGAGCTTCACCTGGAGCTCCGGCGCGAGCTCGCCGATCTCGTCGAGGAACACCGAGCCCCGCTCGCTGCACGCCTCGAGCCAGCCCGCGCGGTCCTCGAGCGCGCCCGTGAACGAGCCGCGCCGGTGACCGAAGAGCTCCGACTCGATCAGGCCCGGCGAGAGCGCGGCGAGGTTCACGGCGTGGAAGCACGTCGCGTAGTCCTCGGCGAACGTCCCGCGCTCGACGTCGAACGCGATGAAGCGCGACAGCGCGATCGCGCGCGCGACCAGCTCCTTGCCCGTCCCCGTCTCGCCCGTGATGAGCGTCGGCACGTCGCCCATGCGGTCGACGAGCGCGCGGCGGTAGCGGGCGGGGTCGCGCGTGAAGATCGACTCCCAGACCGCGGCGCGCAGGCGGGCCGCCGGCATCGAGCCGCCGTAGATGCGACGGAACACGTGATGGAAGGCGCGGCGGATCTGGAAGCCCCACGCGAAGAGCGTGCCCGCCGACGCCGCGACCGCGGCGGGCAGGCGCACCCCCTCGATGCGCAGGAGCCGCGCGTGGTCGCGCTCGAAGCGCGGCCAGCAGGCGACCCTGCCGCTCGCGCGTTCGCCGCGCTCGCCCGCGCGGACGAGCGCCATCAGCTCGTCTTCGTAGGCCATGTAGAGCGCGAACCGGCACAGCGCTTCGTAGACGACGAGGTCGCGCGCGGACGCGCGCGCGGCGCCGCCCGACGCGAGGCGCTCGCGCGCGCGATCGGCGAGCGAGCCCGCGACGTCGCGCAGCGCATTCGTGTTGGGATTGAGCCCGTCGAGGGCGACGTCGACGTGCCAGACGTCCGAGTAGCGCGCGAACGCGGACCCGAGGGCGCCGCGCTCGTGGTCGATGCGCTCGGGCCCGAACGGGTTCGTGTCGGCGAGCGCCGCGAGGCCCTCGGCGATGGCGCGCTCGTCGTCGCGGAAGAGGGACATGCCGCGCGGCTCCTTCGCTCGCCGCGCGCGCGACCCGGTGCGCCGCCGCCGCGACGCCGGCGGGCTCGCGCGCGAGCGCGGCGAACATAACGAACCGCGCGCGCGGCGCGCTCGGCAGCCGCGCTACCCGCGCACGCACTCCGCGCAGAGCGTGTCCCCCGTGAAGCCCGACGGCGCGATGCCGAGGAAGGCGCGCTCGCCGCGCAGGAGCGGCGCGTCGCACGCCGCGCACGTCGCGGACCGCTCGAGGAAGATCGGCTGCCAGCCGAGCACGTGCCCGAAGCGGGCGCGCACCGCGTCCGCCGCGTCGCCCTCCGCGTCGACCGCCCCGCGATCCTCGCGCGCGGCCGCGGCCTCCGCGCGCCCGCGCCGGCGCGCGTCGCGCCGCACGCGCTCGTGCGCGCCGCGCACCTCGTCGAGCGCGTCGTCGAGCAGGTCGCCGAGCTCCGTCGACGCGCGACGCGCGGCGTCTGCGACCTCGTCGACGATCCCGCGCACGAGCTCGGCGACCGGCGCGCGCAGGTCGTCCGCGAGCGCGCGCAGCTCGTCGGCGAGTGCGCGCGCGGCGCGGGCGGCGTCGTGATCGCGGTGGTGGCGGCGATGGCGGTGGCGGCGGCGGCCGGGGCAGGTGTCGAAGGCGCGGGAGTCTTCCATGCGGGGGCCTCGTTCGGGCGCGAGGACGCCGCGCAGTGTGGACGAAGCGCGCGCGCTGTCGAGTGCCGCGAGGTGCCGACAGTGCAGCACGTTCGCGGCGCCGCCTTCACACGTAGGTGAGCCAGGCCTCGTACTTCGGCGACTCGCCGCGCGCGGCGCGGAAGAACGCCTCCTGCAGCCGCTTCGCGACGGGGCCGCGGCGCCCGGCGCCGATCGTGCGGTGGTCGATCTCGCGGATCGGTGTCACCTCGGCGGCCGTGCCCGTCAGGAAGACCTCGTCGGCGACGTAGAGATCGTCGCGCGTCAGCGGCGCCTCCTCGACGTCGATGCCGAGGTCGCGCGCGAGCTCGAGCATCGAGGCGCGCGTGATGCCGTCGAGCACGGTCGGGAGCGGCGGCGTCTTCACCTTCCCCTTGCGCACGACGAACACGTTCTCGCCCGTCGCCTCCGACACCTGGCCCTGGGTGTCGAGCATGATGGCCTCGTCGTAGCCGTCGAGCAGCGCCTCGCGCTTCGCGAGGATCGAGTTGACGTAGTCGCCGCACGTCTTGCCCTTGGTCATCTTGGCGTTGACGTGGTGACGTGAGAACGTCGACACCTTCGCGCGGATGCCGCGCTCCATGCCTTCTTCCCCGAGATAGGCGCCCCAGCGCCACGCGATCACGGAGACGCGCACGGGGTTGTCGCCCGGATGCAGGCCCATGGCGCCGGCGCCGATGTACGCGAGCGGCCGGATGTAGCCCTCGTCGAGATGGTTGCGGCGCAACGCCTCGAGGCATGCCTCCTCGACGACGGCGGGCTCGAACGGGATGCGCATGAGGTTGATGTGCGCGGACGCGTAGAGGCGCTCGACGTGCTCGCGCAGCCGGAAGACGGCGGAGCGCCCGTCGGCCGTCCTGTAGCAGCGGATGCCTTCGAAGACGCCGAGCCCGTAGTGCAGCGTGTGCGTGAGGACGTGGATGCGCGCGTCGTCCCACGCCACCCACTCGCCGTCCATCCAGATCGCTTCACCCGTGACGGACCGGGCCGGCTTGTCGCCCATCGGGAGCCTCCGCGGAGGCTCAGCGCCGGAGGATGCGGCCGATGAGCCCCTTCTTGTTCTTGCGCATGTTGATGAGCCGGAGCTCGCGCAGCGCCTCCACCGAGTCGGGGCGGATCTGGACGGCGCGCGTGAACATCTTCTCCGCGGCGCCGCCCTGACCGATCGCCTTGTAGAGACGGCCGAGGAAGAGGTAGGGCTTCTCGTGATCGCGCGCCAGCTTGAGGCCGCGCTTCACGTGCTCGATCGCCTCCTCCACCATCGCCGTCTCGTCCTGGTGGATGAGGAACAGGCAGTAGCCGTAGTGGGCGTGGTACTCGCCCTCGGCCGGATTGCGTTCGAGCGCGTTGCCGAAGCAGAGGAGCGCCGCTTCGTACTTGCGCTCGCGCAGCAGCGCCTCGCCGCGCTGGAACTCGACCTCGGCCTCGAGCTTGCGCGCCTCTTCCTTCTCCTGCGCCGCGCGCCGCTCGCCGCGCTGCAGCTCGAGCAGGTACTCCTGGCGCTTGCGCGGGTCGCGCAGTCGCTCGTGCGCGGCCTCGATGCGCGCGAACACCTCGTCGGCGAGTGCGCGCACGGACTGGCTGCTGTGCTGGAAGCGGTCGGGGTGCGCGCGGCGCGCGACCTCCTCGAAGCCGGCCTCGATCTCCTCGACGCTCGCATCGGTGCCGACGCCGAGCACCTCGAAGTCGGTCTGCCGGCGCATGCGCTCGGCCGACGCCGCGAGCTCCGTGCGCAGGTCGCGCTCACCGCGCTCGTCGCGTTTGCGGCCGCCGCTCGCGCGGTCGGTCGCGCGCCGGCCGTCCGCGTCGCCGCCGGCCGCGCGCGTGTCGAGCAGCCCCGTCACGATCAGGCCGTAGAGCGCGCGGCGCACGCGCTCGTCGGAGCGAAGGAAGGAGCCGACGCGCTGCTTGCCGTCGAGGCCGTCGACGAGCTGGCGTTCGACGTCCGCGAGCTCGACGTCCTGGAGCCGGTAGAACGGGCTGTCGGCGCGCGCGACGAACTGGTCGGCGCGGCGGCGCAGGCGCCGGTCGATGCGCTCGATCGGCATCCGCGCGCGCACGCCCTCGAGCACCCACGACGCGGGCGCGCGGCCCTGCGGCAGCGCGAGGCCACCCGCGAGTCGCGCCCCCTGCTTGAACTCGTAGCGACCGCGCTTCCACTCGAAGACCTCGAGCAGCTTCTCCTCGGCCTGCTCGAGCAGCGCGCGCGCGACCTCCTCCTCGCTCATCACCTGCATCGCGACGAGGATCCGTCCCTGCAGCCCTTCCCCCGCCTTCATGCGCGCGACCGACTCCTCGAACGCGGCCTGGTCGATCGCACCGCGCTGCACGAGGAGGTTGCCGAAGCACTCGCCGATCAGGTTCGACTTCACGCCGACCGGGTAGCCCTCGCGCACCTGCACCACCTTGCGACGCCGCGCGTGGGTCAGGATGAGCGCGCCGGTCGCGCGAAGGCCGTGGAGGTGGTGGAGCAGCGACGCGAAGTCGAGGTCGCGGAGCTCGCCTTCGAGTGCGATCGCCTTCGCGCCCGCGGGCTTCGCGCTCGCGCGCGCGACGGAGGGCGCGGCCGCGCTCGCCGCCGACTTCGCGACCGCGGGCCGCTCGCGCTCGAAGACGCGCGGCGGCGCGTCCTTGATGTGCTTCTTGACGAGCGCGTGCAGCTTGTCGAGCGGGATCGGCTTCTTGACGAGCGCCGTCGCGCGCGCCGCGCGCGCGCGCTCCTTGTAGCCGGCCGTGATGCGCGTTCCGGTGAGGAGGAAGACGGGGATGTCGCAGGCGGGAGTGCGCAGCGCGCGGATGCTCTCGAGGACCTCGAAGCCGTCGCGCCGCGGGAGCTGGATGTCGATCAGGGCGAGATCGAAGTCGTCGGTCGACACCGCTTCGAGCGCCGCCAGGCCGTCGTGCCGTGCCTCGACCCGGTAGCCCTGCGCGCCGAGCGCCTCACCGATGATCGCGCACAGGTTCGGATCCGAATCGACGCAGAGCACCCTTCCCGACATGCAGCTCCTCCCGAAGATGGCGGTCGATTCGGCGGAGCTGCGCGAGCTCCGCGTGACTCGAGTCACCGCTCGGAAGAAGCGTGTCGGCGGCCTAGCGTCGAAGCCCGAGGAGCGATTCGCGGAGCTCCGGGCGCGCGATTCCGCGCTCGGTGACGATCGCCGTCACCCAGCGCGCGGGAGTGACGTCGAACGCCGGATGGCGCACCGGAATGCCGTCGGGGAGCACCTTGTTGCCGCCGAGCTGCGCGATCTCCTCGCGACCGCGCTCCTCGATCGGGATCGCCGCGCCGGTCGCGGTCTCGAAGTCGACCGTCGAGAGCGGCGCCGCGACGTAGAACGGAACGCCGTGCTCGCGCGCGAGGACGGCGAGCGGGTACGTCCCGACCTTGTTCGCGACGTCGCCGTTGGCGGCGATCCGGTCGGCGCCGACCAGGACGAGGTCGATCTCGCCGCGCTGCAGCAGGTGGCCCGCCATGCCGTCGGTGTGGACGGAGACGGGGATGCCGTCGCGCGCGAGCTCCCAGGCCGTGAGCCGCGCGCCCTGGAGGAAGGGCCGTGTCTCGCCCGCGAGCACGCGCGGCGCGCGGCCGGCCTCGGACGCCGCGCGCACGACCCCGAGCGCCGTCCCGTAGCCCGCCGTGGCGAGCGCGCCCGCATTGCAGTGCGTGAGGATGCGCGCGCCCTGCGGCACGAGCTCGAGGCCGGCCGCACCGATCGCGCGACACGCCGCGACGTCCTCGTCGAGGACGCGCTGCGCCTCGACGACGAGCGCGGTCGCGACGCTCGCCGCGTCCGCGCGCTCGGCGTGCATCGCGCGCTCGAGCGCGCTGCGCATGCGAGCGAGCGCGTGGAAGAGGTTGACCGCGGTGGGCCGCGTCGCGGCGAGACGCTCGAAGACGGGAGCGAGCTCGCTCGCGAGCGAGCGCGCCTCCTTCGCGCGGCTCGTCACCGCAGCGCGCGCCACGCCGAGCGCGGCCGCGCATCCGATCGCGGGCGCGCCGCGCACCGCGAGCGATTCGATCGCGCGCGCGACCTCCTCCGCGTCGCGCAGCACGAGCACGACCTCCCGCTCCGGGAGCGCGCGCTGGTCGAGCACCTCGACGCCCTCGTCCGTCCAGCGCAGCGTGAACCACTCCGCGCTCACGGCGCCTCCGCGGGTGCCGGCGACGCGTCCGGCTCCGGCGCGGGGGCCGGCGGCGCCGCCTGTGGCTCGGCGGACGGCGCCGTGTCTTCGCCGGCTGGCGGCCCTGCGGAGGGCGGCGGCTGCGGCGCGGGCGACGGCTGCGGCGCGGGCGACGGCTGCGGTGCGGACGACGGCTGCGGCTCGTTCGCGGGCGCTTCGGCCGGGCGCGAGCGCGAGCCGCGCCCGGCGCCCGAGAGCACACCGCGCAGCAGGTCGCCCGCCTCGCTCCCGAGCGCGTCGTCGATCTTGCGCCCGAGCTTCGAGTCCGCCTGCACGACGTAGCGGGCCGCGAAGGCCGCGACGTCCTCGGGCTTCACCGACACGGTCGGCGCGAGCGCCGTGCCTCCGACGCGAGCGAGCGGGATGACGCGCGCCTGGCCCTGCGCGGCGCCCGAGAGCGCGGCGTCGAGCCGGTCGCCGATCACGAGCTCGCCGCGCATGTCGAGCGCGAGGTCGGCGAGGCGCAGCCCTCCGCGGAGCCGCGTCGTGTACTCGTCGTGCACGACCTCGAAGTCCTGCGTGCGCGCCTCGCCGTTCGCGACGTGGAACGTGGCGCGCGCCACCTGGAACGTCTCCGAGTAGTAGTCCTCGATCGACTTGCCGCGCTTCGCCGGCAGCGCCGCCAGGGCCGCATAGCCGAGCGCGCCGAAGCGGTCGAAGACGGTGCGGAGGAGCGAGACGCCTCGGAGCCTCCCGCCCGCTTCGTCGCCGCCGATCCGGAAGCGCACGTCGCCGCGCAGCCGGTCGGTCGCGGGCGCCGCGGCGGCCGCGCCCGCGAGCGGGAGGTCGAGCGAGAGGTCGAGGTCGAGCGCGCCGAAGACGGCGTCGCGGAGCGCATCGACCATCGAGAACACCGCGTTGCTCTCGACGGGCTGCGGCGTCGCGAGGCGCACGGCGAGCACACGCGCGCCGAAGAGATCCTGGAGCCCGCCCTCGACGGCGAGCCGCGCGGCGCCCACGGTCGCGAACAGGTCGCGCGGCACGAGCGACGTGCCCTTCGCGTCGACGCGCCCGTCGAGCACGAGCGGCGCGTCCGGCTCCACCTGCGCGAGCGCGAGCTTCGAGAGCGCGAACGACCCCGTGAGCGCGAGCGGCGACGTCTGCAGCACGAGCCCCTCGAGCGCGAGCGAGCCGGTCGGCGAGAGCTCCGCGAGCGCGGGAACCACCTCTTCCCAGCCCGCGACGTCGAACGCGGGCGCGCTCATCTCGACGCGCGTGCGCGTTCCGGTGCGCAGCGCGCCCTTCGCCTGCGCATTGCGCACGCGCAGCTCGTAGTCGGCGCGCAGCGCGCCCGACTCGTCGGTCGAGAGCGTGCCGTCGAGCGTCGCGCGCGTGCCCGCGGCCTTGCGCACGACGCCACCGCCGTAGTCGAGCGCGGCGTCACCGAGGTCGACGGAGAACGGGCCGCTCCAGCGCTCGCCCTCGCGCGCGAGCGTCGCCTTCGCCGACACGGGCCCCTTCGCGGAGAGATCGCCCATTGCGAGATCGAGCGCGCGCGCGTCGAGCGTCGCGTCGATCGAGAGCGGCGCATCGGCGGACGCGCGCGCGACGCGCGCGCGCGCGTCGACGCGTCCGGCGAGACGGCCGATCCCGTCCACGTAGCTGGCGAGCGGCGCCGCCTCGAACCCGTCGAGCTCGATCGCGGCGTCGATCGGCCCGTCGGCGGACGCCTCGCCGCGGACGGCCACGTCGCCGCCGCTCGCGAGCGTCCCGCTCGCCTCGAACGCGATCGGCCCCGCGAGCGACGACGCGCGCACCTCGGCGTCGACGCCGTCGAGCGTCCAGACGACGGGCGGGCGAGCGACGCGATCGTCGAGCACGATGCGCGCGCCGCGCAGCGCGACGCGATCGAGCTCGATGGGCGGCGCGCCGCCCGCGTCCTCCGCGGGCGCACTCGCCGCCGCGGGCGCGGCGGGCACGGCAGCCGCGAGCAGATCGATGCCCTGCGGCGTGCGCGCGACGCGCAGCTCGGCGCCCTCGACGACGATCGCGTCGACCGCCGCGCGCCCGCGCAGCAGCGCGCGCCATGCGAGGACGAGCGAGGCGCGCTCGGCGCGCACCGCGGGCTCGGCCTTCGGCGTCGCGCCGCCGATCACCACGCGCGCGACCTCGACGCGCGGCGGGAAGACGCGCACGTCGACGTCGCCCCAGTCGACGTCGCGTCCGATGCGCTCGCGCGCGAGCGACTGGATGCGCTCGCGGAAGCCCGCGCTCTCGACCCAGCCGGGGAGCACGACCGCGAGCCCGGCGAGCGCGAGCGCGAGCAGCGCGACGACGACGGCGAGTGCGATCGCGAGCGGCCGCGCGGCGCGCATCACGAGCCGCGCAGCTTCTCGGCGAGGAGCGCGCGCACCTGCGCCGGGTCGGCCTTGCCTCGTGTCTTCTTCATCACCTGCCCCATCAGCGCGTTGAGCGGCTTGTCGTCGCCCGCGCGCACCTTCGCCGCCGCTGCGGGGTCGGCGGCGATCACCTCGTCCACGACGCCCTCGAGCGCGCCGGCGTCCGACACCGCCTCGAGGCCGCGCGTGCGGACGAGCTCGTCGGGGTCGGCGCCGAAGGCGAGCTCGGGGAAGATCTGCCGCGCGTTCTTCGCCGTGAGCTTCCCGCTCTCGACGAGCGCGACGAGACGCGCGAGCGCGGCCGGCGCGAGGCGCGCGTCCTCGACCTCGCGGCCGCGGTCGTTCAGCACCTGCAGGAGGTCGCGCAGCAGCCAGCCGGCGACCGCCTTCGGACTCGCGCCGGCTGCGACCGTCGCGTCGTACAGCGCGGCGAGCGCGCGGCTCGCGACGAGCTGCGCGGCTTCGGCCGGCGACAGCCCGTGCTCGTCTTCGAAGCGCGCGCGCTTGCGCTCCGGCAGCTCGGGCAGCGCGGCGCGCACGCGCTCGACGTGCGCCGGGTCGATCTCGAGCGCGACGAGGTCGGGGTCGGGGAAATAGCGATAGTCGTTCGCGTCCTCCTTGAGACGCAGCACGCGCGTGCGCCCGGTGGACGGGTCGTAGGCCATCGTCGCCTGGACGACGCGGCCGCCGTCCTCGAGCACCTCGGCCTGCCGCTCGATCTCCGCCGCGATCGCCTCCTCCACGAAGCGGAACGAGTTCAGGTTCTTGAGCTCGGTGCGCGTGCCGAGCGCGGCCTCGCCGCGCGGCCGGATCGAGACGTTGGCGTCGCAGCGGAACTGGCCCTTCTCCATGTCCGCCTCGCTCACGTCGAGGTAGCGGAGGATCTCGCGCAGCGCGCGCAGGTAGGCGCCCGCCTCGGCGGGCGTGCGGAGATCGGGCTCGGAGACGATCTCGAGCAGCGGAACGCCGGCGCGGTTGTAGTCGAGCTGCGTGTCGTCGCCGCCCGCGACGGCGTCGTCGTGCACCGACTTGCCGGCGTCCTCCTCGAGATGCGCGCGCGTGATGCCGACGCGCTTGCGGTAGCCGGGCGCGTCGCCCTCACCCGGCACGTCGACCTCGATCCAGCCGTCGGAGACCACCGGGTCCTCGTACTGCGAGATCTGGTAGCCCTTCGGGAGATCGGGATAGAAGTAGTTCTTGCGCGCGAACACCGAACGCGCGTGCACCGTGCTGTTCGTCGCGAGCCCGAGGCGGATCGCGAGCTCGACGACGCGCTCGTTGAGCACGGGGAGCACGCCGGGCAGCCCGAGGTCGATCGGGTGCACGTCGTGGTTGGGCGGGTCGCCGTAGCGCACGGGCGCCGGGCTGAAGAGCTTCGACCGCGTGCGCAGGTGGGTGTGCACCTCGAGGCCGATCACGGCCTCCCAGCGGTCGAGCGTGCGCGCGAGCCCGCCGTCGCTCACGACGCGGCTCCCGCGAGCGGCGCGGGCCGGCGCTCGTGGTGGTCGGTCCTGCGTTGATAGGCGTCGGCGACGCGCAGCAGCGAGGCCTCGCCGAGCGCCGGCCCGACGAGCTGGAGCCCGACGGGGAGCCCGTCGACCTCGCCGCACGGGATCGACACGCCCGGGATTCCCGCGAGCGACGTCGCCACCGTGTACACGTCGGAGAGGTACATCGCGAGCGGGTCGGCGCTCTTCGCGCCGAGCGGGAACGCGACCTCGGGCGCCGTGGGCGTCGCGATCACGTCGCAGCCGGCGAAGGCCTGCTCGAAGTCGCGCCGCAGGAGCGTCCGCACCTGCTGCGCCTTGCGATAGTAGGCGTCGTAGTAGCCCGCCGAGAGCACGTAGGTGCCGAGCAGGATGCGCCGCTTCACCTCCGCGCCGAAGCCTTCCGAGCGCGTGCGCCGGATCATGTCGCCGAGCCCGTCGTAGTGCGGCGCGCGCCGTCCGTACCGCACGCCGTCGTAGCGCGCGAGGTTGCTCGAGGCCTCGGCCGTCGCGATCAGGTAGTAGGCGGCGATTCCGTACCGCGTGTGCGGGAGCGAGACCTCGCGCGTCTTCGCGCCCGCGCGCTCGAGCAGCGCGACGGCCTCGCGCACGCGCTCGAGCACGCGCGCATCGGCGCCTTCCTGCTCGAAGTACTCGCGCGGCAGCCCGACGACCATCCCCGACACGTCGCCCGTGAGCTCGCGCTCGAGCGCGGGCGCCGGCTCGGGCAGCGACGTCGAGTCGCGCGCGTCGTGGCCGCAGATCGCCTCGAGCACGAGCGCGCAGTCGCGCGCCGTGTGCGTGAACGGGCCGATCTGGTCGAGCGACGACGCGAACGCGACGAGCCCCCAGCGCGACACGCGACCGTACGTGGGCTTCATGCCGACGACGCCGCAGAAGGACGCGGGCTGGCGGATCGAGCCCCCCGTGTCGCTCCCGAGTGCGAACGCCGTGATCCCCGCCGCGACCGCGCCCGCCGACCCGCCCGACGACCCGCCGCACGAGCGCGTCGCGTCCCACGGGCTGCGCGCCGCGCCGTAGATCGAGTGCTCCGTCGACGAGCCCATCGCGAACTCGTCCATGTTGGTGCGGCCGATCGCGACCGCGCCCGCGTCGGCGAGGCGCCCGGCGACGCCGCCCTGATAGGGGGCGACGAAGCCTTCGAGGATGCGCGAGCCGCACGTCACCGGCTCGCCCTCGACGACCATGTTGTCCTTCAAGAGGATGGGGATCCCGTCGAGCGGCCCGCGCGCTCCGCCGCCCGCGCGCCGGGCGTCCGAGGCGTCCGCCTCCGCCAGCGCGCGCTCCGCGCGCGTCCCGACCACGAGCGAGAGCCCGCGCAGCGCCTCGGCGCGCGCGAGCGCGCGCTCGACCAGCTCGCGCGACGAGACGCGCTTCGCGGCGAGGGCGTCGCGCTGCGCCGCCACGGTGTCGAGGTCGCCCGCCATCGCGCGCCTACCCCTCGTCGTCCGACTCGATCACCTTCGGCACGACGAAGGCGGTGCCGGCGCGCTGGGGTGCGTTGGCGACCGCGAGCTCGGGGTCGATCGGCGCGGCGGCGACGTCCGCGCGCAGCGGCGTGGGCACCGGAATCGGATGCGACGTGGGCTCGATGCCCGTCGTGTCGAGCGCCTGGAGGTCTTCCACGTAGTCGAGGATGCCGCCCAGGTCGCGCGCCATCGCGTCGCGCTCGCCCTCGCCGAGGTCGAGCCGGGCCAGGTGCGCGATGTGCTCGACCTCGCGGGGGGAGATGCGCGACATGGCCGCGAAGCCTATCAGAGGGGGTCGATTGCGGCCGCACCGGCTGCCGGATAGGCTGCGACGCCACATGACAGAGCTGACCGACCTCTTCGCGGATCTGCCGGAAGACATCCAGGCGGGAATCCGCGACCTGGGCTGGAGCGAACCCACGCCCGTCCAGGCGAAGACGCTTCCCCTGATGCGCGCCGAAGGCGACCTCATCGTGCAGGCGCGCACGGGCAGCGGCAAGACGGGTGCCTTCGGCATCCCGATCGTCGAGCGCGTCGACGTCGACCTCGCGGCGACGCAGGCGCTCATCATGCTGCCGACGCGCGAGCTCGCGAACCAGGTCGCCACCGAGGTGACGGCGATCGGCAAGCACCGCGGCGTGCGCGTGCTCCCCGTCTACGGCGGCGTCGGCTACGGCGCGCAGCTCGAGGGGCTCGAGCGCGGCGCGCACGTCGTCGTCGGCACGCCGGGCCGCGTGCTCGACCACCTGAACGCGGGCCGCATGAAGCTCGACCGCGTGCGCATGCTCGTGCTCGACGAGGCCGACGAGATGCTCTCGCTCGGCTTCTGGCCCGACATGCGCGAGGTGCGCAGCTTCCTCCCCGACGACCGCTGCTCCTATCTCTTCTCGGCGACGATGCCCGAGAAGGTGCGCTCGCTCGCGCGCTTCTTCCTGCACGACGAGCAGTTCGTCACGCTCTCCGAAGGGCAGATCGCGCCGCAGCAGATCGAGCACTACTTCTACGTGTGCGCGGCGAGCGAGAAGGAGAAGGTGCTCGCGCGCGTGCTCGAGTACGAGGACCCGGAGAGCGCGATCATCTTCTGCAACACGAAGGCCGACGTCCGCTACGTCACGAGCTTCCTGCAGCGCCGCGAGCTCGACGCGGACCAGATCTCGGGCGATCTCGCGCAGGCCGCGCGCGAGGCCGCGATGAAGCGCATCAAGCAGGGGAAGCTCAAGTACCTGGTCGCCACGGACGTCGCCGCGCGCGGCATCGACATCAGCGACCTCTCGCACGTCATCAGCTACGCGGCACCCGAGTCGCCCGACGTGTACGTGCACCGCACCGGCCGCACGGGCCGCGCCGGCAAGAGCGGCGTCGCGATCTCGCTCGTGAGCGGCTTCGACATCGGCAACTTCAAGTTCCTGCAGACGGTGACGGGCATCAAGATCACGGAGCGCAAGCCGCCGACCGAGCGCGCGATCGGCGAGCGCATCCGCGAGCGCCTGCAGGTCAAGATCGAGCAGGAGATGCGGCACATGTCGGCGACGCAGCGCGACCTGCACGTCGACCGCATGGTGCCCGTCGTCGAGAAGCTCGCCGCGACGCCCGACGGGCGGCGCGACCTCGCGGCCGTCGCCGCCGCCTACCTGCTCGACCACCGCCCGCAGACGAGCGTCGAGCCCGAGGGGCCGGTCGAGGAGGAGGCCGCGACGCCGGCCGATCCCGCGGCCGAGCGCGCGCCCGGCGATCGCGACGACGGTGGGCGCCCGGGCGGCGGCAAGCGCCGCCGCGGCGGGAGGCGAGGCCGCGGCGGACGCGGTGGCGGCGTCCACGGCTAGGGCCGCGCGGCCCACCGCCGGCCGGCTCGTCGTCGTCACCGGCCTCCCCGCATCGGGAAAGACGTCCGTCGCCCGCCGGCTCGCGAAGCGGCTCGGGCTCCCGGTCTTCGCGAAGGACGACGTCAAGGAGCAGCTCCACGACGCGCTCGTCGCCCCCGCGCTGGCGGATGCCGCACCGCGCGCCGACGCGGAGACGCGCGCCGACCGGCCGCGCGACGCACCGCTCGACACGGGCGACTCCGCCGGCGACCCGCGCGCTCTCTCCCGCGCGCTGTCGCGCGCGAGCAACGCGGTGCTCTTCGCCGTCGCGCGCGCGCAGCTGCGCGCGCGCCACTCGCTCGTGATCGAGTCGAACCTCGACCGCGAGCGCGACTCGGGCGCGCTCGCCGAGCTGTGCCGGACGACGGGCGCGGCCTGCGCGCAGGTCGTCTGCCACTGCCCGCCCGAGGTGCTCGTCGCGCGCTTCCGCGAGCGCATGGCGCGCGGCGCACGCCACGCGAGCCACGACGACGCGGCCTACCTGCGCGAGCTCGAGGCACTCGCCGCGCGCGGACCCGCCGCGCCGCTCGACCTCCCGGGCGCGTGCTTCGCGCACGACACCACGCGCTTCGACGAGGCCTCGCTCGACGCGCTCGCGCGGGCCGTCGCGGACGCGCTCGACGCCGCGCCGTCGCGCGCGCCCAGCGACTAGCGAGCGGAGCGGTCGACGCTCTCGACTAGCGAGCGGAGAGCTCGACGACCTCGCCGTCGAGCTCGACGCGGAGCGCGGCGTCGGCGCAGCGCGCCACCGCGAAGCCCGCGAGCGGCGCGCTCGCCTCGCCGTCCGTCAGGCGGGCGCGGAGCGCCGCGCGCTCGCCCTCGGTGCCGCCCGCCACCTCGAGCCCGTGCCCGCCCGGCGCGCGCGAGCGCGTCTCGCCGTCGACGTCGACGCGCGCGACGCCGCCCGACGCGTCCGCGAGGAGCAGGTGGAAGCAGCCCGCCGAGGGCCGCTCGAGACACCACGCGACGGCGCCGCGCAGATCGGCGAAGCGCTGGAGGCACTCCTGCACGAGCAGCCACGCCGGCGCCGCCCGAAGGCCGACGTGGCGCGGCGGCGCCGCCGGCGCCGCGACCGCGACGGCGAGGCCCTCCGCGTTCACGCCGACGACGCCGCCGGGCAGCCACGGCAGCACCACCTCGACCGACGCGAAGCCCACCTCGGGAACCGTGCGCCGCGCGACCCACGGCTGCGTCGCGTCGAGCGCGCGGCCCGCGCCGACGCCCGGGGCCGCGCACGCGGCGGCCGGCTGCGTGAGCGGGTGGCCCGGTGCGGCGTAGGCCGTCGCGACGACGTCCTCCATGAGCGCGTCGAGCGACGTGCGCGAGGCGCGCGCGATCCCGGTCGCGCACTCGACGGCGTGAGGGTAGTGCCGGAGCGTCTCGCGACCGACGCCGGCGCCGAGCACGGCGCCGCCGGCGAGACGGCGCAGCAGGGGCAGCCGGAAGCGCTGCGGGCGGAGACCCTGCGTCGCGCACCAGTCGCCGATCTCGCGCGCGAACGCGAGCCCCTGCTCGATGCCGAGGTCGCGCGGCGCGCCCTTGCACTCGATCCTGCGCATGGCGCTCCGGGTGGCACGCGGCGCGCGTCAGCGCGCGGGCGTCTCGCGGTGGATGAACAGGACCTCGTTCAGCGAGCCGCTGCGATAGCCCTCGAGGTCGAGCGAGACGTAGCGGAAGCCGAGCGGCTTGATGGCGGCCGCGATCGCGCGCGCCATCGCCGGGTCGAGCGCGCGCGGCAGCTCCGACGGCTCGATCTCGACGCGCGCGAGCTCGCCGTGATGGCGCAGCCGCACCTGCTCGAAGCCGAGCGCGCGCAGCCGCTGCTCGCCCTCCTCGACCTGCGCCAGCCGCTCCGCCGTGACCTCGGTGCCGTAGGGGAGCCGCGACGACAGGCACGCCGACGCGGGCAGGTCGGCCGTCGGGAGCCCGTCCTCGCGCGACAGCGCGCGGATCTCGGCCTTCGAGAGGGCGACGTCGAGGAAGGGCGACAGCACGCCGCGCTCGTCCGCCGCGCGGTGGCCCGGCCGGAAGTCGCCGCGGTCGTCGGTGTTGATGCCGTAGGCGACCGACGCGAAGCCCCGCGCGTCGCGGATCGCGCCGAGGCGCTCGAACAGCTCGCTCTTGCAGTGGTAGCAGCGGTCGGGTGCGTTGCGCCGATAGGCGTCGCTCTCCATCTCGCGCGTCTCGACGAACTCGTGCGGGATGCCGAACGCGCCCACGACCTGCTCGGCCATCTCGCGGTGCGCGCGCGGATACGACGGCGAGACCGCCGTCACCGCGAGCATGTCGTCGCCGAGCGCGCGGTGCGCGGCGAGCGCGAGGAAGCTCGAGTCGACGCCGCCCGAGAACGCGACGAGGGTGCGGCCGGCGTCGCGCAGCCGCTCGCCGAGCGCGACGCGCTTCGCGGCGAGGGCCGGATTCGTTCGCGTTTCCGAGGAGATGGAAGGCACGCGGCGAGGGTAACGGGGGCGCGGCGAGCGGGTCAACCGCGCCCGCTCGGGCCCGCGGCTATGCTGCGGCGGCTCGGCGTTCTCGCATCCATTCCATTTCGCTTCAGGCCGGTCCGCGTCGGTCCGACCGCGGGTCGTTCGATTCGTCGCTCGGGGGGGCACACATGGCGAAGCTGCGCGTCGGTCTGTTGTTCGGGGGGCCTTCGGTCGAGCACGAGGTGTCGATCGCGTCGGCCACCTCGATCCTCGGCGCGCTCGATCCGTCGCGCTACGACGTCCGGCTGATCGCCGTCGACAAGCAGGGCCGCTGGCACCTCGGCGAGGGCGACCACCCGCCCGCGCTGATCGCGTCGCGCGGGGACGAGGTGGCGCCGCCCGCGCTCCCCGGGCAGCGCGCGCTCGTGAAGCTCGGCGCGTCGGCGGGCGCCCCCTCCGCCGCCGAGATCGACGTGCTGTTCCCGATCATCCACGGCCGCCACGGCGAGGACGGCACGCTGCAGGGCATGCTCGAGCTCGCCGGCATCCCGTACGCCGGGTCGCGCGTGCTCGGCTCGGCCGTCCAGATGGACAAGGACGTCGCGAAGCGGCTGCTCGTCGCGGCGGGCCTTCCGGTCGTGCCGTGGGTGACGCTGCGCGATGGCGAGCTCGCACCCGCGCGGCGCACCGAGGCCTCGCAGCGCGCGGCGCGCGAGCTCGGCTATCCCGTGTTCGTGAAGCCCGCGAACTCCGGGTCCTCGGTCGGCACGTCGCGCGCCGCGAACGACGAGGAGCTCGCCGCCGCCGTCGCCGAGGCGGCGCGGTACGACACGAAGGTGCTCGTCGAGAAGGGCGTCGACGCGCGCGAGATCGAGGTCGCCGTGATCGGCAACGAGGAGCCGAAGGCGTCGGTTCCCGGCGAGATCGTGCAGGAGCACGCGTTCTACGACTACGAAGCGAAGTACGCCGACGACACGACCGAGCTCGTGATCCCGGCGAAGGTCGACGACGCACTCGCCGAGCGCATGCGCGCGATGGCGATCGCGGCCTACAAGACGCTCGAGGGCGAGGGCTTCGCGCGGGTCGACTTCCTGCTCGACCGCGGCACGGGCGCGCTCTACATCAACGAGCTGAACAGCCTGCCCGGCTTCACGGACGCGTCGATGTTCCCGCTGCTGTGGGAGGCGTCGGGGCTCGCGTATCCCGCGCTGCTCGATCGCCTGATCGAGCTCGCGCTCGAGCGCCACGCGACGCGCGCGAAGCTCGAGACGACGTACCGCCGCGGCTGAGCGCGCGGCGGCCGCGCCCCGCGCGCGCGTCAGTCGATCTTGTAGCCGAGCGCGCGGAGCTGGTTGAGCTCGAGCTCGCTCAGCTCCTCCGTCGCCTTGTCCCAGGCCGGCTTCGCCTGTCGATAGGCGTCGATGTCCGCGCGCAGACGCTCCGCGAGCTCCGGCTTCTCCGCCGCGATGTTCTCCTGCTCGTCGGGGTCGATCGAGTGGTCGTAGAGCTGGTCCTGGTTCGGGAACTTGAGCTTGTGATGCAGCCGGTACGGCGTCTCGACGACGGCGAAGTACGGGTTCTCCTCGTGCCGCACCTTTCCCCAGTGCCGATCGATGTGCGAGAAGACGGGGCGCGGCGCGAACGCGCTCGGCACCGGCTCGCCCTTCGCTTCCGCGAGGATGAGCGGCAGCGTCGACAGGCCCTGCGCGTCGGGCAGCGCGCCCTCGATGCCGAGCAGGTCGAAGATCGTCGGCCACACGTCGACGTTCGCGACCTGCGTCCCGACGACGACGCCGGGCTCGAGGTCGAACGGCGGAATCACGATCCACGGCGTGTGCTGCACCTCGTCGTACAGCCCCTTCGCGTGCCCCTCGAAGCCGTGCTCGAAGAACGCCTCGCCGTGGTCGGCGACGAGCACGACCAGCGTCTTCTCCGCGAGTCCGAGGTTGCGCAGCGCCGTCATCACGTAGCCGACGTTGATGTCGACCCAGTGGATGGCGTTGTCGTAGAGGTCGAGGAAGGTGGTTCCGAACAGATCCGAGGTGGAGTCGTACGCGTACTGGTGCGCGTCCATGTAGTGGAGGTACAGGAAGAAACGGCGGTCGTGATACTGCTGCAGGAACTCGACGGCGCTCTGCGTGACGTCCTGGTCGCTCCCCTGCAGCGGCTTCGACGACGGCGACCGGTTCTTGAAGCGATCGAGGCTGAAGTTCGGCAGCGGCTTCACGTAGCGGTCGAAGCCCTGACCGAAGCCGAAGTTGGCCGCGACCCAGCTGTTGCGGAAGATGCCGGCCGTGTAGAAGCCGTGCTCCGCGAGGATCTCGGCGGGAAGGCGCGCCTCGTCGGGGACCCCGTCCGGATACCGCAGGATGCCCGTGCGCTGCGGATACATCGCCGTCCACAGCGACGCCATCGACGCCTTCGTCCAGCTCGACTGCGCCTCGTTGCGCGCGAACCGGATGCCGCGCGCCGCGAGCGCATCGATGTTGGGCGAGGTCGCGCGCTCGTAGCCGTAGCAGCCGAGGTGGTCGGCGCGCAGCGTGTCGACCAGGATGAACAGGACGTTCAGATCGTCGCGCTCGCGGAGACGCGCGAGCTCGTCCACGCTGCCGACGCGCTTCGGCGGCACCTCGTAGCGGAACTGCGAGGCGACGAGCGCGACGACGAGCACCGCGGCCGCGCCGAAGTAGAGCCAGGGCGAATCGAGCAGCTTGCGCATGAAGGGCGCGTCCTCCGGGCGGGCCGCCCGCAGCGGCGCGCGCTCGACTCGTGCGGGCGACGGGACCGCACCCGTCGTGGGGGCGTACTCTACGGGAGCGCCGGCCCCCCGACACCCTGCTCCACTTCCGCACCGGAGCGCAGCGCGAGCTTCGCGCGGGCGAGCGCGCGGCGCGCCGCATCGTCGCGCGGCGCGCGCTCGACGGCGTCCTCGAGCTCGGGGATCGCCTCGTCGGCGCGCCCGAGCTCGACGAGCGCGAGGCCGCGGCGCACGCGCGCGTCGACCGCGTCGGGGTCGAGCGCGATCGCGGCTCCGTAGGCGGCGACCGCGTCCTCGTAGCGCCCGAGCTGCTCGTCGACGAGGCCGAGCATCTGCTGCGCGCGCGGCGTCGGCTCGACCTCGATGCTGCGCACGAGGTGCGTGCGCGCGCGTTCGAAGTCGCCGGCGGCCGCGAGCGCGCGCCCGACCTCGGTGCGCTTCGCGGCGCCGTCGCGGCCGATCCACGCGAAGCGATCGAGCGCCGCCTCGGCCCGCGCGACGTCGCCGCGCGCGAGCGCGCGGTAGAAGCCGAACTCGCTCTCGACGAACGCGAACGCGGCGATCGCGATGCTCGCGGCGCCCGCGAGCGCGACGGCCGGGCGCGCCCACGAGGCCGCGCGCTCGCCCACCGCGCCCGGCGCGGCCGCGCCCTCGGCGGCCGGCGCGGACCGCAGCAGCACGCGCGCGATCGCGCCGTCGCGCAGCTTCCAGATCGCGCCGTCCAGGATGAAGTGGTGGAGGTTCACGCACGAGGCGACGAGCAGCGCGAGGCCGGAGTCGTAGCTGACGCCGCCGAGGAGCGCGGGGGCGAAGACGAGCCCCGGGAGCGTCCAGACCGCGAAGCCCGCGAGCGCCGACTTCCCGAGGAAGGCGGCGCGGCCGCGGCCGCCGCGGGCCGTCGCGTAGTAGGTCGTGATCCACAGGTACTGGACCGAGTGCGCGGCGGCGACCCACACGAAGCCGTAGGCCGAGAACGGGTTGCCGGGCCCGGGCGACGTCTCGACGACGCCGCCGAGCCGCAGGAGCACGGGCACGGAGAACCACATCGCCTGCGTGAGCACGACGAGCGCGCCCGGCACGAGCGCGGCGAGCGAGCCGGCGCGCACGAGCGCGACCGCCGTCGCGACGAGGAGGCCGAGGTAGGCGACCGCGACCGCCGCGAGCAGCGGGTCGACGACGGCGGTCGGGATGCCGAGCGGCAGCATCCGGTAGAGCGCGCCCGCGTAGTCGATGGGCGCGTAGCTCGCGGCCGGGCGCGCGCCGTGGATGGCCAGGAACGTGAGCAGATAGGAGGCGACGAACGACGCGTAGATCAGCCGCTTCGTCACCGGCGCGACGGCGATGCCGCGCCGCGCGAGCATCATCAGCGCGACGCCGTAGTTCTGGCCCGTGTAGTGCCACGGGCTCCACGTCAGGTAGACGGTGAGCAGGAGCGAGCCGACGAGCGGCGAGTGGGAGCCGACGGCGAGCGCGAGCACCAGGGCCAGCGTCGCGTGCACGGCGAAGAGCCGGTACTTCGCGCGGTCGTCGGCCGACTCGTAGACGCGCACGAGCGTCGCGCCGTAGTGGGGCACCGCGAAGAGCAGGATGAGGAGCCCGCCCGGCACGAAGCGCACGAGGTCGCCGCCGACCGCCACCTGCACTGCGACGGCCAGCAGGTAGCCGATGCCGCAGCCGAGCAGGGCATCCGGAACGGCGCCGAAGAGCCAGCCGTCCGCGCGCCCGCGCGAGCCCGAACGTGTGAGTGTGGCAGCGGTCATCGGAGAGCGGCTTCGGCCAGCGGTGGAGGTGATGCGAGCGCCAAAAAGAAGGGCGGCCACCCGAAGGTGGCCGCCCGAGGATGCCGCAGATGCAGCGCCAGGTCCGAAGACCCTCTAGCGCTTCATCCGCTTGCGGCCGACGACCAGGAGGCCCGCCACGGCCGAACCGAGCAGGAGCATGGTGCCCGGCTCGGGGACGTAGCGCAGCACCTGCACCGCGAGACCCGGGATCGGCGGGTTGTTGGTGAGGTCGGACACGTTGATGTGAACCGGCGAGATCAGGGCGACCTGGTTGACACCCGCCGTCCCCGTGGCCGGGGTCGTGGGCGAGAACGAGGTCGTACCGGCGACCGTCACCACCGTCACACCATTCTCACCGCTCGGCGTCGGCACCGAGTCCTCGTGCGTCGTCACCTGGAGGGTGAAGCCGATGCCCGTCTGACCCGCGCGCGGACCGCTCGTGATCGAGATGATGTTCGTGGCGATGTTCGTGATCTGGACCGAGCCCGTGCCCCACTGCGCACCCTCGACGATGATCGTCGCCGGGATGGCGCCGATGAACGACGTGGCGGTGCCGCCGGCGCCGACGGCGCTGAGCGGAACGGGGGCGTTGAGGAAGCCCAGGATCTCGACGACCGACTGACCCTTGAGCGGGGCCGTGCCGCCGAAGCAGCCCGCCGCGCAGAAGGTGTTCCCCTGGAACGAGCCGCGCGTGCCACCCTGCGTGAAGGTGCCCGTGCCGTTCTGGACCGTCAGGAACAGGTCGGTGATGTTCGGCGTGCCGGTGAAGAAGTTCGCACCGGGGCTGAACTGGAACGACTGGAAGAGATTGGGCTGACCCATTCCCATACCAGCCTCTGCGATGACCTCGGAACCCGCGCCGCCCGTGAGCACCGCGCGGCCGGTGGCCTGCGCGTTGCCCTGGAGGGGCTTACCGGCGAGACCGCCGATGCGGATGTCGAGGAAGCTGCCGGCCGGGTCGAACACGTTCGCAGACGCGCTCCCCGCGACCAGCAGGGCCGTAGCAACTAATGCAACTAATCTCATGGTCTCAGCTTCCCTCTGGTTGACGATGCCGCCCCGCCTGCCACCGGTGTCGAGCCGATCGGCTCGATCCGCGCCGGCACGCGGGACGATCGACGGCGGTAGGTGCAAGCCCGGTGCCAGGGGGGCACCCCCCGCACGAGGCCCCCAAGTCACTGATATCGAACGATTTTCCATATCTCCCCCCACCCTGCGTGGCCGCTCCGACCGCAGCTCGGGAGAAAACTTTTCCACTCGACGGAATCCGGATTCCCCCGAGCGTCGATCGGGCCGCCGCCCCGCCGAGGATCCCGGCGAGATTTCTTCACTTTCCGCGCGCGCCGGGACACCCACGCCCACCGGAGCGAGAGCTCCGCGAACGTTTGGTGGGGCACGGGGTTCGCATTACGATCCCGGCCCCCTCGAATGGGATCGAGAGAGGTTCGGTCGCCGCGACGCGCGCGACGAGGGCAGCGAGCCCCCGCGCACCCCCCGCCCGCGACCTCGTCCATCCGGAGGCTCCCGAAGCTATGTCCCGAGGCCGCACCCCCCGTCGCGTCGGCATCTCCCACCTCCTCGCCGGCCTCGCGCTCGCGACGAGCCTCGCCTGCGGAGGCGATCTCGAGTCGCGGCTCGCCGAGATCCGCACTCTCCAGGAGGCGGGGAAGTTCGAGGAGTCGATCGAGCCGCTGCGCGGCCTCGTGACGACGAACGCCTCGAACCCCGAGGTCAACTTCCGGCTCGGTCTCGCGCTCGTGCAGACGGGCCGGCGCAGCCTCGCCATCTGGCCGCTCAACAAGGCCGCCGAGGCCGAGCAGTACGCGCTGCCCGCCGGCATCCTGCTCGCGACGACGCTGCTCGGCACCGAGGACTACGCCGAAGCCGTGCGCGCGGCCGACCGCGTGCTCGCGATCGACCCCGACAACAAGCCCGCGCTCTACAGCCGCGCGCAGGGCAACCTCTCGTCGGCGAAGCCGGAGGACGCGCTCGTCGACGCCGACCACCTGCTCGAGCTCGACGCGAAGGACCTCCGCGCCATCTCGCTCAAGACGGGAGCGCTGATCGACCTCGAGCGCTTCGACGACGCCGAGCAGCTGCAGATCGCGCTGCGCGACATGGCGCAGGAGCAGAGCGACCCGTCGCTCGCCGCCGGCTCGTGCGCGGCACTCGTGTTCTTCTACGCGAAGACGGAGCGCGACGACGAAGCGCTCGCCGTGCAGCGCGACTGCCTCGAGCGCTTCCCGAGCAACCCCGAGGTGCGCTCGCACGCTTCGGAGTTCTTCGTCGCGACCGGTCGCATCGACGACGCCGCGGCGCTGTGGCGCGCGGCCGTCGAGGAGACGCCCGAGGACCCGTCGCTGCGCGTGCGGCTCTCGGACCTGCTCCTGATGAAGGGCGACGTCGCGGGCGCGACCGCGGTGATGACCGAGATGGTCGAGCTCTTCGACACGGCCGACGCGTGGCGCGCCATGAGCAACTTCCGCCGCGGCACGGGCGAGCACGCGCTCGCGCGGCAGGCGCTCGAGCAGGCGATGGAGCGCATGCCGAACGCGTCGGAGGCGATGCGCTTCGAGCTCGCCGACCTGCTCGTGGCCGAGGGCGACCTCGACCGCGCGCGCGAGATCGCGAGCGAGCTCTCCGAGCCCGCCTACGCCCAGCTCTTGAACGGCAGCATCGCGCTCTCGGAGGGCAAGCCGAAGGAGGCGCTCGCGCTGTTCGAGCAGGGCATGCGGCGCTGGCCCAACAACGCGGGCGCGCGCTACCTCGCCGGCCTCGCCGCCGAGCAGCTCGGCGACGAGACGCGCGCGCGCGCCGAGTTCCGCGAGGCCGTGCGCAACGACGAGAAGCGCAGCGACGCCGCGCTGCGACTCGCGCAGATCCACTACGCGAACGCCGAGTACCCGGCCGCGCTCGACTTCGCGAACCGCCAGATCCAGTCGCGGCCCTTCGGCGGCCCCGAGGCCCACGTGATCTCCGCGCGCTCGGCGATCGCCGAGGGCAAGCTCGACGCGGCGCAGAAGACGCTCGAGGACCTGCAGCGCCGACCGGGCCAGGCGGTCGTCGCGCGCATCGAGCTCGCGAACCTCGCCGCGCACCGGGACGGCCCGGCGGCCGCCATCGCGCAGCTCGAGGCGGCGCGCCGCGACTCGCGCGAGGCCGCCGCGAGCCCGGAGCTCCTGCGCGCCCTCGTCGGGGACCTGATCGACGCGGGCCGCTCGGGCGACGCGCTCGCACTCGTCCGGCGCGAGATCGCCGCCGGCGAGACGGCCGCGCTCCGCGACCTCGAGGGCCGCGTGCTGCTCCGCGAGCGACGCGTCGCCGACGCGAAGGCCGCCTTCGAGGCCGCCGCCGCGCTCGACCCGGAGCTCGCGAGCGCGCACGAGGGGCTCGGCAGCGTCGCGCTCGCGTCGGGAAGCTATGCGGAGGCGCGCGCCGCGTTCGATCGCGCGGCCGAGCTCGACCCGCACGACGGCGAGCTGCTCTACCGCGGCGCGCAGGCGACGCTCGCGCTCGGCGACCGCGAGGACGCGATCGCACGGCTGCGCAAGGCGGTCGAGGTGTCGCCCGCGAACGCGGGCGCGTGCAACGACCTCGCGTTCCTGCTCGCGGAGAGCGGCGGCGACCTCGACCTCGCGCTCGAGCTCGCCGGGCGAGCGGCGCGCGTCGCGCCGGGGCCCGTCACGAGCGACACGCTCGGCTGGGTGCACCTCAAGCGCGGCGAGGCGAACACCGCGGTCACGGTCTTCCAGCGCGCCATCGAGCAGCACGGCGAGTCGCCGTCGCGCCTCTACCACCTCGGGCTCGCGCTCGCGCAGCAGGGGTCGACGACCGACGCCATCGCGACGCTGCGCCGCGCGGTCGCGAAGGACGGCTTCGCCGACGCGGCCGCCGCGACCGCCGAGATCTCGCGCCTCGAGAAGCTGCTGTAGCGCGCGCGTCGTGATGCGGATGCGAGCGATGCGCACCGCCGCGGCGGCCGCCTGCCTGGCGGGCGCGCTCGCGGCCTCCGCCGGCTGCGGGAGCGGCAGCGACCGCGCCGCCGCGCACGTCGCGCAGGCGGAGGAGCACCTCGCCGCGGGCCGCCTCGACGAGGCGCTGATCGACCTGAACAGCGCGCTCAAGCTCGCGCCCGACGACGCGAACGTGTGCGAGCGCATCGGCGCACTCCTCGTCCTGAAGGGCGACCTCGCCGACGCGCGCTTCTACTTCGGCGAGGCGTGGCGCATCGATCCCACGCGCTACGAGGCCGCGATCGGGCTCGCTTCGCTGCAGCTCGACGAGGATCGCGACGAAGCGCGCGCCCTCGTCGCCGACGTCGTCGACCGCGCGCCCGGGAGCGCGTGGGGGCCGATCGGTCAGTCCGAGCTCGCGCTCGCCGACGTCGAGCCGTTCGCCGCGATCGAGCACGCCGAGCGCGCCGTCGAGCTCGAGCCGTCGCTGCCGCAGGCGCACTGGCAGCTCGCGCGCGCGAAGACGGCGCTGATCCGCGACTTCGTGATCAACGGCGAGACGCCGCCCGACTCCGTCTTCGAGGACGCGCTCGCGCAGCTCGCTCGCTATGCGGAGCTCGACCCCGACCGGGCGTGGCGCGCGCTCGCGGAGCGCGCGCGGATCGCGAGCGCGTGGCCGGGCCACGCGGACGACGGCGAGGCCGCGCTGCGCGAAGCGAGCGAGAGGCTGCGCGCGCTCGATCTCCCGCGCGAGGAGTTCGAGATCCTCGAACGCGCGCAGGAGCTCGGCGAGCGCGATCACCGGCCCGCGCTCTCGGAGTGGGCGCTCGAGCGCAAGATCGAGCTCGTCCCCGACCGCTACGAGAGCTGGGAGGAGCTGGCCGCCCTGTACGCGGCCACCGACCGCCGCCCGGCGCTCGTCTACGAGCGGCTGATCGCGCGCTTCCCCGACGAGACGGAGCCCTACGTGCGGATGGCGCAGTTCGTGCGGCGCAAGCGCGGCATGCGCAAGTCGATCCCGTACCTCGAGAGCAAGCTCGAGAGCGGCCTCGACGACGCCACGCTGCTCGCCGAGATCGCGCGCCATCAGAGCATGCTGGGCCGGCACAAGGCGTCGCTCGAGACGATCGCGAAGCTGCAGGCGCGCTTCCCGGACTCGCCCGAGACGGCCGTCATGACGGCGTGGGGCTGGCTGCGCTCGCGACGGCCCGAGCTCGCACTCCAGGTGCTCGCCGAGCTGCCCGGCGCCGACGAGAACCTGCAGGCGCAGCGCGTGCTCGCCGACGCCCACGCGATGGCGGGCGACGCGAGCGGCGCGCGCGCGGCGCTCGAGCGCATCGTCGCGCTCTCGAAGGAGCCCGACCTCCTCACGCTGCGCAAGCTCGCGCGCGCGCTCCACGACGACCACGCCTACGCGAAGGCGCGACAGCTCTTCGAGCGCGTGCAGCGCCGCGCCGCGCTCGCGCCGCTCGAGCGCGCGCTCTATGCGCGCTGCCTCTACGAGACGGCGGCCCCGGCCGTCGGGCGGCGCATCCTCGAGAACGTGGTCGACCTCCCGGACCCGCCGCAGACCGCGGTGCTCGAGCTGTTCGCGCGCGAGGGCCGCGCGCCCGCGCAACGCGAGCGGCTGCGCGGCGGCTTCGCGCGCGCGCTCGCCGACGCCCCGAACTCGCCCGAGCTGCTCGAGGCCCTCGTCGCGTTCGAGAGCGCCGCCGGGACGCCCGAGCGCGCGCTGGCGCCGGTCGCGCGCTCGGTCGCATTCGCGCGCGAGCACGGCAACCCGCTCGGCCCCGTGCTGCTCCTGCAGGCGCGCATCGAGGCCGCGAAGGGCGACATCGAGGGAGCGCGCGCGACCGTCGTCGAGGTGCTCGACGTCGAGCCGAAGCTCGCGGGCGCGCTCGAGCTCGCCGTGCAGCTCCACCCGACGAAGGAGGACGCGTCGCGCGCGATCACGGAGATGACGAAGGACACGCCGTCGCTCGAGCTCCCGGCCTCGCGGCAGGGGCTGATGGGCCGCCTCTACTACCGCGTCGGGAACGAAGCGATGGCGCGCTACTCGTACGAGCAGGCGCTCTCGGGCGGCGTCGACCTGCCCATCCTCAAGAACGACCTCGCGTTCCTGCTCGCGAAGGCGCACAGCGACCTCGACCGCGCGCTGCTGCTCGCGCGACAGGCGTCCGAGGCGCTCCCCGAAGAGGCGGGTGTCGTCGACACGCTGGGCTTCGTGCTGCTGCGCAAGGACGACGCGGAGAAGGCCGCCGACCAGTTCCGGCGCGCGCTCGCGATCGCGGAGCGGCGCGGCCAGCCGCGCGCCGAGATCCACTACCACCTCGGCCTCGCGCTCTCGAAGCTCGAGCGCATGACGGAGGCCGAGCAGGCCTTCGCCGCGGCGCTCGACCTCGGCGAGGACTTCCCCGACGCCGCGGCCGCGCGCAAGGAGCTGGCGGCGCTGCGCGGCCAGATCTAGCTAGCGCGGGGCGCGGTCGTCGGGAGCGGCGTCGCTGCCGCTTCCGCGATCTCCTTCGTCGTCGCCATCACTACCGCCGCGGCGCGCGCGCGCCGCTTCGATCCGCGCCTCGCGCTCGAGCGCCGCGACCTCCGCGCGGATCGCGTCCACGTAGGGGCCGGGCCGCTCGAGCGCCGCCCGAAGCGACGCGAGTGCCGCGTCGCGCTCGCCGAGGATCCACTGCGCCTGGCCGATGACGCGCAGGTCGGACTGCGCGCGCGCGCCGCGCGCGCGCGCGCGTTCGATCTGCCCGCGCGCGAGCTCGGCGACGAGCGCGTCGAAGCGCGCGTCGCCGCGCAGCGCGCGATAGGCGGGGTCGGCGAGCAGCGCGTCGAGGCGGTCGTAGCCGCGCGCCATCGCGGCGCGCACGCCGTCGACGGCGGCCCCGGCGTCGCCCGCGAGCGCCGCGCGGCGCGCGCCGCGCAGCAGCGCGACCTCGCCGCGCGGATAGCGCGCCTCGCTCGCCGCGACGAGGAGCTCCGGCTCGGCCCACAGCCGCGCGCGCGCGAACGCGAGCGATGCGAACGCGACGACGACCGCGGCCGCGACCCACGCGGACGCGCGCCGCGCGGCGAGACCGCTGCGCGTCGCGAGCACGCCCGCCGCGAGCAGGACGCCGGGGAGCAGGAAGTACGCATAGCGATCGGCGATCGCGTGCGGCAGCGCGATCGCGCCGCAGACGGGCGCGAACGACACGGCGGCGAACGTCCAGCCGAGCAGCTCGTTCGAGCGAGCGCGCGCGCTCGCGGCGACGCGCCAGCCCGCGAGGGCGACGACGGCGAGCCCGCCGAGCCAGCGCGGATCGAGCGCGCTCGTCGCCGGATCGGGGTCGTGGAAGACCGCGAGCCCGGTGCCCGTCGCGACCATCCGCGCATAGCTCGCGACGGACGCGAACGCGCTGCGGACCCGCACGAGTGCGTCGCTCGGGCCGTGTGCGGCGCTACCCGCCGTCGCGAAGTAGGCGGCGAGCTCGGCCGCGGCGAACGCCGCGAACACCACACTCCAGGCGACGAGCCAGCGGGCGGCCGGGTCGCGCGCGAGTGCGGCGAGCCCGCGCGCGCCGTCCTCGGGAGCGGCCCGTGCGCCCCGCGCGCGCTCGAGCACGAGCGCGAGCGCGGCGACCGGCAGCGCGACGGCGGCGGTCGGCTTCGCGAGCAGCGCGAGCGCGAAGCACGCGAGCGCGAGCACGGGGCGCGCGCGGTGCGCGAGCAGCGCGGCCAGCGCCAGCGCGAGCGCCGACGTCGTCTTGACCTGCGAGATCCACGCCACGGCCTCCACGTTCGCCGGGTGCACGAGGAAGACGGCGCCGAGCGCGACGGCCGCGCGGCTCGCGACCCCCGAGCGCCGCAGCCACTGCACGAGCAGCAGCGAGGCGACGACGTGCATCGCGACGTTGAGCGCGTGGTGGCCGACGACGTCGGCGCCGAACGCCTGCCAGGCGAGCGCGTGCAGCGAGAGGTGCACGGGCGCGTAGTTCTCGACGATCCCGACGACGGGGCCGACGGGCGACCAGATCGCGCGCGCGTTCGCGAGGCTCGGCGTCTGCACGTACGCGTTCGCCTGCACGTAGTGGAGATCGTCGGAGAAGAACGGCGCGTGCAGCGCGGGCGCGTAGACGGCGAACGCGAGCGCCGCGAAGGCGAGCGCGACCGCGGCGCCGGCGCCGGCGCGCCGATCAGCGCGCGTCGTCGGCGTGCGCTTCGCCATCCCGACGCCCTGCCTCGCGATCGCGCTCGCCTTCGCCGCGGCCGTCGCCTTCGCCGCCTTCGTCCCCTTCGTCGAGATAGCCGAGCCCCTCGAGCGCGCGGCGCGTCGCGTCGTCGACGGCGCGCGAGCGAGCGACGTCCGCCGGCGCGAGCGCGGGCGCCGGTGCGAGCGTCGCGAGCAGCGCGTCGAGGCGCGCGAGCAGCGCGTCGCGCAGGCCGACCTCCGCGTCGGCGCGGTTCGCGTCCTCGCCCTCGGGAGACGCGAGGTCGTAGAGCGCGTGCCGCCCGCGCCCGTTCCACATGAGCTTGTCGCGGCCGACGACGAGCGCACGCCAGTCGCCCTTCGCGAACAGGAACGGGAGCGGGTAGAGCTCCGCCAGCGCCGCGTCGTCCGCGCGCGCGAGCGGGCCGCCCCCGCCCGCGAGCGGCGCGAGACCGAGCTCGCGCACGAGCATCGGCGCCACGTCGTTGATCTGCGCGATCGCATCGGAGGTCGAGCCCGCGCCGCGCGCGCCCGGCCGCTTCACGAGCAGCGGGATGCGGATCTCCTCCTCCCACAGGTAGCGGCCGTGCCCGAGCTTCCCGTGCTCGCCGAGCACGTCGCCGTGATCGGCCGTGACGACGATCCACGCGCCGTCGTAGAGGCCGCGCTCGCGGAGCGCGTCGAGGAGCCGGCCGAGGTGCTCGTCGGCGAAGGCGATCTCCGCGTCGTAGAGCGCGTTCGCCTGCGCGAGCGTCATCGGCTCGCCCGGGCCCGGCAGCGCGCCGCCGCCCGCGACGTCGGCCGCGAACCGGTCGCGCGCACTCGCCGGCGGGTCGTACGGGCTGTGCGCATCGTAGTAGTTGAGGAAGAGCAGGAAGGGCTCGTCCGCGTGCTCGCCGAGCCATGCGAGCGCGGCGTCCGTCAACGCGTCCGCGCGCCTTCCGTTCTCGTGGTCGATGCCGTCGTCGTCCCAGTGCGCGAAGCCGCGATCGAGCCCGAAGACGCGCTTCATCCACGGCCCGGCGACGAAGCCGCCCGTCGCGTAGCCCGCTTCGGCGAAGCGCTCGGCGAGCGTCGGGAGGCGCGGGTCGAGGCCGCGCGCGCGATAGCGCTTCGCGCCCGCGTGGTCGATCGCGTCCCCGAGCACGAGCGGGCCGTCCGCGTCGTAGCGCGCGCCGTGCGTGTACGTGTAGGCGCCGGTGAAGAGCGAGGCGTGCGCGGGGAGCGTCCAGCTCGACGTCGAGTAGGCGCGCGCGTGCCGCACCGCATCGCGCGCGAGCTCGTCGAGCCGCGGGCTCGTCGCGCGCTCGTAGCCGTAGCACCCGAGACGGTCCGCGCGCGTCGTGTCGAGGGTGACGAGCACGACGGGCGGCCGCGCGGGGTCGACGCGCGCCGCGGGCGCGCGATCGCCGCAGCCCGCGAGCAGGGCGAGCGACGCCGCGACCCCGGCGATGGCGGAGGCCGGCGCGACCGCGCGGCGGCGCGCAGCGGAGCGAACGCGTGCGAGCGAGGTGCGGTGCGGGCGGCGCGAAGCGGCAAACCGCGGCGACGGCGACGACGCGCACCGCGTCGCGGGCCTCGAGGTCGTCGCGCGCATCGTCGTCCGGCGCATGCTCGACAGGCTTCCCCCGGAGTTCGTGCGCGGCCGCGCGAGCGCGCGACGATAGCGCACAGCGGCATGCGGCCGGCGTCGTGTAGCCTGCGCCGTCGCCGCGCGCTCCGCGCAGCGGGCGCAGTCGGCGCGCGGCGCGCGCGCGGTCGCATGCGGCGTGCGGGGAGCGCGGTGTCGACGAACGCGGAGCGCGCGGATCCGCGCGGCCGACGAGCCAGGAGCGCGATGCAGAACGGGGCCGCGAGCGGCGCGTCGGGGGCGGCCGGCACGGCGCGGGAGCCGGAGGGCGCGCGCGGCGAGGGCGCGCGCGCCGTGCTCGTCGCGTGGCTCGCGCTCTCGGCGCTGCTCGTCGCGCTCTTCGCGCGCGGCGCGGGCGCGCCCGGCATGTACTACGACGAGGCCTGGCTCGCGCGCCAGGCGCAGCTGTTCGTCGATCCCGCGCGCGACGCCGCGATGCCGCCCGGCACGCAGTCCGTCGATCTGCTCGGCCGGCGCTTCCCGCTGTTCGCGCTCCCCTACCTCGGGGCGCTCAAGAGCCAGCTCGAGATCGCGCCGCTCGCACTCTTCGGATCGCGCGTCGGGACGGTGCGCGGCGCGACGCTCGCCACCGCGCTCGCCGCGCTGCTCGCGACGATGCTCGCGACGCGGCGCGCGTTCGGACGCGACGCGGCCATCGCCGCCGGCGCGCTCGTCGCCCTCGACCCGAGCGTCTTCTTCCACGCGCAGTGGGAATGGGGGCCGTTCACGACCGGGTGGCTGTGCCGCGCCGCGGGCGCGGCGCTGCTGCTGCGCTCGGCCCAGGACGGCGGGCGCGCAGCCGCCGTCGGCGGCGGCCTCGCGCTCGGCCTCTCGGTCTACAACCGCGCCGACTCGGTGCTCGTCCTGCTCGCCGTCGCCGCCGGCATCGCCGCCTTCCGCGGGCGCGACGCGGCGCGCCTCGTGCGCGAGCGCCGCGCGGATGCGACGGCCGCGCTCGGCGCCGCGGCGCTCGGCGCGCTGCCGATGATCGCGAACGCGCCGCGCGTCCTCGGCACGTTCGGCGAGCTGCGCGAGCGCGGCGACCTCGCCGAGCGCATCCGCACCTTCGCGACGACGCTCGACGGCTCGTACGTGCACCGACTGATGGAGCAGGGCGGCCGCTTCGACGCGCTCGCGGCGGCGGACGCGCCGTCGACACTGCTCGGCGTCGCGGTCGCGCTCGCGACGGCCGCCGCGCTCGTCGCCGCGCTCGTCGCCGCGCTGCGCGCGCGCGGGATCGACGGAGCCCGTCGCGCCACCGACGAAGATCGGCTCGGTGCGGACGGCGAACGACGCGCGACGGCCGACCGCGGCGCGCTCGCGCTCGCGTGCCTCGCCCTCGCCGCCGCGATGCTCGCGCTGCGCGGCGCGACGCGCGCGCACCACATGCTGAACCTCGCGCCGCTCGTGCACGTGCTGGTCGCGAGCGCGCTCGTCGCGGCCGCGCGCCGCGGCCGCGGGCACGCCGCGCTCGCCGCGCTCGCCCTCGCCGCCGTGCTCGCGAGCGACACGCGCTCGATCGCCGCGACGCGCGAGCTCGTCGCGCGCACGGGCGGTCGCGGCTGGTGGAGCGACGCGCTCGCCGAGCTCGGCCGCGAGCTCGACGCCGAGCCCGGCGCGAGCGCGACGAGTCTCGACTGGGGCTTCCACCTTCCGCTCGCGTTCGCGGCCCGCCCGCGCGCGCAGGGCGGCCCCGCGCTCGACGAGCCCATCTGGGAGATCGAGCCGCGCGTGCGCGCGACGGGCGTCTGGGCGACCGAGGGCGACGGCGCGCGCCGCTACGTCGTGCACGACGCCGCGTGGGACCGCTTCGGATTCGGCCCCCACCTGCTCGCCGCCGCGCGCGCGCTCGGCGACCGCGCCGCGATCCGCGCGTACCGCGACCGCGAGGGCGAGGTCGCGTTCTACACGGTCCGCTTCGCGGGCCCGCACCGTCTCTCGCTCGAGCGCGGACGCGGCTTCCGCGTCGAGGCGCTGTCGGGGTCGCTCGCGGAGGCGCGGGAGGCTCGTTAGTTCGCCCCGCTCGCGGCGGCCCGCGCGGCGGGCGCGAGCGGGATGCGCTCGCCGCCCAGCACGGCGCGCTCGGGCACGTCGACCCCTCCGGCGTCCACGCCGTCCACGCGCACGCGCACCGGGCCCTCCGCGCGCGCGGCCGCTCCGGGCGACGGAGCGTCCGCCGGCGGCGACCCGGTCGCGTAGGGGACGCGCAGCCGAGCGACGCCGTCGGCGCCGGCCGCGGTCGCCGAGCGCCACGCGAAGCGGCGCCCCGTCGGCGTCGCGACGTCGACCGCGACCTCGACGCGCGACGACGGCGGCGCGGCCACCTCGAGCACCGCGCCCTCGACGACCTCGAAGAGCTTGTACGGAACGGCGTCGGGTGCGGCGCGTCCTCCGAACATGTCCTGGAGGCCGACGCCCCCCTTCGGCCCCTCCGCGACCAGCCGGAAGTGTGCGAGCGCGGGCGCGTCGCCGCGCGGCGCGCCGTCGTCGGTGTGGAGCCGCTCCGACATCCCGCCGCGCCGCAGCCCGCGGCTCGCGACGACATAACGAGCGCGGAGCTCGCGCGCGAGCGCGACGGCGCGCGCCTCGTCGGACGTCGCGAGCAGCTCGAAGGCGCGGTTCCAGTTCGCCGGCCCGATGTACTCCCAGAACGGGTCGGTCGGCGTCGCGCGCCGCGCGACCCACTGCAGGGCGTGGCCGAGGTTCGCGTGCGCGACGATGCCGTACTCCGGCGCGCCGTCGGCGCGCGCGAAGCCGCTCGTCTCCGGCGTCGCCGCGCGCACCGCGGATGCGAACTGCGTCACGGCCCACGCCGCGTTGCGCGGCGGCGAAGCGGGCTCGGACCGCGCGTGCGCGAGCGCGCGGCGCGCCCACGGCAGGTAGAGCGCGCCGATCGCCGGCGCGTAGAGCGCGAGGCCTGCGAGCGCGACGGCGGCGCCCGCGGCGAGGCGCGCGCGCGGCGCCCGCTGTCCCGCGCGTTCGAGCGCGCTCGCGAGCGCGCGCGCGAGGTGCGCGCCGCCGAGCGCGAAGCCGACCGATGCGGCGGCCGCGAGATCGTTGCCGTAGCGGCGCTGCGCGATCGCGAGCGCGGCGAAGACGGCGGACCAGCCCGCGAGCATCCACGTCGCGGCGCGGCGCTCGGGCGGTGCGCCGCGGCGCGCGTGCAGGACGAACGCGAACGGGAGGAGCGGGAGGAGGAGGGCATAGCCGGCCCAGACGAGGAGCGGACCGCTCGCCGCGGACGCGCCCGCGCGGCCGATCGCGCCGCCGCCGCCGCCGAAGAGCGGGAACTGCTCGGCCGTCCGCGAGCCGGCCGCGTCGGTCATCGTCAGGAAGCGGAACGCGGGCTCGAGGCCCGCGCGCACGGCGGGAGCGAGCGCGAGCAGCGCCGCGAAGACGAGCGCCCCGAGCGCGAGCGCACCCGCGCGCGCGACGGGCGACGCGTCGGGCGCGCGGCGCGCGTGGAGCCAGCCGGCCGCGGCCGTCGCGAGCACGGCGGCGATCGCGAGCAGGTGCAGCCGCGAGAGCGCGATCGACGAGTACGGGCCGCCGAGCGGCTCGGGGAGCGCGGCGACGATCGGCGCCACGAGCACGAGCGTCGCGAGCGCGCTCGCGGCGTGCGCCGCGAAGAGCGCGCGCCGCCGCCCGAGCACGCCGGCGAGCAGCACCGACGCCTCCGCGAACGCGAGATAGAGCAGGCTCCCGTGCCACGTGAGGAGCAGCGCGGCGCGCGCCACGCCGAGCGCCAGCGCCGAGCGTACGGCGAGCGCGCGATCGCGCTCGAGCCCGGGACGCGCGAGGCGCACGCACGCGAGCAGCACGCAGGCGCCGACGGCGGCGACCGCGACGTGGTGGTCGGGGTTCGCGAAGCGCCCGTAGAGCACGCTGATCGGGAGCAGCGCGTAGAACGCGACGGCCGCGGTCGCGACCGCGCGCGACGCGACCTCGCGCGCGAGCAGCCAGACGGGGATCGCTCCGAGCGCGCCGACCGCCGGGGGCCACCACGCGAGCACGAGCGCGAAGCCCGCGTCGTCGCGCGCCACGATGCGCGCGATCGTGCCCGCGAGCACGTCGGGCAGCGGCGACCACGGCACCGGCGCGCCGTCCGGGTAGTTCACGTAGGGGTCGAACGCGAGCACCGACGGCCAGCCGACGAACGTCCAGTACGCGCGCCGCACGTGGTACATCGCGTCGGCGGGTGCGAACGCGACGACGCCGCGGTGGAGGAAGTCGGCGAAGGGGAGGGCGCGCACCAGGAAGGCGAGCAGCGTCGCACCGGCGAGCGCGAGCGCGCTCGCGGCGCGCGACGTCGAGGCCAAGGGCGGCTCCTCCGGTCCGCGAGTCGCGGTCGACGCGGCAGCGTAGCGTCGCGGCTATGCTCGCGCGTCACGCACACATGACGCCGAGCCCGCTCCGCCATCGCCCTCCGTCCTCGTCCCGCGCGCGCCGCACCGCGAGGGCCTTCGCGCTCGTCGCGTCGCTCGCGCTCGCGGCGGCCCTGCCGGGCTGCGGGCGCGGCGCGCGCGCGCCGCTGCTGCTGCTCGTCACGGTCGACACGCTGCGCGCCGACCACCTCGGCGCCTACGGAAGCGATCTCGGCGCCACGCCCCGCATCGACGCGCTCGCGTCGCAGAGCGTCGCCTTCGACGCCGCGTTCGCGCCGGCCTCGTACACCCTGCCGTCGATGGCCTCGCTGCACACGGGGCTGTATCCCGAGGAGGTCGGCATCTTCGCCAACCGCAGCGCCTTCCGCGGGAGCTCGGTCACGGTGGCCGAGATGCTGCGCATCGCGGGCTGGCGCACGGGCGCGGCGGTGAGCAACTACGTGCTGCGCGGCGGCACGGGGATGGAGATCGGCTTCGACGTCTACGACGACGCGTTCACGACGAGCGAGCGCAACCGCGACCAGCCCGAGCGCACGGCCGAAGCCACGACCGCGGCCGCGCTCGCCGTGCTCGACGCGCTGCGCGCGTCGCCGCACGCGGGCCTCTTCCTGTGGGTGCACTACCAGGACGTGCACGGGCCGTACGAGCCGCCGGCCGGGCTCCGCGAGCGCTACCTCGCGCGCGCGCGCGCGACGCGGAACGGGAGCCGCACGCTGCCGACCGGCGGCATCAACGCGATGGGCGCGATTCCGAGCTACCAGGTCGTCGACGGGCGCGACGACGCCGCGTTCTACCTCGCGGGCTACGCGGGCGAGGTCGCCTTCGTCGACGCGCAGATCGGGGCGCTGCTCGACGGCGTCGACGCGCGCGGGCTGCTCGACGACGCGCGCGTCGTCTTCACGGCCGACCACGGCGAGAGCCTCGGCGAGGACGACTACTGGTTCGCGCACGGCGAGCTCCTGAGCGACGCGCTCGTGCGCGTGCCGCTGCTCGTGCGCGCGCCGGGCCTCGCGCCGGGGCGGCGCGCGGACGTTGCGTCGATGGTCGACCTGCTGCCGACGCTCGCGGGCCTCGCGGGCCTTCCGCTCCCCGCGCGCAGCGCGGGGCGCGACCTGCTCGCAGCCGGCGCGGACCGCGCCCCCGCGCGCGCCTACCTCGCGACGCTGATGGGCGCGTCGACGCAGCGCTGGGGCTGGGTCGAGGACGGACACGTGCTCGTGCGCACCGACCTCGGCGGCGGGCGCGTGCGCGACGAGCTGCGCTCGCTCGACCGCGGCGCGGGCGGAGCGGCCGCGAGCGCGGGCGGCGACGACGCGCTCCGGCGCCGCATGGGCGACGAGCTCGCGCGCTTCCGCGAGGAGCTCGACGTCGCGGACGCCGCGTGGCAGGAGCTCGGGCCGCAGGATCGCGCCATGCTCGAGCGGCTCGGCTACGCGCACTGACGCCGGCCTGGACTCCCTCGCCTAGCGTTCGGATCGGACGACGTACTGGCCGCACGCGACGGCGCGCAGGCCGGGCGCGCGCTCGACGAGCGGCTCGGCCGCCTTGCACGCGCGCGCGAGCGCGTCCGGGCAGAACATCGGGACGAGCCCGATCCACTCGCGGCGCACCACGCGCTGCCCGGCGCGCGCGAGCCAGCGGTCGATGCGCCGCGGCGCGTAGCTCTTCTCCTCGTGCGCGACGTGGTACGGCGACAGACGCTCGATCGCCTTCAGCACCGGGTTGTTGCCGTTCGGCTCGGCCACGACGACGGCGCGCGCCGCCGCCGCGATGCGCGCGACCGCGGCCTCCGCGTCGTAGAGGTGGTGGAGCATGAGCCGCACGACCGCGACGTCGAACGGCTCGGGCGGCGGCTCGAGCGCGTAGACGTCGCACTGCTCGAAGCGGACGTTGGCGAAGCCCTCGCAGCGGCGCGCCGCGGACTCGAGCGCGGCCGCGGCCGCGTCGATCGCGACCACTTCGGCGGCCCCCGCCTCGAGCAGCTCGCGCGTGTACACGCCGTCGCCGCAGCCGACGTCGAGGACGCGCCGGCCGCGCGCACCGGCGAAGTCGAGCACGGCGCGGCTCGTGCGCGCGCACGACAGCCGGCACGAGAGCTGGTCGGACGTCGAGTAGACGTAGCCGTCGCGCTCGCGCACGTCGGCCTCGAAGGCCTCGACGCTCTTCTCGCGCACGCTCACGGCGCGCGGCCCCCCGGGCCGTCGTCCGCACCGCGCGGCACCTCGCCGGCGTCGCGCACCTCGCCGTCGCGCACGATCGCGCGGCGCAGGAAGTGCGGCCGCCGCTTCACCTCCTCGAAGATCTTCGCGATGTACTCGCCGACGAGGCTGATCGCGAGCAGGTTGAGCGAGCCGAGGAAGAGCGTCACGAGCAGCACGGTCGTGATGCCCTTCGGCGCGGCGGAGGGGAAGAGCAGCTTCGCCGTGAACTGCGCGACGCCGAGCAGGCCGAACAGCGCGACACCGAGCACGCCCGCCGTCGACAGCGCGTCGAGCGGCGCGCGGCTGAACGACAGGATGCCCTTCTTCGCCCAGCCGATGTTGCGGAGCAGGTTGTTGGTCGAGCGGCCGAACATCCGCTCGGGCCGGACGTAGTCGACGCCCGTCTGGCGGAAGCCGACGAAGGCGCGCACGCCGCGCAGGAAGAGGTCGCGCTCGGGGAACTGCAGCATCGCGCGCACGACGCGCTTGTCCATCAGCGCGAAGTCGCCCGCGTCGTGCGGGATCTCGAGGTAGGAGAAGCGGTCGAAGAGCCGGTAGAAGGCCTTGTAGGCCACGCGCATCGCGAAGGGCGCCTCGCGCGCGACGCGCCGCCCGTACACGACGTCGAACCCCTCGCGCCACTTCGCGACGAAGGCCTCGATCAGCTCGGGCGGGTCCTGCAGATCGCCGTCGAGCAGCACGCAGGCGTTCTTCGTCGCGATCTCCATGCCGCTGCGGAACGCGGCCTGCGAGCCGAAGTTGCGCGAGTGGCTGATGCCCGTGACGCGACGGTCGCGCGCGCTGATCGCGCGGATCACCTCCTCGGAGTCGTCGGGGCTGCCGTCGTTGACGAAGACGATCTCGTAGTCGATGCCGAGCTTCTCGAAGGTCGCGGTGAGCCGCTCGTGCAGGATGGGGATCGCCTGCGCGTCCTTGTAGCAGGCGACGATGGCGCTCACGCTGTGGCCCGTCTCGAGGCCGAACGCCTTCGAGGACGCGCGATAGGCGTCGAGGTCGGAGAGCCCCTCGACCCACGCGCGCGTGCGCCGCAGCCCCTCCGCGAACGGCGTGCGCGCGCGCCAGCCGAGCGCGGCGGCGGCGCGCGTCGGGTCGGCCACCCAGTCGACGGGGCCGCCTTCGCCGCCCGTGCGCGGGTCCCACGCGCGCGGCGGCATGTCGAAGACCGGAGCGGCCGCGATGCCGAACTCGGCGCGCGCGATCTCGGCGACCTCGCCGATGCGCGTGCACGTCCCCGTCCCGACGTTGAACGACTCGCCGTAGATCGCGGGCTCGAGACGCAGCGCCGCGTCGACGAAGGCCTCGCACGCGTCGTCGACGTAGACGAGGTCGCGCGAGATCGCGGGGTCGACGAACGGCGGCAGCTCGCCCGCGAGGCCGCGGAGCACGAGCTGCGGCACGAGGCGCGACGCGTCCTCGTACGGCCCGTACACCGAGTACAGACGCAGGTTGGCGCACGGGAGCGCGCGCTCGCGCCCCATGAACCCGAGCGTCGCGGCGGCCGCGACCTTCGACGCCGCGTAGTGGCTGTTCGGGAGCGGCGCCTGCGACTCGGGCGGAGCCGCGGAGGCGCCGCCGTACTCCGACGACGAGCCCGCGTGCACGAGCGCGCGGATGCCGCGCGCGGCGAGCTCCTCCGCCAGCGCGACGGTGAACACCGCGTTCGTGCGGTGGATGAGATGCGGATCGCGCTCGTACGAGTAGGCGCCGTAGGCGACGCAGTCGAAGACGGTGAGCGGGCGGACGCGGTCGAGCAGCGCGCGCAGGTTCGACGGCACGAGCAGGTCGGTCGCGACGACGTTCTCGTCGGGCAGTCCCTCGAGCCGCCAGGCCGGGAAGCGCAGCGCCGTGCCGTACGCGTCGCGCCGCACCGCGAGCAGCATGCGCAGCAGGTTCGCGCCGACGAAGCCGCTCGCACCGAGCACGAGGATCGGGCCGTGCAGGCCGAGGATCCTGCGCTCGAGCGCCGCGTCGGGAGCGGACGACGGCGCGCCGCCCGCCGTCGCGCCGGCGGTCCGCACGCCCGCGTTCGCGTCCGCGCCCGGGTCGCCCCTCGTCGTCCCCGTCGTCATCGCGCCGCCATCTCCTCCGCGCGCGCGACGAGCGTCGCCGCGTCGAGGCCGCACTCGCGCCGGTGCCACTGCTGCGAGCCGTAGCGCCCCGACGGATACCCGCGCGCGCACGCGTGCGCGAAGCGCGGAACGCGCGCGCCGCGCTCGAGGAGCCGCCGCGCGAGCGCCTCGCCGAGCCCGCCGCTCGCGACGTGCTCCTCGGCCACGAGCAGCCCGCCCTTGTGCTCGACGTCGCGCACGAGCGCGTCGGGGAGCGCGTCCGCGTCGGGCAGCGGGAGCCGGGAGACGACCCAGAGCGCCGGGCGCGCCGACGCATCGCGCTCCGCGATCTCGGCCCACACGCCGCCCGCGAGCGGCCCCGCGCACACGACGACGCCGCGCTCGCCGTCGACGAGCCGGCGCAGCGGCGCGAGCGGCGGAACGGCCGCGCCGCGCGGCGCCTCGCAGCGGCCGAGCCGCAGGTAGCCCGGGCGATCCGAGCGCGCGAGCGCCTCGATCGCGGGTGCGACGTCGGCGTCGAACGCCGGGATCCACGCCTCCATGGCCGGCAGCGCGAGCAGGACGCCGTAGTCCTCGAGCGCGTGGTGCGTGGCGCCCATCGCGCCGTAGCCGTAGCCACCGCCGTTCCCGACGAGCTTCACGGGGAAGCCGTGCAGACAGACGTCGTTGCGGATCTGCTCGTAGGGCCTCGCATAACAGAAGGGAGCGATGCTGTAGACCCAGGCCTGGAGGCCCTGGCTCGCGAGGCCCGCCGCGACCGACACCATGTTCTGCTCGGCGACGCCCGCGTTCACGAAGCGCTCGCCCAACGCGTCGCGCAGCGGCTCGAGCGCGCGGAAGCCGAGGTCGCCCGTCAGGAACACGAACGGAGCGCGCTGCGCGAGCGCGACCCACGCGCGGCAGGCGGCGTCCCTCACGCGCCCTCCACTTCGCGGCGCGCGCGCTCGTAGAGCGCGTCGTCGAGCGGCAGGTAGTGCCACTCGAGACGGTCCTCCATGAACGAGACGCCCTTGCCCTTCACCGTGTGCAGCACGATCGCGCGCGGGCCGGGCGCTTCGCGCGCGATCCGCGCTTCGATCGCCTCCGGGTCGTGGCCGTCGCACTCGTCGACGGCGAAGCCGAACGCGCGCAGGCGCGCGGGCAGGTCGTCGATGCCGCCCACCTCCTCGGTCGTGCCGAACCCCTGCAGCCCGTTCGCGTCGACGAGCACGACGAGCGCGTCGAGCGCGTGGCGGTGCGCGAAGACGAGCGCCTCCCAGTTCGATCCCTCCTGCCACTCGCCGTCCGAGCACAGGCAGAAGACGCGCCCGGGCGCGCGCTCGAGCTTGCGCGCGAGCGCGATGCCCGCGGCGACGGGCAGACCGTGTCCGAGGCTCCCCGTCGCGACCGGAACGCCCGCGAGCGCGTTCGGCGCGGGGTGGCCGGAGAGGATCGAGCCGTCGCCGTGGAAGGCGTCGAGGTCCTCGTCGCCGAGCTCGCCGATCGACCAGAGCGCGACGTAGAGCGCGCCCGCCGCGTGGCCCTTCGCGAGCACGAACACGTCGTCGTCGCGCATCGCGCGGTGGTGGAGGACGAGCAGCGCGTCGAGCGCCGAGAGGTTGCCGCCGATGTGGCCGACGCCGGCGCGGTGGTGCATGCGCAGGAGGCGCAGACGCGCTTCGCGGCGGAGCTCGCCGAACGGCGCGTCGGGGCGGCGGCGGCGGGAGCGCGCGGTCGTCGGATCGATCTCGGCACCCATCGGGACGGCGGAGTCTATCCGTGGCGCGCCGGGGCAGGAAGCGCGCGGCGGCGCGATGCGGAGGAACGGCGGCCGCGCCGCCCGCGCGCGCACACGCACCGCGCGCAGCCGCGCGGCAGCGCGCGCGCAGCGCGCGGCGGGTGTCGCGCTCTCGGAGCGCTCGCGGAGCGCTCGCGCGCGCTCGGCCGCGGGCCGCGTCAGCGCCGCAGCCAGAGCGCGTAGCCGTGCGCGCGCGCGACCTCGACCCACGGCGCGCGCTCGCCCACCGGCGCGCGCGCCGCCGCGAGCACGCGCTCCTCCTCGTCGGCGCGCGCGCGCGGCCGCCGCGGCAGTCGCGCGCGATCACCGCATCGACGCCGTCGCGCACGAGCGCGGCGGCGGCGCGCGCGCCGGCCGCGTCGGGCTCGCACGTGCTCGCCCAGCGCCAGGCCGCGAGCCGCAGCCGCCCTTCCTCGGCGCGGCCCGCGTTCGCGAACACGTGGCGCGTATCCATGAAGCGAGCGGCCTCGAGCCGCAGCGACGGCACGAGCAGCGCGGCCGACGTCGCGATGCCCTGGCCGGCGAGCAGCCGCCTTCCGGCGAGCTCGCCGCGCAGCGGCGCGAGGAAGCGAAGGTCGTCGGGCGGGAGGCGCACATCGAGCGGCGCCTTCCAGCCGAAGCGGTGCGTCAGCGCGATGCCCTCGCGCGGCGGCGTCGCGCGCGCGACGCACGTCGCGACCACTGCGAGCGCGGCGGCGGCGAGCGACGTGCGCGCGCGCGGCCGCTCGACGAGCGCGGCGGCGGCGAGCGCGGCGCCGAGCGGAACCGGGAAGAGCATCATCACGCGCCAGTACGCGCCGGGCTGCGCGGCGCGCAGCCACAGCGGGCCCGTGAGCGGGTTCGCGAACAGCGCGACGAGGGCGAGGGCGTAGGCGACGACGAAGCGGCGCGGTGCGCCGCGCAGCACGAGCGCCGGCACCGCGACCGCGAGCACGGCGTTGCGCAGCGCGCCCGGAACGTGGCCGAACGTGAGCGCGAGGTTGGCCCACCAGGCATCGGGGAAGGGCTCGGTCCACGCGCGCACGTCGTCGGGCGGCGCGAGCACGCGCGCGAGCACGAGCGCGGCGACGCCGACGCAGTAGAGCGAGCCCGCGTTCAGCGCCGCGGCGCGCGCGAGCGCGCGCGGCGCGAACGCGGTGCGTGCGAGCATCGCGACCGAAGCGGCGGCGAAGACGCCGGGCAGCAGGAATACACCCGTTCCGCTCAGGCCGATCGCGCACGCGCCGCACAGGGCCGGGTGCAGGAGCGCGCGCGCGGAGGGCGCGCGCGCATAGCGAAGCGCGAACAGCAGGGCCGCGGGCAGCAGCACGAGCCACTGCACCATCTTGCCGACCCACAGCATGCGCCAGGCGATCCCGAACGAGCGCAGGCCCGGATCGTCGACGGCGAGGAAGGCGAACGCGGCGATCGCGCCCGCGGCGGCCGCGCGCACACCGAAGCCGAGCTCGCGCACGAGCAGCACGAGCACGCTCGCGAGCACGAGGTGCGACGCGACGATCGCGCCGTTGTGGTAGACGCCGAGCGCGTCGAGCCCGAGCACGTCGGCGACCGCGGCGATGCCGTGCTCCCACGTCGTCATCGCGTGGAGCGGCGAGATCGCCGCGAGCCCTTCCGCCGCGAACGCGGTGTCGTGGAACGCGAAGGGCGCCTCCGGATGGCCCTGCTGCCAGAGTGCGCGGTGGAAGAAGTCGAAGTCGTCGCCGCTCGGCGTGAGGAGGCAGAGCGAGAGCGCGCCGAACGCGGCGCCGATCGCGAGTGCGGCGAGCGCGGTGGCGCGCTCGCCCGGGTCGCGCCCGCGCGCGGCCGCCCGCGCGAAGCGCCCGCGCTGCGCGACGAGGAGCGCCGCGAGGAGCCCGGCGAAGAGCGGGCGCGCGACCCAGGACGCGGCGCCCGTCACCATGCACGCGTGCACGGCGACGGTCCAGGCGGCGAGCGTCTCGACGGCGAGCTCGATCGCGATCCAGAGCCAGTGCATCGGCGCTCCCCGCCACGAGGTGCCGCGGCCGCGCGCGGTCGCCGGCCCGGGGCGCGCCGAGCATACCGGCCCCGCCGCGCTCCGAACCGCCGCTAGACTCGCCCGCGTGTCGCCCGGCGCCTGGCTCGACGCGCACTTCCTGCGCAGGACATCGTCGTCGAACGAGCAGGTCGACGCGCTCGACGGGCTCCGCGGCATCGCCGTCGCGCTCGTCGTCGCGAGCCACCTGAGCAACCTCGGCCTGCACCCGCTCCCCGGCGCAGACTTCCAGGGCACGGGGAAGTACGGCGTCTATCTGTTCTTCGTGTTGAGCGCGTTCCTGCTGACGCGCCCGCTCGTCGCGCCCGGCGCCGCGTTCGGGGGCGCCGCGGCGTGGCGTCGTTATGCGGCGCGGCGCGCGCTCCGCATCTTCCCGCTCTACTGGGTCGTGCTCGCGGTGAACTGGGGGTTCACGGAGGTCTGGCCGACGCAGGCCTTCCCGTCGCTCACGAGCGAGCAGTGGGTGCGTCACATGCTGCTGCGCGAGGGCAAGGGCGTCTACTGGACGATCCCCGTCGAGCTCGCCTTCTACCTCGCGATCCCCGTCTACGCGCTGCTCGTGCGCGCGCTCGGCGGGCGGCTCGTGCCCGTCACGCTCGCGACGGCGGCGATCGTCGCGGCGTCGAGCGCGCTGTTCCCGCCCGGCGACACGCCCAACAACTCGGTGTGGATCGGCTGGTACCTGCCCGTGTTCGCGGCCGGCTCGTACGCCGCGTTCCTCGACCACCGGATTCCGCGCGCGCGCACGCTCGCCGGCGACGCGGTCGCCGCGGCCGGGCTCGCGGCCGTCGTCGCCGCGTTCCCGTCCGTCGCGCGCGCGGCGACGGGCGCGGACGTCGACAAGACGTTCCTCCACACCGCCTACCTGCCGTTCGGGATCGCGTGGAGCGCGGTCGTGCTCGGAGCCCTGCGCGCGCGCGGACCGCTCGCGCGCGCGCTCGAGAGCCGCGCGCTGCGCCTCGCCGGCGTCGTCAGCTTCAGCGTCTACCTCTGGCACGTGCCCGTGCTGCGCGCGCTCGCGATGCTCCGCATCCCGCAGCCGCAGGCGACCGCGTGGCTCGTCGTCGGCGCGAGCCTCGCGCTCGCGCTCGGCTCGTACGCGGCGATCGAGCGCCCCTTCCTGCGCGGGCCGCTCGCGCGCCGCCTCGGCCGGGGCCGGTCGTGAGCGACGCGCGCGCGCGGCGGGGCCCGTGGCCCGGCTTCGGGATCGCGGCCGTCCAGCTGTTCGGCGCGTGCGGCTTCGCGGTCGCGCAGCCGCTCTTCGACGTGCTCGCGCGCCACGCTCCGTTCCTCGTCGCGCACGGAGCGCGACCGGGCGAGGTCGTCGCGCTCGCCGCGCTCGCGCTCTTGGCGCCGACGCTCGGCGCACTCGCGCCGGTCGCCGTCGCGCGCGCGCTCGGCGAGCGCGCCGCCGCGGCCGCACTCGCGCTCGCCATCGGCGCGCTCGCGGCCGCGACCGCCCTGCCGCCGCTCCACCGCGCACCGGCGCTCGCGTTCCTCGGCGCGACGGGGGCGGCGGGCGTCGCCGCGGCGCTCGGCGCCGGAGCCGCCGCGCTCTACCGGCGGAGCGCGCTCGCGCGCCGCTTCGCGACGCTCCTCGGCGCGGCGCCGCTCGTCTTCGCCACGCTCTTCCTGCTCGCGGGGCCGGTTGCCCGGCTCGTCGTCGACACCGCGGGCGACGCGCGCGCGGCCGCGAGCCACGTGCGATCGGACGCGCCGATCGTCGTCGTCGTGCTCGACGAGTTCGGCCTCTCCGCCCTGCTCGACCGCGAGGGCCACATCGACGCCGTCCGCTACCCGGCGTTCGCCGCCCTCGCGCGCACGAGCACCTGGTATCGCGGCGCGCGCGCCGTGCACACGTCGACGCTGCACGCCGTGCCGTCGATCGCCACGGGACGATTCCCCGACCCGGCGCTCCTCCCGCGCGCGGCCGACCATCCCGAGAACCTCTTCGCGCTGTTCGCCGCGAGCCACGCGATGCACGTCGTCGAGTCGCAGACGATGCTCTTCGAGCCCGAGGCGGGTGCCCGAGCGTCGCGCGAGCCCGGCGCCTTCCGCGCGCTCGCGGCCGACGCGGCGCTCGTCTACCTGCACGTGCTGCTGCCGCCCGCCTGGGCCGCGCGCCTGCCGTCGATCGGCGAGACGTGGGGACGCTTCCGCGAGACGACCGATCGCGACCGTCAGCTCGCCGTGTTCGGCCGCAAGGCCGTGTTCGAGGGGTTCGTCGATCGCAAGGCGCGCGTCGATGCCTTCGTCGAGGGTCTCGGCGCCTGCGGCCGCGCGTGTCTCCACTTCCTGCACGTGCTGCTCCCGCACCGGCCGTGGGAGTACCTGCCGAGCGAGCGGCGCATCGTGCCGTGGGATTCGCCGGGCCTCGGCAAGCAGGAGCGCTTCGGCGACGACGCGTGGCTCGTCGACCAGGCCGAGCAGCAGTACCTGCTCCAGGTGGGCGCGGTCGACGCGATGCTCGCGCGCGTGCGCGCGCGGCTCGAAGCGCTCGGGACGTGGGACGACGCGGCGGTGGTCGTGCTCGCCGACCACGGCGTGTCGTTCCGGCCGGGTGCTTCCATGCGCTGGCTCGACGACGGCGCGGCGATCGAGGACGTCGTCCGCATCCCGATGTTCGTGAAGGCGCCGGGACAGCGCGCGGGCGCCGTGGTCGACGAGCCGGTGCTCACCGTCGACGTCCTGCCGACGCTCGCGCGCGCGGTCGGCGTCGCGGTTCCGTGGCGCGTCGACGGATGCGCGATCGCGAGCGACGCGGAGGCGCGCGCGTGCGAGCGGGCCGATGCGACGGGAGCGCGTCGACGCGTGGTGGACCGCGACGACCGCGCCCACGAGGTTCCCGACGATCTCGCGACGCGAGGCGAGGGTCTGCAGCACAGGCTCGCGCTGTTCGGCGCGGGCGACGACGACGCCTACGCGTTCGGCCCGCACCGCGAGCTGGTCGGCGTGCGCGTCGCGGAACGGGCGGGCGACGCGCCCGCCCGCTTCGCCGCGCGCTTCGACCGCGCGGCCGTCGAGGCACTCGCGCGCGACCCGGACGGCGTCTCGCTCGCGCGCATCACCGTCTTCCTGCGCCACGCGGACGGAAGCCCGGCCGCCGCCGACGAGCGCGTTCCGCTCGCGTTCGCGGTGGACGGCGTCGTCCGCGCCGTCGGCTGGGCGCGCGCGCACGCGGCCGGCTCGCTCGTCGCGCGCGCGATCGTGCCCGAGGCCGCGCTCGCGCCCGGGAGCCACCGCCTTTCCGTCCACGTCGTGGCGAGCGAGGATGGTCGCTCGCAGCCCGTGCTCGAGGCCGCGGGCGAGACGGAGGTCGTCGTTCCATGAGCGCCATCGAGATCACCGGAATCGATCACGTCGTCGTGCGCGTCCGCGACCTCGACGCGTCGCTGCGCTTCTACCGCGACGCGCTCGGCTGCCCGGTCGAGCGCCGCATCGACGCGCTCGGGCTCGTGCAGCTGCGCGCGGGCGCGAGCCTGATCGACCTCGTGCCCGTCGACTCGCCGCTCGGCGCCGCGGGCGGCGGCGCCCCCGACGACGCCGCGCGCAACGTCGACCACTTCGCCGTCGCGATCGCGTCGTTCGACGAGGCCGCGCTGCGCGCGCACCTCGCGGCGCACGGCATCGCGCCGGGCGACGTCGGCGAGCGCTACGGCGCGGGAGGGTCGGGGCCGTCGATGTACGTCCGCGACCCGGACGGCAACACGGTCGAGCTCAAGGGGCCGGCGACGAGCGCGCCGGCGGACGCTCGCTAGGCGAGCTCGAGGTTCGCGTAGCGGACCATCACGGTCTTCACGCCGACGCGGTCGAACTTGATGCGCAGCTTCTGCTCGAGGCCGTTGCCGACGACGGCGACGATCGTGCCGAGACCGAAGGTGGGGTGGCGCACGCGCGTTCCCTTGCGGATCGACGCCTCCTCGGCGCCCTCCTGCGAGAAGGAGTAGTCGAACGAGGGCTCGTCCCAGTCGCCTGTTGTGCCCGATGCGCCGGATGCGCCCGCGCCGTCGCGGCGACCGCGTCCGTCCCAGCCGCGCGCATCGCGCGTGCGCGGCGTCGGACGCGACGCGATCCGCTCGACCAGCTCCTCGGGGAGCTCCTCGAGGAAGCGCGACGGCCGCTGGTAGCTCCGCCCGCCGTAGCGGCGCCGCTCGCCCGCGTGGCAGATCCACAGCTGCTCCATCGCGCGCGTCATCGCGACGTAGAAGAGGCGGCGCTCCTCCTCGATGCCCTCGGCGCTCTGCGAGGACGACGCGTGCGGGAAGATGCCCTCCTCCATGCCCACGATCAGCACGCACGGGTACTCGAGGCCCTTCGCCGAGTGCACCGTCATGAGCGACACGCGCTCCTCGCGCTGCTCGTAGCCGTCGAGGTCGGAGATGAGGGCCACCTGGTCGAGGAAGAGCTCGAGCTCGCCGCGCTCGTCGTCGGGCGAGAGCACGTTCGCCGCGTGGAAGTCCTCGGCGCTCGCGAGCAGCTCCTTCAGGTTGTCGAGCCGGCCCTCCGCCTCGGGGCTCCCGTCCTTCTCGAGCGCGGCGAGGTAGCCGCTGCGCTCCATCACGCGCGCGAGCGCGTCGTCGATGCGCGCGCCCTCGATCTCGCGCGCGAGCCCCGCGACGAGGTCGAGGAAGGCGACGACGCGCGCGGCGCTCGTGCCCGCCGCGCCCGTCTCGACGAGGCGACCGAGCGCGTCGAGCAGCCCGATGCCCTCGCGCGCCGCCACCTCCTCCGCGCGCTCGACGGTCGTCTTGCCGATGCCGCGCACCGGGCGGTTCACGATGCGCCGGAGCGCCTGGTCGTCGCGCGGGTTCACGAGCAGGCGCAGGTAGGCGAGCACGTCCTTGATCTCGGCGCGGTCGTAGAAGCGCACGCCGCCGACCACCGCGTACGGGACGTCGTACTTGAGCAGCTCCTCCTCGATCGCGCGCGACTGCGCGTTCGTGCGGTAGAGGACGGCGAAGTCGCCGTGCTTGCGCGCGCCGCGCCGCGTGGCGTCGAGCACCTGGCGCACGACGAACTGCGACTCCTCGCGGTCGTCGACCGCCTCGAAGACGCGGATCGCCTCGCCGCCCTCGCGCTCGGTGAACATGCGCTTCTGCCGGCGGCCCGTGTTGTGCTGGACCACGGCCGACGCGCCCGTGAGGATGGGCTGCGTCGAGCGGTAGTTCTGCTCGAGCTTGACGACGCGCGCGTCCTCGTAGTCGCGCTCGAAGTCGAGGATGTTGCGGATGTCGGCGCCGCGCCACGCGTAGATGGACTGGTCGGGGTCGCCGACGACGCACAGGTTGCGGTGCGCGTCCGCGAGCAGCCGCACGAGCTGGTACTGCACGCGGTTCGTGTCCTGGTACTCGTCGACGAGCACGTACTGCCAGCGCCGCTGGTAGTGAGCCAGCACCTCCGGGTTGCGCTCGAAGAGCTCGACGGTGAGCAGCAGCAGGTCGTTGAAGTCGAGCGCGTTCGCCTCGGCGAGCAGGCGCTGGTAGGTGACGTAGAGCTCGGCCGAGAGCTCGTCGTCGATGTCGTTCGCGAGCTCGACGGCGCGCGCGGGCAGCACGCCCTGGTTCTTCCACTGGTCGATGCGCCAGCGCAGACGCCGCGGCTCGTGCGTCTTCGGGTCGAGCCGGTGGCGTCGCAGCACCTCCTTGACCACGCCGAGCGAATCGCTCTCGTCGTAGATCACGAAGCCGCGCGACCGGCCGAGATGGCCGATGTCGCGCCGCAGGATGCGCACGCACACGGAGTGGAAGGTGCCGAGCCACAGGCCGTCGCCGACCGGCCCGAGCATCTTCTCGACGCGCTCGCGCATCTCGCCGGCGGCCTTGTTCGTGAACGTGACGGCGAGGATCGAGTCGGGCGGGATGCCGCAGCCGCCGATCAGGTGCGCGATGCGACTCGTGAGGACGCGCGTCTTGCCGCTGCCGGCACCCGCGAGCACGAGCAGCGGGCCCTCGGTGCACTCGACCGCTTCGCGCTGCGCGGGGTTCAGCCCCTCGACGATCGCGGCGAGCGAGGCGGCGTCCGCGGCCCGGCTCGAGCCGCCCTCCGAGAAGTCGAACGTCACGCGCGCTCCCCCCGGCCCGTCGCGCGGGCGCGGCGGCGGAGGCTACTCGACGGTCACGCTCTTCGCGAGGTTGCGCGGCTGGTCGACGTCCGTGCCCTTGCGCGTCGCCACGTGGTACGCGAGCAGCTGCAGCGGCACGACGGCGAGGATCGACGTGAGGAAGTCGCCGAGGTGCGGGATGTGCACGACGTCGTTCGCCTTGTCGACGATCTCGCGATCGCCTTCGGTCGCGATCGCGATCACCTTGCCGTCGCGCGCGCGCACCTGCTCGAGGTTGCTCACGAGCTTCTCGTGCAGCTCGCCCCGCGTCGCGATCACGACGACGGGCATGTTCTCGTCGATCAGCGCGATCGGCCCGTGCTTCATCTCGCCGGCGGCGTAGCCCTCGGCGTGGATGTAGCTGATCTCCTTGAGCTTGAGCGCGCCCTCGAGCGCGATCGGATACATGATGCCGCGCCCGAGGAAGAGGAAGTCGTGCGCCTTGAAGTGGCGGTGCGCGATCTCCTGGATGTGCTCGTCGAGCTGCAGCACCTGCTCGACCATGCGAGGCAGGCGCGTCAGGTCGCGGATGTGCGCGCGGAGCTCGTCCTCGGAGAGGCGCCCGCGCGCCGCGCCGAGCGCGAGCGCGACGAGGTAGAGCGCGACGACCTGCGTCGTGAAGCACTTCGTCGACGCCACGCCGATCTCGGGGCCCGCGTGCGTGTAGAGCACGTCGTCACTCTCGCGCGCGATGCTCGACTCGCGGCAGTTGCACACGGACAGGATGCGCGCGCCCTGCGAGCGGCCCTCGCGCAGCGCGGCGAGCGTGTCCGCCGTCTCGCCGGACTGGGACACGGGAATCACGATGCGATCCTGGCCGAGGACGGGCTTGCGATAGCGGAACTCGCTCGCGAGGTCGACGTCGCACGGGATGCCCGCGATCTGCTCGATCATGTAGCGCCCGACCATGCACGCGTAGTACGCGGTCCCGCACGCGACGAGCGAGATGCCGCGGATCTTCTCCGCCTCGGCGCGCGTGAAGCGGATGCCGTCGAGGTCGACGAGCGCGGCCTGCTCGTCGAGGCGCGTCCCGATCGTGTCGGTGATCGCGCGCGGCTGCTCGAAGATCTCCTTCTGCATGAAGCGGTCGTAGCCGCCCTTCTGCGCGGCGACGGGGTTCCACTCGATCGCCTTGACGTCGCGATCGACCGGGCGGCCGTCGGCGTCGACGATCTGCACGCCGTCGGCGGAGAGCACGGCGAAGTCGCCGTCGTCGAGGAACGTGACCTGGCGCGTGTGATCGAGGAGCGCGGGAACGTCGCTCGCGAGATACGTGTGCCCGTCCGCCATGCCGAGGATGATCGGGCTGCCGCCCTGCTTGGCGGCGATCATGTGCGCGGGGTCGCGATCGGAGATCGCCGCGAACGCGTAGGAGCCGGTGAGGCGGCGACTCGCCGCGCGACAGGCGCCGAGCAGGTCGACGCCGCTCGCGAGCTCGGCGTCGATGCAGTGCGCGATGAGCTCCGTGTCGGTGTCCGACGCGATCTCGCGGCCGGCGGCTTCGAGCTCGGCGCGCAGCTCGCGGTAGTTCTCGATGATGCCGTTGTGCACGAGCACGACCGAGCCCGCGCGGTGGGGATGCGCGTTGCGCTCGGAGGGCTTGCCGTGCGTGGCCCAGCGCGTGTGGCCGATGCCGACGAGCCCTTCGACCGGGTCGGCCTCGAGCACGCGCCGCAGGTTCTCGAGCTTGCCGACCGCGCGGCGCACCTCGAGTGCGCCGCCGGAGAGGATGGCGACGCCCGCCGAGTCGTAGCCGCGGTACTCGAGCTTCGCGAGCCCGTCGACCAGCACGTCCATCGCGCGCCGCTCGCGCCCGACGATTCCGACGATCCCGCACATGCGCCTGCCTCCCCGCGCCCGCCCGGCGGGCCGCTCGCTCCGCGCCTAGCGACGCGCCTTCGCGCCGCGCGCCCCGACCTTCTTCCCGGCCGTCTTCCCGGCGCGCGGCCGTTCCTTCGCCGCCGCCTTCGTCGCGCGCTTCGGCGTCGCGCGCCCCTTCGCGCTCTTCTTCTTCGCGCTCGACTTCTTCGCGCTCGACTTCCGCGAGCGGGTCGTCCTGCCGGCGGCCTTCGTCCCGGCGGACTCCTTCTTCGTCGCCGCGGCCCGCTTCGCCCCGGCCGCGGACCTCGCCCGACCCGCTCCGGCCTTCGAGCCCGTCGCCGCCGGCGCGGTTCCCGCACCGTCGGTCCGCGCGCCGCGCGCGCGGCGCGCCATCCAGCCCTCGATGTTGCGCTGCTTCGTGCGCGCGACGGCGAGCGCGCCGTCCGGCACGTCGAGCGTCACCGTCGAGCCCGCGGCCACGGCGGCGCCGTCGCCGAGCGTCACCGGCGCGATCAGGTTCGCGTTGCAGCCGATGCGCGTCCCCGCGCCGACGACGGTGCGGTGCTTGGCGTCCCAGTCGTAGTTCACGGTGATGGCGCCGCAGCCGAAGCTCGAGCCCGCACCCACCTCGGCGTCGCCCACGTAGGAGAGATGGTCGGCCTTCACGCCGGGCCCGAGCACGCTGTTCTTCACCTCGACGAAGTTGCCGATGCGCACGCCCTTCATGAGATGGGTGCCGGGGCGCAGGTGCGCGCACGGCCCGATCACCACGTCGTCGTCGAGGACGCTCGACTCGATCGTGCAGTGCGGCTTCACGTGCACGCCCTCGCCGATGCGCGTGTCGCCCTGGATGACGCAGCCGGGCTCGATCACCGTGTCGCGCCCGACGACGACGTCGACGTCGACGTAGGTCTGCTCGGGGTCGACGATGGTGACGCCCGCGTCGAGCAGCTCGTCGATCTTCCGGCTGCGCAGGGCGTAGGCGGCCTCGGCGAGCTCGCCGCGCGTGTTCACGCCGAGGCACTCGCTCGCGTCCTCGAGCCGGATGGCCTCGACGCGCCGGCCCTTCGCGACCGCGTAGGCGACGACGCCCGTCAGGTAGAGCTCGCCCTGCGTGTTGTCGGTGTCGAGCGCGGCGAGGCCGTCGCGCAGCAGATCGACGTCCATCAGGTACACGCCCGTGTTGCCTTCCTGGATGGCGCGCTCCTCGGGCGTCGCGTCGACGAGCTCGACGATGCGCTGGACGCGGCCTCGGTCGTCGCGCACGACAACGCCCGGCAGCGGCTCGGGCGACGTCAGCATCACGAGGTCGGCGTTCGCGCTCGCGCGCAGCTCGCGCATCGCGCGCAGCGACTCCTCGCGCAGGAGCGGCGTGTCGGCGTAGAGCACGAGCACGTCGCCGCGATGCCCCTCGAGCGCGGGCAGCGCCTGCATGACGGCGTGCCCCGTGCCCTTCTGCTCGGCCTGCAGCACGAACTCGGCGCGGCCCTCGAAGGTGCGGCGGACCTCGTCGGCATCGCGCCCGACCACGACGATCAACCGGTCGCCGCCCACGCGCGACGCGGTCTCGAGCACGTGGCCGAGCATCGGCCGCCCGCACAGCTCGTGCAGCACCTTGGCCCGGCGCGACTTCATGCGCGTGCCCTTTCCGGCAGCGAGGACGACGACGGCGAGCGGGTGCGGCGACGGCGACATGGGGCTCCTGTTCGGTTCGACGCGCGCGCGTCTTGGGCTCGCGGAACGCCGCGAAGGACCACGGGCGGGGATTTCGCGGATCGGCGACGGCCGCGGGCCGGCGCGCGCACCGCGCCTCGCGCGACGCGGGAAGGTACACGGGCGACCGCGCGTGCGGACGTCCGGCCCCCGGGGAGAACCCGCGCCGCAGCCGCCGACGCGACGCGTTTCGTCGGTATGCTCCCGCTGCGGTCGCCGCGCCGGAGCGCCGGAGCGCGTGGGTCCGACGGAGCCCTGTCATCCACATCCACGGCAACACGCACGGACTCAAGGCGAGCCAGACGCGGCGACTCGAGCGCCTCTCCCGCCGCCGCCTCCCGCCGGACCGCCTGATCACCAACGAGCTGGCCCGCGAGCTGACCGAGACGAGCCGCGACATCCGCCGCCAGGTCGGCGTGCTCGTCGACCGCCGCGGCGAGGTGACGCACGTGATGGTCGGCTCGACGAGCGGCATCGAGCTGCCCGACTGGGGGCGCCTGCGCGCGGGGCGCGGGCGCCTGCGCGGCCTGCGCTGCATCCACACGCACCTGGGCGACGAGGGGCTCACGCGCGACGACCTGACGGACCTCGCGCTGCTCCGGCTCGACGCGATGGTCACCGTCGCGGCGCGCGAGGACGGGCTGCCCGGGCTCGCGCACACCGCGACGCTGCGCGCGACGCGGACGCCCGAGGAGGAGCCGACCGAGCGGCTCGCGCCCGCGCACCCCGCCGACCTCGACCTCGACTTCCAGCGCTTCGTCCGCGAGCTCGAGGCGGAGCTCGCGCGCCTCGACACCGGCCGCACCGTCGGCGACGGCGACCGCGCGATCCTCGTCGCCGTGACGGCGGGCCGCCACCGCGACGAGTTCGAGGTGCACCTCGCGGAGCTCGCCGAGCTCGCGCGCTCGGCCGGCGTGCAGGTCGTCGACGTCGTCACGCAGCACCGTCCGCAGGTCGACCCGAAGACCGTGATCGGCGGCGGCAAGCTCGACGACCTCGCCGTGCGCACCTTCCAGCAGGACGTCGACCTCGTGATCTTCGATCAGAAGCTCACGCCGACGCAGGCGCGCAACCTCGCCGAGCGCATGGAGCTGCGCGTCGTCGATCGCACGCAGCTCATCCTCGACATCTTCGCGCAGCACGCGACCTCGCGGGACGGCAAGCTCCAGGTCGAGCTCGCGCAGCTGCAGTACCGGCTGCCGCGGCTCGCGCAGCAGGCCGACGTGTCGCTGTCGCGACTCGGCGGCGGCATCGGCGGGCGCGGCCCCGGCGAGACGAAGCTCGAGGTCGATCGCCGCCGCGTGCGCGACCGCATCACCAAGCTCCAGCGCGAGCTCGGCCGGCTCGCCGGCCAGCGCAGCCAGCGCCGGCAGCGGCGCGATCGCCGCGCCGTGCCCGTGCTGTCGATCGTCGGCTACACGAACGCGGGCAAGAGCACGCTGATCCGCGCGCTCACGAAGACCGACGTACTCGTCGAGGATCGGATGTTCGCGACGCTCGACCCCGTCTCGCGCCGGCTGCGCTTCCCGAAGGAGCGCGAGGTGATCGTCACCGACACCGTGGGCTTCATCCGCGACCTGCCGCCCGAGCTCGTCGACGCCTTCCGCGCGACGCTCGAGGAGCTCGAGGACGCGAGCCTGCTGCTGCACGTCGTCGACGCCTCGGCCGAGGATTTCGAGCGGCGCATCGAGGCCGTGCACCGCGTGCTCCGCGAGATCGGGCTCGGCGACCTGCCCGAGCTGCTCGTCTTCAACAAGATCGACGCGTTGGAGCCCGGCGCCGGCGAAGCGCTCGCGCGGCGCCACGGCGCCGTGGCAGTCTCGGCCGTCGACCGCACCGGCCTCGGCGAGCTGCTCGCGCGCGCGGGCGCGATGTTGTGGAAGGACGACCTCAGCGAATTCGAGAAGCGGCGGCTCGAGGGCCTCGCCGCGCAGAGCGCAGGAGCCTGAAACCCATGGCACGATCGATCGCGCGTTCGCGCATCAGCGGGACCGGCATGTGCGTCCCCGACCGCGTCGTCACGAACGACGACCTCGCCGCGCTGATGGAGACGAGCGACGAGTGGATCCAGCAGCGCACGGGCATCCGCGAGCGGCGCTGGATCGACGAGGGGCAGACGCCCGCCGACCTCGCGACCACTGCCGCGCAGCGTGCGCTCGAGGACGCCGGTCTCGAGGCGCGCGACCTCGACTGCATCCTGCTCGCGACGCTCTCGCCCGAGCACCACTTCCCCGGCACGTCGTTCTTCGTGCAGCACCGGCTCGGCTGCGAGGACACGCCGTGCGTCGACCTCCACGCGCAGTGCACGGGCTTCCTGTACGCGCTGTCGTTCGCCGACTCGCTCGTCGCGAGCGGCAAGTACCGGCGCGTGATGGTGCTGGGCGCCGAGGTGCACTCGACCGGGCTCGACGTCTCGACGAGCGGGCGCGACGTCACGGTGATCTTCGGCGACGGCGCGGGCTCCGTGATCGTCGAGGCGAACGACGACGCGAACGACCCCGGCGAGATCCTCGCGATGCGACTCGGCGCGCAGGGCGAGCACGCGATGCGCCTGTGCGTCGACGCGCCCGCGTCCGGCCGCGTGCCGCGCATCGATCACGCGATGATCGAGGCCGGCCTGCACTACCCGCACATGGAAGGCCGGTTCGTCTTCAAGCACGCCGTGCGGCGGATGCCCGAAGTGCTGCAGCAGGCGCTCTCGGAGGCGCGCGTGAAGCTCGACGAGGTCGACCTGTTCCTCTTCCACCAGGCCAACCTGCGGATCAACGAGTTCGTCGCGAACGCACTCGAGATCCCCGAGGCGAAGATGTTCAACAACATCATGCGCTACGGGAACTGCTCGGCCGCCTCCATCCCCATGCTGCTCGCGGAGGCGACGCGCGAGGGCCGGCTGTCGCGCGGCCAGCTCGTCTCGCTCACGGGCTTCGGCTCGGGCTTCTCCTGGGGCTCGGCCGTGGTGCGCTGGTAGGCGTCCCGACGCAGTGCGGCGACCCGGCGCGACGCCGCGCGTCGATCGATCGGCAGATCCCGCTTCAAGTAGCTGGAAAAACGAGGATCCTCCTCGATAACGCCCCGCGTTGACATCGTGACGCGAAGCGTTATGTTCCGGGCCGTCGCCGCCGATGGAAACCGGGCCGGCGGGCCCGCGACCGGCGGCGAGAGGAGAACCGAGATGGCCGAGCAGACCAGCGTGATCGAGGACGGGATCGAGCGCCTCCAGGAGGCGGTCGAGTCGGTGACCGACGAGATCGAATCGATCCGGAAGCGCGCCGAGCGCCGGCGCACCAAGTTCGAGAAGGACGCGCGGAAGCGCTTCGAGCACTTCCAGAAGCAGGTCCGCAAGAACGCGTACGTGAAGCGCGCCGAGAAGTGGCAGAAGGAGCTCGAGTCGAGCCTCCGCGACAACGCCTACTTGAAGCGCGCACAGGAGCTCCGCGAGGACGCGACGAAGCGCTTCGAGACCGCGAGCGACTCGATCCTCGGCGCCATGAACATCGCTTCGAGCTCCGAGGTCGCGAAGCTCGACCGCAAGCTCTCGCAGATCAGCCGCAAGCTGAAGGCCATCGAGAAGGAGATCGCGTCCCAACCCGCGTCTCCGACGACGAGCGCCGCGGCCCACTAGCCGCGGCTCCCGCGCTTCGCGCCGGGAGCCCGGCAGGGCCGGTCCAGCCGCTGGCCCACTCCTGCCGTCGGCGCGAAGCGAACGGGACGAATCCGAGCAGAGGGTCTTCGGCGAGAGGGCCCGGCGGCAGCGCCGCCGGGCCCTCTCTGCGTTCCACCGTCGAGCGGTCCGCGTTCCTATACTGCTGCGCCACCGACCCGCCCCGGAGGCCCGATGGCCGACTACGCCTCGCCCGACTTCCTGCTGCTCGACGACTTCCACTACTCCGACGAGGAGCGCGGCGTGCGCGATGCCGTGCGGGCCTGGGTGAGCGCGGAGTTCCTGCCGCGCATCCAGGAGCACGTGCGTCGGGACGGGAGCTTCCCGATGGAGCTCGTCCCGCAGATGGCCGAGCTCGGCATGTTCGGCGCCAACCTCGAAGGCTACGGGTGCGCGGGCATGAACAACGTCGCGTACGGGCTCCTGATGCAGGAGCTCGAGCGCGGCGACTCGGGCCTGCGCTCGTTCGCGTCGGTGCAGGGTTCGCTCTGCATGTTCCCGATCCGCGCGTACGGCAGCGAGGAGCAGCGCGCGACGTGGCTGCCCGAGATGGCCGCGGGGCGGGCGATCGGCTGCTTCGGACTCACGGAGCCCGACTTCGGCAGCTTCGTCACCGGCATGCGCACGCGCGCGGAGCGACGCGGCGACGCCTGGGTGCTGAACGGCACGAAGCGGTGGATCACGAACGGGACGCTGGCGCGCATCGCCATCGTGTGGGCGCGCACCGAGGACGGCGTGCGCGGCTTCCTCGTCGAGACCGATCGCAAGGGCTTCGACGCGCGCGACATCAAGGGCAAGATGTCGCTGCGCGGCTCGGTCACGAGCGAGCTCTTCCTCGACGGCGTCGAGGTGCCGGAGTCGAACCGGCTGCCCGACGCGCACGGCATCGGGGCGGCGCTCTCGTGCCTCAACCAGGCGCGCTACGGCATCGCATGGGGCGCGCTCGGCGCCGCGATGGCCTGCTACGACGAGGTGCTCGTCTACACGAAGCAGCGCGTCGTGCAGAACGGCGTGCTCGCGGCGAAGCAGCTCACGCAGGCCAAGCTCGTCGACATGCTCACGGAGATCACGAAGGGGCAGCTGCTCGCGCTGCACGTCGGTCGCATCAAGGACGAAGGTCGCCTCCACCACACGATGGTCTCGATGGCCAAGCGCAACAACGTGGACGTCGCTCTGCGCGTGGCGCGCGCGGCGCGCGACCTGCTCGGCGCGAACGGCATCGTCGACGACTACCAGGCGATGCGGCACATGATGAATCTCGAGACCGTGCGCACCTACGAGGGAACGCACGACGTGCACACGCTCATCCTCGGCGAGCACATCACGGGCGAGCGGGCCATCTAGCGCGCCGCGGCGCCGCGCGCGGCGAGGCGCGCTCGCCTAGCGTCGCGCGCGCGCCGCGCGGAGCGCGGCCTCGAGCTCGCCGCCGTGCCGGTCGAGGAGCGCGCGCGCCTCCGCCTCGTCGATCTCCGCGAGCGTCGCGACGATGCGCACCGAGCGGCTCGACAGCTTCTGCGAGACCGGCGCCATGTGCGTCATCAGGTTCCCCTCGACGCGCCCGAGCTGCACCATCACCGCGGTCGAGAGCATCGCGAGCACCATCTTCTGCGAGAGCCCGGCCTTCATGCGCGTCGAGCCCGCGACGACCTCGGCGCCCGTGTTCGGTGCGATCGCGATCTCCGCCATCTCGGCGAGCGGCGAGCCGGGAACGTTCGTGATCGCGATGGTGCGTGCGCCGAGCTCGGTCGCGCACTCGATCGCGCCGAGCGCGAACGGCGTGTGGCCGCTCGCGGAGATCGCGACGACCGCGTCGCCGAGGCCGAGGCCGCGCTCCTGGAGCGCGAGCCGCGCGGCGTCGAAGTCGTCCTCGGCGCCTTCGATCGCGCGGCGCAGCGCGCGGTCGCCCCCGGCGATCACGCCCTGCACCACCTGGTGCGGCATTCCGAACGTGGGCGGGATCTCGGCCGCGTCGAGCACGCCGAGCCGCCCGCTCGTCCCGGCGCCGACGTTGAACCACCGTCCTCCGCCGCCGATCGCGCACACGAGCACGTCCACCGCCTCGGCGATGCGCGGGAGCACGGCGCCGACGGCGCGGTGCGCGACGCCGTCCTCGCGGTGAATCAGCGCGAGCGCGTCCTCTACACTGAGCCGGTCGAGGTGTCGCGCGGAAGCGAGCAGCTGCTCGGTCGGCGCCTCGCGGAGCGCCGCCTCCACCCCGCACGCCGTCGACGACGGCGCGTCCGCGTCCGCGTCGGAATCGCGGGCGCCTCGGGGCGGGGGGTGCGACATGCGGCGCCGATCGGTCGAACGTTTTTGGGACTCGAGGCCCACGTGGGCTTCCACGAGCGGCAGATGAGCTTCACGGCTGCGCAGAAGACGCTCGAACGCCTCGAATGGCCGTCGCTCGTCGCCGCGCTCGCGGGCGAGTGCCGCACGCCGGGAGCGCGCGCGTGGCTCTGCGAGGGCGACGCGACCGCACGCGTCTTCGCGCGCACCGACGCGCAGGCGCGCGAGTGGCTCGCGCGCACGACGGAGGCGCGCGCACTCGTCGACGCGACCGAGGAACCCGGGCTCGGCGGCGTCGCGAGCGAGCTCGAGGCCCACCTCGCTCGCGCGGAGAAGGGCGCGCCGCTCGCGGGCACGCAGCTCCGCGACGTCGCGACGGCCCTCGCCGTCCTGCACGGCGCGCGCGCACACCTCGCGCCGCGCGCCGCCGTCGCGCCCGCGCTCGCCGACCTCGGCGACGCCATCGGCAGCCACGAGCGCCTCGCGCGCGAGCTCGAACGCTGCATCGACGCGAGTGGCGACGTGCGCGACGAGGCCTCGCCCGCGCTGCGCGAAGCGCGCGCGCGCATCGCGCGCCAGAAGCACGACCTCGAGTCGCGGATCGATCGGCTTCTGCGCTCGTCGAGCGTGCGCGAGGCGCTGTCGGACGACTTCGTGACCGTCCGCAACGACCGCTACGTGCTCCCCGTCCGCGCCGACATGCGCGGGCGCGTGCGCGGCATCGTCCACGACGCGTCGAACACGGGAACCACCCTCTTCATCGAGCCCGAGCCGGTGGTCGAGGCGAACAACCGGCTCAAACAAGCCGAGCTCGACGCCGCGCACGAGGTCGACCGCATCCTGCGCGCACTCTCGCACGAGGTCGCACTCGAGCTCCCCGCCGTGCGCGCGTCGCTCGAGGTGCTCGTCGAGATCGACCTCGCGTTCGCGCGCGCGCGCCTGTCGCGCGCCCAGGACGCGACGGCGCCCGCGCTCGCCGACGACGGCGTCTTCGACCTGGCCCAGCTGCGCCATCCGCTGATCGCGCGCGAGGCGTGCGTCGCGAACGACGTACGTCTCGGCGACGCGTACCGCGTGCTCGTCGTCTCGGGCCCGAACGCCGGCGGCAAGACCGTCGCGATGAAGGCGCTCGCGCTCGCCGCGCTCTGCGCGCGCGCCGGCCTGCACATCGCCGCCGCACCCGGAGCGCGCGTCGCGCTCGTCGACGCCGTGTACGCCGACATCGGCGACGAGCAGGACATCCGCGCGAACCTCTCGACGTTCTCCGCGCACCTCGCCAACCTCGCGGCGATCGCGAAGACGGCGACGCCGCGCTCGCTCGTCGTGCTCGACGAGATCGGCGTCGGGACCGACCCGGCCGAGGGCGCGGCGATCGCGCAGGCGGTGCTCGAACGGCTCGCCGATCGCGGCGCCCGCGTCGTCGCGACGACGCACTACAACCTGCTGAAGGAGATGGCGAGCGCGGACGAGCGCTTCTGCAACGCGAGCGTCGCGTTCGATCCGCAGACGCTGGCACCGACGTACCGGCTCGTGATCGGCTCGCCCGGGACGTCGGCCGCGACGACCGTGGCGGCGCGGATGGGCATGCCGCGCGACGTGCTCGAGCGCGCGAAGGAGCTGCTCGCGCGCGAGGACGTCGAGCTCGAGCAGCTGCTCACCGAGCTCGCGACGAGCCGCGCCGCGCTCGAGCGCGAGCAGCGCGAGGCCGCGCGGCTGCGCGCCGAGAGCGAGCAGGCGCGAGATGCCTACCGCGAACGGCTCGAGCGGCTGCAGGAGCGGCGCGACGCGCTCGTCCGCGCGATGCGCGACGACCTCGACCGCGCCTTCCGCGACGCGCACGCGCAGGTGGCCGCCGTGATCCGCGACCTGCAGCGCGGCGGCTCCGCGCGCGATGCGGCGCACGCCCGCGAGCGACTCCAGGGGCTCGAGCGCGCGCACGCTCGCGCCGTCGAGGAGCGCGGGCGCGCCGCGCCGGACGGCGAAGCCGCGGCGAGCCACCGCGACGCGACGACCGGGAGCGGCACCGACGCCGGCGGCGAACGACGCGCCGGCGCTCCGATCGCGATCGACTGGGCGCGCGCGCGGCCGGGCGATGCGGTCGTCGTTCGCGGCGCGACCCTCGCGACGCTCGAGTCGCTCCCCGACGCGTCGGGCCGCGTGACCGTGCGGGCCGGGAGCGCACGCCTCGTGCTGCGCGCCGACGAGCTCCGCGCGGCGCCGGCTGCGCCGCGCGCGCGCGGGGCGGATCGCATCCGCATCGAGCGCGCCGCGCCGTCGGGCGCCGACGCGAGCGCGGCGCGCGGCGGACGCGCGGAGTGCGACGTGCGCGGCCTCCGCGTGCACGAGGCGCTCGAGCGCGTCGACGAGCTCGTCGACCGCGCCCGCAGCGAGTCGCGCGACGGCGTGCGGGTGGTGCACGGGATCGGCACGGGCGCGCTGCGCGCGGCCGTGCGCGAGCACCTCGCGGCGTGCCCGTGGGCGAGCGACGTCCGCTCGCCCGACGAGCCGGGCGGCGACGGCGTCACCGAGGCGGAGCTCGCGTGAGCGCGCCGGAGCACGACGCGATCCCGTGCATCGACGTGGCTCCGCTCGTCGCGGGCCCGCCCGCTTCGGCGCGCGACGCCTCGCCCGCGCTCCGCGCGCGCGAGGCGCTGCGCGACGCATGCGAGCGGACCGGCTTCGCGACCGTGCGCGGCCACGGTGTCCCGGCGCCGGTCGTCGCGCGCATGCGCGCGGCCGCCGAGCGGTTCTTCGCGCTGCCCCCCGAGCGCAAGCACCTCGCCGCGCCGCGGCGCTGGAACGACCAGAGCCGCAACGTCTACCGAGGCTGGTTCCCGAGCGCGGTCGCCGGAAAGGAAGGGCTCGACCTCGGCGACCCGCGCCTCGCCGCGTCCGACCGCGACCTGCTCGCGCGCCCGTGGTACGAGCTTCCCGCGCTGCCCGACGAGCTCGACGGCGACTGGCACCGCGCAGTCGCCGACTACTTCGGCGCCGTGTCGGCACTCGGGGTCGCGCTCGTGCGCGCGCTCGCCGCGGCGCTCGGCGGCGATGCGGCGCTCGCCGCGTCGGCGTTCGCGCGCCCGCGCAGCCTCTCGACGCTGCGGCTGAACCTCTATCCCGCCGGGCTCGCACCGGTCGAGACGTCGGCCGACGACGGCGCACCGCTCGCGTGCGAGACGCACGTCGACAGCGGCGTACTCACGCTGCTCCACCAGGACGAGGTCGGCGGGCTCGAGGTGCGCGACGGCGCGGGCCGCTGGCGATCCGTCCCGTTCGCCGCCGACACCTTCGTCGTGAACACGGGCCGCGCGCTCGAGCGCATGAGCGGGGGCCGGCTGCGCGCGACCGCGCACCGCGTGCGCGCGACGGGCCGGCGGCGCCTCTCGATCCCGCTCTTCCTCGAGCCGGCGCACGACGTCGCGGTGGCCCCTGCGGCCCTCGGGCTCGCGCCGCGCGACGGCGATGGCCGGGACGCGGAGACCTACGAGGACTTCCTGCGCGCGCAGATGGCCGCCTTCGCGGAGTACGAACGCTAGGCGCCGAGGTCGGCCGCCGCCTCGTCGGCGGCGCGGAAGCCGCTCCCCACGATCGCGTCGGCCGCGTTGCCCGCGAGATGGTCGCCGGCGAAGTACACGCGACGCCCGCGCGCGCGGTGGTCGCGCTGCACGCGGCGGAAGCGATCGAGCGCGCGATAGGCGCCGACCTCGAACACCGGCACGGCGGCCGTGCGGCGGAAGAGGACGGTGAAGTCGATCGTGCCGACGACGGTCGGGTAGATGCGCTCGAGCGCGGAGACGAGCTCCTTCTCGACGACCTCGTCGTTCGCGCCCTCGCTCGAGACGCAGAACGCGGCGTTGGCCGTCACCGTCGCGAGCCCGCCACCGAGCGGCGCGCGCCCGTCGGCGATGCCCGGCTCGACGAGCAGCGCATCGACGATCTCGCCCTCGACGGCCGGCACGCGCACGTAGTGCGGCGCACCGGAGGCCGGACGGTGGAGCGCCGCGACGAGCACGGCCTCGGAGCGCAGGCGGACGGCGCGCAGGAACTCGCGCTCGGGCGTCGAGAGCAGCGGCTCGCAGAGAGCGGCCGCCTCGCCGGGGCCGGTCGCGACGACGACGACGTCCGCCTCGCGGCGCGCCGCGCCGGCGACCTCGACCTCGAGACACCCGCCCGCGCGCGCGATGCGCGCCGCCCGCGTGCGCGTATGGACGCCGAGCCGCTCGGCCGCGGCGAGCGGCAGCTCCGAGAGGCCGCGGCGCGCCACGCCGACGTGGCCGCCCGACTCCGCCAGCCACTCGAGCAGGAACACGACGCGCGAGAGCTCGTCGGCGTCGCCGCCGCCCGGCGCGGCGGCGAGCGGCTCGCAGAAGCGCTCGTACACGCCGCGCCCGAAGTAGAGCCGTGCGAAGTCGCCGACGCTGCGGTCGTCGAGTCGCGCGGCGCGTTCGGGCGCGTCGCGATCGAGCAGCGGTGCGTAGCGGCGCATGAGGCGCGGGAGCCGGAGCGTCCGCAGCCCGGCCACGAGCGGCACACCGCGCCGCCGTGCGACTTCGAGCGGAGAGCGCGCCGACGTCGCGACGACGCGACCCGCCGCGAGCTGCGCGGTCGTGACCGGCCGCAGCGGAAGCAGCTCGTCGGCGAGCCCGACCGCGTGGATCCAGCCCGGAAGGTGCCGGTCGCTCGTGCGCGCGACGTGCAGTGCGCTCTCGACGTGGAACCCGTCGACGCGCTCGCAGCCGAGCCTCCCGCCGCACTGCCCGCGCCGCTCGAGCACCTCGACGTCGAAGCCGCGCTCGCGCAGCCGCCACGCGGCGGCGAGACCGGCGAGGCCGGCGCCGACGACGACCGCGCGGAGGCCGGACGCGTGCGAGCGGGGCATGCGCGACAACCTCCGGAGGGGCGCGTCGCGCGGGCCGCGCGAGCGGGCGCCGACGGTAGCCCGCGCGGTGCCACGCGTCAGCGCGGCCGCTCGTCGACCGGCGCGCCGACGCGCGAGCCTTCGCTCTGCGCGCTCCGGGGGTCCGCGCGCTGCGCTCACGAAGGCGCGTGCGAGACACAAATTGTGTCACCGGCCGGCTCGCGGCTGCGCGCGTGCTGCGCGCCCCGTGCGCCCGCCTCCGACGCAGCCGTGTGACCAAGACCACGGGAGAACGCGTGCTTGCCCGCGTTGCTGCACGATCGCCCCAGCGCTGGCACGTCGCTTGCTCTCTCCTCGTCGCACATAACGAAGAACCCCTCGCCCGGGCCGGCTACCCCTCCCTCCGCACTCTGTGCGGAGAGCCGGCCCGGGCGTCTTCGTTCGGGGCTCCCGCCTCTCCTCATCCGTCCGCCGGCCCTCCGTCCGCATCCGACGACGCACGCACCTGCGCACGCGCGCTCGCGCGCCGGTGTCGCGGGTCGTCGACGAAGAGCAGCACGATCGCGATCGCGCCGAGCTGCGCGGCGACCGACACCGCGAACACCGCGCCGTACGAGACCGCGTGCGCGAGCGCGCCGCCGACGAGCGGCCCGGCCGCACCGACGAGCTCGCTCGCGGCGTTGGCGACGGCGATGCGCATGGGGAGGTCGTCGCGCTCGCCGAACTCGAGCACGAGGTTCTGCGCCGAGAGCTGGAAGCCGCCGAACCCGGCGCCGACGGCGCCGAAGACGACGGCGAAGTGCGGGAGCGTGCTCGACGCGAACAGCCCGAGCGTCGCCGCCGCCCAGGTCGCGAGCGACGCCAGGAACACGACGCGGAAGCCCGCGCGATCGGCGAGCCTTCCCCAGCCGAGGTTCGCGCCCGTCTGCGCGAGCAGGAAGCACGTGCTGAGCACGCCGAGCGTCTCGCCCGAGAGCCCGATGGCCTGCTTCGCGAAGAGCGCGTAGAAGGGCATCGACATGCGGCCGGCGGTCGCGAGCGCGCGCGCGACGAAGTAGCGCGTGAAGTGCGTGTCGCTGCGCAGCAGCGCGGGCAGCGCGCGCAGGCGCGCGCCGATCGGCTCGCGCGGGCGCACCGACGGCGTCGCCGGCTCGCGGAGGCGCGAGAAGACGAGGAGCCCGAGCGACGTGAGCGCGAAGGCGAGCGCGAACGTGCTCGCGTAGCCGTCGCCGAACGCGTCCACCTCGACGAGCCAGCCGCCGACGGCGGCGACCGCCGCGGCGAGCAGACCGCCCGCGAAGAGCCGCAGCCCGACGAGCGTCCCGCGCCGCTCGACGGGAATGAGCTTCGCCATCAGGACCCCGAAGGCGACGCCCTGCATCCCGAGGAAGGCGCCGAACGCGAGCAGCAGGGCGCAGATCGCCGGGAGCTTCCACGGCGCGGGAACGAAGAACCCCGCGAGCGCGAGCCCGAGCACGGGGAGGCGCATGGCGACGCCGACGGCGATCGCCACGGGCAGGGCGCGCCGCCGCGATTCGACGATCGCGGCGCCGAAGAGCGGCGTCGCGAACATCCCGAGATACTGCAGCGAGCGCGCGAGCCCGACGACGAGGTCCGACCCGGAGAGCAGGTGCACGTAGGCGGGCACGAAGGTCGGCGCGTTGACGAGCCGCATCCCCGTCTGGCCGAGCACGCCGTGCAGCAGGTACTTCGCGTAGTTGCTGCGCAGGTGCGCGCGCACCTCGCGCTCGAACGCGGCCTCGGGGTCGGCGCCCTCGAGCGCGCCACCGTCGCGGGTCATCGGGACGCCCCGTGCTCGCGCAGCGCGCGGCGCGCGACGCCCGCGAGGTAGACGGAGCCCGCCACGACGACCGCGCGGCCGCCGCGCGCAGCCTCGGCGTGCGCGCACCGCACCGCGTTCGCCGGGTCCTCGTCGCACGCGATCGCGACGTCGCCGCGCACGCTGCGCACGACGTCGGCCACGGCCTCGGGCGCGAGCGAGCGGTCGCGGTCGGCGCGCGTGCACCACACGCGGCCCGCGAAGCGCGCGAGTGCGTCGACGATCGCGGCGAGCGCCTTGCCCTCGGACACCGAGAGCACGAGCTCCGCGTCGCGCAGGCCGATCGCGTCGAGGGCGCCGGCCAGCGCGCGCGCGCTCGCACCCGTGTGCGCGGAGTCGAGGACGACGAGCGGCGGGCCGTCGCGCACCTCGATGCGCCCGGGCAGCGCGACCTGCGCGAACGCGGCGCGCGCGGCGCGGGCGACCTCGTCGGGCGCGTGCGCGCGAAGCGCGCGGACGCAGGCGACCGCGAGCCCGGCAGCGCGCGCGAGCTCCGCGGCGAGGACCGGCACCTCGAGCTCGAGGTCGAGCCCGTCGTCGCGATAGGCGAGGTGCACGGCGCGGCCGCGCGGCGCGGTCGCGAGCTCGAACGCGTCGCCTTCCTCGACGAGCGCAGCGCCGACCTCGGCCGCGCGCGCGCGCACGGCCCGTGCGGCGGGGGGCGCGAGCCGGGCCACGACCGCGGGCACGCCGGGCTTGAGGATGCCCGCCTTCTCTCGCGCGATCGCGTCGAGCGTCGAGCCGAGCACCTGCGTGTGCTCGAGCTCGATCGACGTGATGCAGCACGCCGCCGGCGCCACCGCGTTCGTCGAGTCGAGGCGGCCGCCCAGGCCGACCTCGAGCCAGACCCGGTCGACGCGCGCCTGCGCGAAGAGCAGCAGCGCGGCGGCGGTCGTCGCGTCGAAGAAGCTCGGCGTCTCGCGCGTGCGATCGGCGCGCAGCCGCTCGACGGAAGGGCGAAGGCGTTCGACGGCCGCGGCGAGCCGCTCGCCCTCGACCTCGGCGCCGTCGATGCGGAAGCGCTCGGTCCAGCGCTCGAGGTGCGGCGACGTGAAGAGCGCCGTCCGCTCGCCGAGCGCGCGGGAGAGCGCGTCGCCGAACGTGCAGGTCGAGCCCTTCCCCTTCGAGCCCGCCACGTGGACGATCGAGAGCGCGCGCTCGGGATTGCCGACGTCGTCGAGCAGCGCGTGGATCGGAGCGAGGGAGAGCCGACGGCGGCGCGCGTCGGGCAGGCGCTCGCGGTCGATCAGCGAGTCGAGATAGCGCGCCGCGTCGTCGAGCGTCCGGATCGGCGATCGCGCGCGCTCCACCGTGCCTCCTGCGCACTGCGCGGGGCGCCGCCGGCCGCGGCGGCCGACCGGTCGCGAGCCCGGAAACGCGAAAGGCGGCCTCGCCGCGACGGCCGGGAAGGGCCGGGGGCGAGACCGCCTTGCAGCGTACGCGGCTCGGGTGACTGCCGCGACGGGTGGCCAGCGCGCCGCGCGGCTAGCGCACCATGTACCGGTTCGACTCCCGGTACTCCTGCACGGCCTTGCTCGTCGACTCGACGGCAGGGAAGTAGTACTTCACCGCGTGGCCGCACTTGCGGCAGATCTTGTACTGGAACTTGAAGCCCTCGATCTCCTTCGGGTTGCCGACGGCGTCGCGGTTCTCTTCGGTACAGCACTGGGACGGCGACGGAGGCGACACGATCCTCTTGGGATACTCGTTCTTCGGCTTCTGCGTCTCCGAGTAGACGATGATGTTCTTCGTCACCCGGTGCTGCTTGTCCTTCGAGTTCTGCTTGCGGATGTTGCTGCCGATTCGTCTCACTGTGCCTTCCTTCCGTGATCCCGCCCCCGCGCGTAGCGCGCCCGTTGGGTCAGCTCGCGCAGGAGGGGAGTGAAATCGAGGTAGCTCGTCGTGCAGGGGGCGCCGTCGGCGAACAGCAGACGGTCGTCGCCGCCGAACGGTTCCTCCGACGCCCGCGCGCCGTCGCGCGCGAGGCGCAGGAGCAGCGAGCTGCGCGTCCCGTAGCCGTCGGTGTGGACGCACGTGTCGCCGAGCGCGCCGTGCGGCGAGCCGCAGCCCTGCTCGCGGCACGCGTCGGCGAGCGCCTCGAGCGCGGCGTCGGCGCCGAGCCCGGCGGCGGCCTCGGCCCGTGCGAGCACGCGCGCCACCTTCGGGTTCGTGCGGTCGTCCGGATCGGCGTTGCCGACGACGTGGGCCCCCGGTGCGAGCTCGCGGAGCTCACCGGCGCGATCGCCGCCGTACACGAGCGCGAACGCGCGGTGCCCATCGGCGACGAACACGTTGAACGGGTTGTGGACGGCGGCCGGGATCGCCGCCAGCTGCTCGGCCGCCCGCTCCGCCGTCGGCGCCGCGAGCGCCTCCATGACGACGTGCCCGCGCGATCGGCGAGTCGGATCGGGCGCAGTGCACGGCCGGTTCGTCAAGGCGGCGAAGACTCCCTGCGCGTTCACGCCGAGCCAGGTTCCCCCGGCGCGGAGGTCGAGCGGCGCGACGATCGGGCCCGAAGGCGTGGCTCGCAGCGCGGGCCCCGACGCGGGGCGCTCGTAGAACTCGTCGCGGTTCGCAGCGATCAGCAGGCCGGCACGGTCGACGCAGCGATGGAGTGCGATCAGCGTGCACATGGGGCCCGCGTGGGCGCAGAGGCGAGGACCCCGGAGGGAGCCCCCACGTGCGCGAGCAGCGAATCTCGCGGCCCGGGTAGCTTACCAGGAAGGGCACGATTTTCAATGGGGAATCGGCCACATATGACGCTTCGCGGCGCCCCGCACCGCGCGCGCCACGCGCCGTGGGGCCTCAGGCCGCGACGGGATCGACGTCCGCCGCCCAGCCGCGCAGCTTGCGGACGCGCCGAGCGCGCCTCGCCGCCGCGTCGCGGCTCATCTCGAGCCCGTAGCCCCCGAGCACGTCGGCGAGCTCTTCGAAGTTGCGGTCGATCGTGGCCCACACGGATTCGAAGCCGTGCTGCAGCGCCTCGCCTCGCCTCCAGAACGCGAGCGGGTTGAGCGCGAAGAAGCGCGCGTCGCGCTCGGTGGGCTCGAGCAGCACGATGTCGCCCTGGAAGCGGTGGTCGTTCAGGTAGCGCTGGATGCCGAGCTCGAGCCGCGAGTGGAGCAGCGTGCGGAACGTCTGGTTCAGCACGAGCCGCAAGCCGCGATCCGAGAGGAAGCTCCCCTCGCGCTCGACGTCGTTCACGAACGGGCGGAACGGGTTGTAACAGATGACGAGATCGGCGCCGCGCTCGATCGCGACGTCGATGTTGGCGGTGTGGCGCACGCCGCCGTCGACGTAGTCGACCGCGCCGATGCGCGCCGGCTTGTAGAAGCCGGGGAGCGCCGTCGATGCCTGCACGGCCTGCGAGACGGTCGCCTGCTCGCTCGCGCCCGGCCCGAAGACGACGCGCTGCGCCGTGTCGAGGTTGCACGCGCACACGAACAGGTCGCGGCCCGTCCGCTCCGCGAATCCACGGAAGTCGTTCGGAATGCGAATGCGTTCGAGGTTCGTCCGGAGCCAGCGCTCGAGACCCGCGCTGTCGAACAGCCCCGACGGGATGTGGTCGGCGATCGACGGCAGCTCGCGCGACGGCGCCACGTGTCGCACGAGGTCGGTCACGAGCCGTTCGAACGACGCGTAGCCGGGACGGCGCAGCATCCCGCTCCACGCGCCTGCGAGCGCGCCGGGAAGCTCGGGCAGGCTGCGCGCCACTTCGGCGCCGAGCCGCGGCCCGTGCGTCGCCATCGCCCACGCGAAGCTCGCCGGCCGCGACACGAGCTCTCGCAGGTTCGGGTGGTAGAAGTCGAGCGGCCGCAGCTGGCGGAAGCGGCGACTCGTGCCGTCGAGCACGTGCACCATCTCGTTCGGCGTGATGCCCGCGGCGAGCGGCACCGCCAGCACGGACCCCGCCGAGAGCCCGACGTAGAGATCGAGGTCGTTCACACGCCGCCCGACGAGGAAGTCGTCGAGCGCCTTGAGACCGCCCACCTTGAACGCGCCGCCCGACACGGCCCCGCCCGCGAGCACGAGGGCCACGCGCGCGTCGCGCGGCGGCGGCCCCCGCCGCTTCCGAATCAGCGTCAGCCCCAAACGACCTGCCTCGCGCTGCGCCTCGCGAAGCGCGCGCGCCTCGGGAGACAGAACCGAACGGGGGCCGGCTCGCGTCGAACGAGCGCGGGGCCCGGCGCGGCCATCGCGCCGGCGGGCGACTCCCCGGTGCTGCAATACTTACGGCAAGCCGGGGTCGAAATGAAGCACCTCGAGCGGCCCGCGGCACGGGCGAGCACCGCGGCCCGGGCCGGGGCGCGCGCCCCGGCGCAGTCCGCCCCGTTCGGAAGCGAGGAATGCCGCTGCTCCCCCATCCGCTACGCAAGCCCCGACCCTCGCGCTCGGGATCCGCTCTGCCGCGCCGCGCGGCCGCAGCCGGCGCGCTCGCGCTCGTGGCCGCCCTGCTCGCCGCCGCGCCGGCGGCGGCGGACCCGTCGGCAGCCGACCTCCAGGCGGAGCTCGAGAAGCAGCGCGAGCTCCTCGACCGGCTGATGGCCGAGCCCGGCGCGGACGATCCTCGGCCGCCGGGGAGCGACGTGCGCACCGCAGCCGGCGCCGCGGCCGACCCGCGGCGCGCGCCGTCGGCGCCCGAGATCCGCGAGCTCCCGGTCGCGATCTTCGACGAGGAGAAGGTCGCCATTCCCGCCGGCGAGTGGGGCAATCGCGATCGCATGCTCGTCCTGCAGCGCTTCCTCGACGCGGACGGCGACGGACGGCCCGAGCTCCTGCGCTTCGTCGATCCCGAGTCCGGCTTCCTGCTGCGGCAGGAGGAGGACCGCGACTACGACGGCAAGCTCGACGCGTGGAGCGACTTCGAGTGGGGCCAGCTCGTGCGGCGGCGGGTCGACGACGACGGCGACGGACGCGCGGACGGCTTCGAGGAGTACGCGCGCGGCCGCATGACGCGCCGCGAGGTCGACCGCGACGGCGACGGCGTGCGCGACGCCTTCTACACCTTCCGCGACGGCGACCTCGTGCTCGAGGAGCACGACGCGAACGACGACGGGAAGGTCGATCGCACGGTCCACTACGAGGCGCGCGTGCGGACGACCGCCGACGAGGACGCCGACTACGACGGCCGCGTCGACACCTGGTACCGCTTCGCGGTGCGCGATGGCACCGAGCTCGTGACGCGGATCGAGCGCGACAAGCAGGGCCGCGGGCGGCCGGACGTCTTCGAGACGTTCGACGAGCAGGACGGCAAGGCCGTGCTCACGCGCCGCGAGGAGGACGTGGACGGCGACGGACGGGCCGACATCGTGTCGAGCTATCGCGCCGGCAAGCTCGTGCGCCGCGAGCTCGCGAAGCCCGGCCTCCGGCCGCTGTAGCGTGGCGGCGAGCGCGACCGCCGGCGGCGCCGAGGACGCGGCGGCGCTCGCACCGTGGACGCACCGCGGCCCGCTCGCCCTCGCGCGCTTCGCGTTCGACCTCCAGCGCGACCCCGTGCGCGCGTTCGCGGCGCTCGCCGCGCGCGGCGAGCCGACCTTCGTGTTCGAGCGCCCGCGCGGGCGGGCGCGCGCGCCCGCGCGACCCGTCGTCGTGAGCACCGACCCCGCGCTGCTGCGCCTCGTCCTGCACGACCCGCGCTTCCGCAACTCCTCGCTCACGCTCTCGGGGCCGCGCGGCTCCGCCCACCGCCGGCTGCGTCACAGCATCTTCCGCATGCACGGCGAGGAGCACCGCCGGCATCGCCGACTCGTCATGCCCGCGATGCAGCCGCGCGCGGTCGAGCCGCTCTGCGACGCGATGGTCGACGGCGCGCTGCGCGTGTTCGGTCGCTATGCGGTGGGGCAGCGGCGCGACGTCGCCCGCGACGCGAAGGAGCTCGCGCGCGGCGCGGCCGCGGCGTCGCTGTTCGGGATCGCCGATCTCGACGAGGCCGAGGCGCTCGGGCGCCAGGTCGAGGACTGGCTCGCGGACAGCTACCGCGTCGTCCCGCGACTCCTCCCGTACGACCTGCCGGGCTCGCGCTACCGCGCGATGCTGCGGAAGGCGGAGCGGCTCGAGCGCACCGCCCTCGCCCTGCTCGCGCGCAAGCGCGAGAGCGGCTTCGCGGGCAGCGACCTGCTCACGCACCTCGCGCGCGAGCTCGACGGGTCCGCGGCGAGCGCGGGCGGCGACGCGGGCGGGGCGCTCCGCGCGAGCGACGTCCTCGGGCACGTCCACATCTTCTTCCTCGCCGCGCACGAGACGACGTCGCACGCGCTCGCGTGGACGCTCTTCCTGCTCGCGCAGCATCCGCGCGCGCTCGAGCGGGCGACCGACGAGGTGCGCGGGGTGCTCGGCTCGGCCCGCCCCACGCCCGACGCGCTCGCGCGCCTGCGCTTCCTCGACGCGGCGATCGACGAGAGCCTCCGCCTGTTCCCGATCGTGCCGTTCGGCGCGCGCATCGCGGCGGAAGACGTCGAGCTCGGCGGCCGCGCGCTCCCGCGCAAGTCGCGCATCCTCGTCCCCTACTGCGCGCTCCACCACGATGCCGGGAGCTTTCCCGAGCCGCGGCGCTTCGCGCCGGAACGCTGGCTCGAGGGCGCGACGCCCCCGCCCTACGCCTATCTTCCCTTCGGCGCGGGGCTCCACATGTGCGTCGGCACGAGCTTCGCGAAGCAGAGCATGCTCGTGGCGCTCGCGTGTCTGCTGCAGCGCTTCTCGCTCCGCGTCGTCGACGGCGCGCGCATCGATCGGCGCACGACCGTCACGATGGCGCCGAGCCCGGGCGTTCCGATCGAGATCCTGCCGGCGGGCACGCCCTCGCGGCGCGCGCGCGTGCGCGGCAGCGCGCTCGACCTCGTCGATCTTCGTTAGTCGCGCCCGGAATCGGGCGGCGGCGGCGCGGCGCGCTCCGACGGCGCACTCGCGTCCCCTTCCGCGTCCTCGCCGATCACGACCTCGCGGCGGCGCGCGCGGAAGCGCTCGATGCGTTCGCGCTCGAGCAGGCGCAGCAGCTCCTTGTTGCGCTGCCGGATGCGCGCGAGCTCGCGCTCGAGCTCGCGCGCGCCGAGCGTCGCCTCGGCGAACTCGATCTCGAGGACGGCGCTGGCCTCGCGACCGTCGCTCGCGAGCGCCGTCACCTCGAGCTCGTTGGCGCCGGGGCGCGCGGGCACGAGCCCGGAGAAGCTGCCGTCGGGCGCGAGCGACACGTCGACGGAGACCTCGCGCAGCGTGCGGTTCGCGATCAGGACGTCGTCGACGTTCGCGAACGAGATGCCCTTCAGGAAGTGGACGATGTCGCCGGGGTTCCTCACCGCGGTGTACGTGCCCGACGTGATGCGCGCCATCTCCGTCGCCGCGACCGGCCGGGCGAGCGCCTGCCGCCCGAGCGCATAGGTGTTGACGACGACGCTCGCCTTGTCCGCGAGGCGCGCCGCGTCGATCGCCGCCTCGACGTCCTGGCGATCGGACACCGCGCCGCTCCCGTACGGAAAGCTCGGCTGGCCATCGGTGAGGAAGAGCAGGACGCGCCGCGCGCCTTCGCGCGGCGCGCTCTGCGCGCCCGGCAGGCCCGCGAGCTCGGTCACCGCGAGGCGGATGGCCGCCGCGAAGTTCGTCGCGTTGCGCGGGCCTTCGCGCAGCAGGTCGCCGAGCGCTGCGCGCACCTCGCCGAAGTCGTGCGTCAGCGGAACGACGACCCACGCGTCGCGCTGGTCGGGCGCGACGCGGAGGCCCGTCTCCGGATCGGTCTCGCCGGAGAACGCGACGAGGCCGACGCGCGTGCGCGCCGCGTCGAGCTCGCCGAGCAGGACGCCCGCGGCCGAGACCTCGGCGGCGAGGATCGTGTCGTCGGGATCCGTGCAGACCGTGCCTTCGGGATAGCGGCCGGGCTCCACCAGCTCGCGCTCGGGATCGAAGCCGACCTCGCCGTCGCCGTCGACGTCGATGCCGCTCGGCTCGCGCGTCGAGTACGAGACGTCGATCGCCACGAGCACGTCGAAGGCACTCCAGGCCTCGTCGCCCGCGCGCGCGCGGCCGCGCACGGCGACCATGTGGACGTCGTTCTCGACGCGCTCGCCCGGAAGCGGCGCATCGACGACGACCTCGACGACGTCGGCCGACGGCGCCGCGGCGCGCGCGGGAGGCGCGACGCCCGCGAACGAGAGCGCGAGCACGAGCACGAGCACGAGCACGAACGGCGCGACGAGCGCGAACGCGGACGGTGCGCGCAGGCGCGCCGGCCGCGCATGCGGGAGAGCGCGACGAGCGCGCACGTCAGGAGCCGCCGTCGCGCGCTGCAGTGCCCGCCGCCGGCGCGCTCTCGCCTCCGGTCGCGTCGCGCGCGGCGGGCGTCGGCAGCGAAGCGGCGCGGCGTTCGACCGGATCGCTCGCCGTCGTCGCCGCCGCGGAGGACGCATAACGTTCGATCCGGGCGAGGCGCTCCTCGAGCGCGCGCGCCGTCGCGACGAGGGGCGGCCCGACCGCGTCGAGCCCCGCCAGCGAGCACCCACGACCGGCGGACTCGGCGTCGTCGACGAGCGCGACGAGGCCGTGCACGCCGAGCGCCGCGAGCTCCGCGTGACCGGCGCGCGGCGTCGAGAACGATTCGCTCTCGAACGCGGACGCGCGGCCGAGCGCACGCGCCGTGCGCAGCAGCAGCTCGCGATGGGCGCCGTGCGAGGCGAGATCGCGCGCGATGTGCGGGGGGTCGCCGCAGACGCCGTCGATCCAGAAGCCCGCGCGCACGCCGACGAGCTCGCCCGCGCGGTGCATGGCGCGTCCGAGTGCGCCCACCGATGCGAGCTGCGCGGCGAGGGCCTCGTCGCGCGCGGCCGGCGCGCTCGTGGCTCCGGTCGCGTCGCGCGCGGCGGGCGTCGGACCGACGAGCGCGACGAGCGTGCCGTACGGCTTCCGCGCGGCCGCGAGCGCGCGCGCGGCCTCGAGCGCGAGCGCCGCCGCGCTGGGCGTGCCGCGGCGATCGACGACGGGAGCGGCGAGGAGCAGCGCGTCGTCGCGCTCGCCCGCCCGCCATGCGACCAGGGACGCAGAGGCCGCGTCCGGCTCCGGCGCGCCGGCGGCCGCGACCGCGCGCACCGTGAAGCCGGCGAGCTCGAGCTGCTCGCGCAGGTAGCGCGAGGCGTCGCGCGGGTGCTCGGCGAGGGCGGACGCGTGCTCGCGGGCGCGCACCGGGTCGAAGTCGCCGGCGTCGCGCGGACGCGCGGGGACACGGGCCTCGGCCGCCGCCTCGGGGGCCGCGGTCGCGGCGCCATCGGCGTCGAGGCCCGGCGGCGGCGCGCACCCGGGCGCGGCGAGCAGGGCCGCCGCAGCGAGCGCGACGCGCGAGGCGCGAACGGCGGCGATGGCGAGTCGCGCGGTGCGCGGCGCCCCGCGCGCGCGACCGGCGCCCGACAGACCGCGCATCGCGCGCCGCTCCCCGCTGCGCGCACCGCCGCACGCGCCCCGTCCGATTGCGCCCCGTCCGATTGCGCACCCCGACGTCATCGCACGCTGCCCCCCGGGTGCGGCTCCGCGCGATCGCCGGCGCGTCATTCGCGAGCTGCGACGCGGCGATCCATCGCCTTCCTGCCGTCGTCGCGGCCGGCCCGCTCGGGGCGCGAGCGCGCAAGACATTGCGCGGAGTGGAGAAGACTTCTGACACATTCGCCGCGAGCCGACCACTCCCAGCTGTACGGAGTCCCTTCCTCGAGGGGCTTTTCAAGAGTAGAAGGCAGGGCTCCTCCCCTGGGAGCCCTGCCTTCGATCTCCCGCTCGTTCGAGCGCGTCCGCCCCGCCACCCCCCGTCCGGTCCCGCGAAGGCCCCGCTTGTCGCGAGTCGCGAGCGCAGCGCTCGTCGGCGTCGACGGCGCGTTCGTCGAGGTCGAGGTCCGGATCAGCTCCCAGCTTCCGCGGGTCGACGTCGTCGGCCTGCCCGAGGCAGCGGTGCGCGAGAGCGCGGCGCGCGTGCGCGCCGCGATCGCCGCGGCGGGCCTGCGCTTCCCCGACCGGCGCGTCACGGTGAACCTCGCGCCCGCGGAGGTGCGCAAGACGGGCGCGGGCCTCGACCTCGCCATAGCGATCGGCATCCTCGGCGCCCAGTCCGCCTTCGAGCCCGAGGCGCTCGAGCGGCGCGCCTTCGTCGGCGAGCTCGCGCTCGACGGACGGCTCCGCCCGGTGCCGGGCGCTCTCGCGCTCGCCCTCGCGGCCCGCGACGCCGGCTGCACGGAGGTCGTCGTGCCCGCCGCGTGCGCGGCGGAGGCGTCGCTCGCCGACGGGGTCGACGTCCGCGCGGCGTCGGCACTCGGCGCCGTCGTCGCCCACCTGCTCGGCGCCGCGACGCTCCCGCGCGCGTGCGCCCCTTCGGACGACGGGGCGGAAGGGGCGCCGAGCCCGTGCCTGTCGACGGTCCGGGGGCAGGCCGCGGCGAAGCGCGCCCTCGCGGTCGCGGCCGCGGGCGGCCACGGGCTGCTCCTTTGCGGCCCGCCCGGCGCGGGCAAGACGCTCCTCGCGCGCTGCCTCCCCGGCCTGCTGCCGCCGCTCTCGCCGAGCGAGCGCGTCGACGTGACGCGCATCCACGGCGCGGCCGGGCTGCTTCGCCCGGGCGCCGTCGCGGCGCGCACGCGGCCCTTTCGCGCACCGCACCACACGGCGAGCCCGGCTGGGATGCTCGGCGGCGGCAACCCGCCGCGCGCGGGCGAGGTCTCGCTCGCACACTGCGGCGTGCTGTTCCTCGACGAGCTCCCGGAGTTCGACCGGCGCGTGCTCGAGGCGCTGCGCGAGGTGATGGAGGAGCGCCGCATCCGGCTCGCCCGCGCGCGCTACCGCTGCGAGCTCCCGGCGGATTTCCAGCTCGTCGCCGCGTGCAATCCGTGCCCGTGCGGCTGGCACGGCAGCGGACAGCGCGACTGCCGCTGCGACGACGGCGCGATCGCGCGCTACGCGCGAAGGCTCTCGGGGCCGCTGCTCGACCGCATCGATCTCCACGTGCGCGTCCGCCCCGTCGCCTGGCGCGACCTCGCGGCGTCGTGCAGCGACGAAGCGGAGACGTCCGGGGAGGCGCGCGAGCGCGTCGCGCGTGCGCGCGACGTCCAGGAGCGCCGCGCCGGGCGGCCCAACGCGGCGCTCGACGATGCGTCGCTCGAGCGGCTCGCTCAGACGACGGACGAGGCACGCGCGCTGCTCGGCCGCGCCGTCGAGCGGCTCGGGCTGTCCGCACGCGCCGCGCGGCGTGCGCTGCGCGTGGCGCGCACGTGCGGCGACCTCGACGGGCGGGAGGTGGTCGACGCGGCCGCGATGGCCGAGGCGCTCTCGTACCGCGACCCCAGTGCGATCGAGGCCGCCTTCGAGCGCGCGACGCCGATGCCGCGCGAACGGCCGCCGTGAGGTGGGCTGCGAGGAGCGGCGACTCCACCGCCATCGGAGCCCGAGCGCGAAAGGGACCGGATCCCGTCACCCGAGCGCGCGGATTCCGTCGCTCGCGCGCGCCCCCCATGCCGCCGACCGCGGCGGATGGGCGCGAGGTGCGCGTCAGGCGGGCCGCTCGGGTCTCTCGCACGTGCTCGGCACCGATGGCATGCGAAGTGCTTCTCAAGCGCGCGCGGCGGCCCACCGCATTCGCTGGGTGCGTGTCGAGGAGGAGGTGACCGGATGAGGCCCGAGCCCGCGCGCGCTCGCCGCGCCCTCGCGACGCCGCGGCGCGCGGCCGCGACGATCGACGTCACCCTGCTCGAGCTCGTGACCGCGGTCGCGGAGGTCACCGACGACGAGCGCGAGATCGTCGCCACCGTGATGTCGATGCTGCGCTCGGGCCGCGCGCGCCTCGTCGGAAACTTCCGCGACGAGCCCCTCGACTCCTTCTGAACGCACGACGCGTCGGCGTCGCCGCCTTGAAAGTCCCTCTCCATCCGCGACCCTCCGGTGCCGCACACGGACGCGCGCGAGCGCGACCAGGGGGGCCGTGCGCGTGACCGCACGCAGGAAGAAGAAGAGCGCGTCGCGCGCCGCGAAGCCGCGCGCCGCCAAGCCGGCGCAGCGCCCGACGCGCACGGCGCAGGAGATGGCCGCGAAGCAGCGCGACATCTCCGTCTCCGAGTTCTTCGCGAAGAACCGCCACCTGCTCGGCTTCGACAATCCGGCGAAGGCCCTGCTCACCACGGTCAAGGAGGGCGTCGACAACGCGCTCGACGCGTGCGAGGAGGCGGGCCTGCTGCCGTCGATCGAGGTGTCGATCGACCCGGTCGACGAGTCGCGCTTCGTGGTGGCGATCGAGGACGACGGCCCGGGCATCGTGCGCGCGCAGGTGCCGAAGATCTTCGGGCGGCTCCTGTACGGCTCGAAGTTCCACCGGCTGCGCCAGAGCCGCGGTCAGCAGGGCATCGGCATCAGCGCGGCCGGCATGTACGGCCTGCTCACGACCGGCAAGCCCGTGCGCATCACGACGCGCACCGGCAAGGGCCGCGACGCGCACTTCTTCGAGCTCGTGATCGACACGCAGCGCAACGAGCCGCGCGTCCGCAAGGACGAGGTGGTGCGCTGGAAGAAGGATCACGGGACGCGCGTCGAGATCGAGCTCGAGGGCGCGTACCGCGGCGGCCAGCACTCGGTCGACGCGTACGTCCGGCAGATCTCGCTCGCGAACCCGCACGCGGAGATCGTCTACCGCCCGCCCGACGCGAAGGACGGCGAGCCCGTCGTGTACCCGCGCGTGACGAAGGAGCTGCCCGCGAACACGGCGGAGATCCAGCCGCACCCGTACGGCGTCGAGCTCGGCGTGCTGATGCAGATGTTCCGCGACACGAAGGCGCGCAACGTCAAGACGTGCCTGCAGGGCGACTTCTCGCGCGTGTCGGCGCGGACCGCGGCGGAGATCTGCGAGCGCGCGGGCATCGCGCCGACGCGGCGGCCGGCGGAGATCTCGCGCGACGAGGCCGAGCGCATCCATCGCGCGATCCAGAAGACGAAGATCATGAACCCGCCGACCGACTGCATCGCACCGATCGGCGAGGAGCTGCTGCTGCGCGCGCTGCGCGCCGAGGTCGACGCCGACTTCTTCGCGACGGTGACGCGCCGCCCGACGGTCTACCGCGGCAACCCGTTCCTCGTCGAGGTCGGCCTCGCGTACGGAGGCGCGCTCGGCGCGGACGAGCCGGTCACGCTCTACCGCTACGCGAATCGCGTTCCGCTGCAGTACCAGCAGGGTGCGTGCGCGATCACGAAGGCGGTGACGAGCACCGACTGGAAGGCCTACCAGCTGCAGCAGCCGCGCGGCTCGCTCCCGGTCGGGCCGATGCTCCTGCTCGTGCACATCGCGAGCGTGTGGGTGCCGTTCACTTCCGAGAGCAAGGAGGCGATCGCCTCCTATCCCGAGATCGTCAAGGAGATCCGCCTCGGCCTGCAGGAGTGCGGGCGGAGGATGGCGACGCACGTGCGCAAGCGGCGGCGCGAGGCGGACGAGCGCAAGAAGCGCGCGTACATCGAGAAGTACATCCCGCAGGTGGCGATCGGGCTGCAGGAGATCCTCGGCTTCGACGACCGCGAGCGCACGCGCGTCGCCGACCGGCTCGCCGACGTGCTCGAGCGCAGCCGCACGGCCTGAACCCGAGGCGCGCGGCGACGCGCGCGCGACAGCGAGGCGCGATGGCAGCGAGGAAGGCGACCCGGACGAAGGCGACGCGGACGAAGGCGACGCGGACGAAGGCGACGAAGAAGCCCGGCGCGAAGGAGCCGCGTGCAAAGAAGGTGGGTTCGAAGAAGCCGGCAGCGCGGAAGGCGACCGCGAAGAAGGCCGGCGCGAAGGCCACGCCGCGCGCGCGCGACGCGCAGACCGTCTCGCTGATCGCCGACACCGCGCGCGGCGTCCACGCGGACATCCTGAAGAAGCGGAAGCCCGACCTCGCGTTCCCGGTGCGCGCGCTCTCGAACGTCACCTACTCCGAGCGCAAGGGCTTCTTCGAGATCGGGAAGCAGCGGAAGGTGCGCACGCTCACGGTGAACACCGTCAAGAGCTTCGCGCAGACGCTGCGGATGATGGCGCTCTCGAAGGAGCTCGTGGAGACGAACGACTTCGCGACCAAGCGCGACGCCTACTACCAGAGCAAGAACTGGGAGGAGGCCAAGTTCGACGAGCAGACCGAGTCCGACACGGTGATGGACGACATCGAGGCGATGTTCTCGATGCGCGGCGTCTCGCGCGAGGAGCTGCGCTTCGTGCCCGACGAGCACGGCGGCGCGGTGGCCGGGCAGCTCGTCGTGCTCGACGCCGACCGCGAGACGGGCGTCGTCGAGCGCATCGACTGCACGCGCTTCGGCTCGGGGGCGTACTCGATCCCGAGCTCGGTCGAGCACCTGTCGTTCGAGACGAACGCGAAGTTCATCCTCGCGATCGAGACGGGAGGCGTGTTCCAGCGGCTGCAGAGCCACAAGTTCTGGCAGACGGCGGACTGCATCCTCGTCTCGATGGCGGGCGTGCCGACGCGCGCCACGCGCCGCTTCATCCGCAAGCTCTCGGACGAGTGCGACCTGCCCGTCTACGCGTTCGTCGACTGCGACCCGTACGGGATCTCGAACATCTACCGCACGCTCAAGGTCGGGTCCGGGAACGCCGCGCACCTGTCGCAGTTCTTCTGCGTCCCGCACGCCCGCTACCTCGGCGTGACGCCGCAGGACATCGTCGACTACGAGCTGCCGACCCATCCGCTGCAGGACGTCGACGTCAAGCGCGCGAAGGACGCACTGGACAACGACCCCTTCTTCAAGGCCCACGCCGAGTGGCGCGCCGCCATCGAGCAGCTGCTGGCGATGGGTGTGCGCGCCGAGCAGCAGGCGCTCGCCAAGTGGGGCCTCAACTACGTGATCGACGAGTACCTGCCCGCGAAGTTGCGCGCCCCCGATGCATTCCTGCCGTAGGACGCGCGCGCGCCGCTCGCTCGCCGTCGAGGCGGACTGCTAGGCTGCCGCCCCCCTGTCCGGAGGCACCGTTCATCGTGAAGGGAATCGTCCTGGCCGGCGGGTCGGGCACGCGGCTGTATCCGATCACGCGCGGCGTGAGCAAGCAGCTTCTGCCGATCTACGACAAGCCGATGATCTACTACCCGCTCTCGACGCTGATGCTCGCGGGCATGCGGGACGTCCTCGTCATCACCACGCCGCACGACCGGCCGTACTTCGAGCGCATGCTCGGCGACGGCGGCGACCTCGGCCTGCGCCTGCAGTACGCCGTGCAGCCCGAGCCGAACGGAATCGCGCAGGCGTTCGTGATCGGCGAGGAGTTCATCGCCGGCGAGCGCTGCGCGCTCGCGCTCGGCGACAACGTCTTCTACGGCCACGGCTTCCCGGAGTCGCTCGCGCGCGCCGCGGCGCGCGAGCGGGGCGCGACCGTGTTCGGCTACTGGGTGCGCGACCCGGAGCGCTACGGCGTCGTCGACTTCGACGAAGCCGGGCGCGCCGTCGGCATCGAGGAGAAGCCCGCTCGTCCGAAGTCGAACTACGCCGTGACGGGGCTCTACTTCTACGACGCCGACGTCGTCGAGGTCGCGAAGGGGCTCGCGCCGTCCGCGCGGGGCGAGCTCGAGATCACGGACGTCAACGTCGAGTACCTGCGCCGCGGCGAGCTCCACGTCGAGCTGCTGGGCCGCGGCATCGCGTGGCTCGACACCGGCACGCACGAGTCGCTGCTCCAGGCCGCGAACTTCATCCAGACGATCCAGGAGCGGCAGGGTCTCAAGATCGCGTGCCTCGAGGAGATCGCGTACCGCAAGGGCTACCTGTCGCGCGAGGACGTCGAGCGCATCGCGCACGAGATGCGCAAGAACGCGTACGGCGAGTACCTGCTGCAGATGCTGCGGGGGCGCTCGTGAAGTTCACGCCGCTCGCGATCCCCGAGGTCGTGCTGGTGGAGCCCGACGTCCACCGCGACGATCGCGGCTTCTTCCTCGAGACGTATCAGGCGCGGAAGTACGCACAGGGCGGAATCGACGCCGTGTTCGTGCAGGACAACCACTCGCGCTCGGTGCGCGGCACGCTGCGCGGGCTGCACGCCCAGGTCGAGCACGCGCAGGGCAAGCTCGTCCGCGCGGTGGCGGGGAGCGTGTTCGACGTGGCGGTCGACATCCGGCTCGGGTCGCCGACGTTCGGCCGCTGGGTGGGCGTCGAGCTCACGGCCGAGAGCTTCCGCCAGCTGTGGATCCCGCCGGGCTTCGCGCACGGCTTCTGCGTGACGAGCGACGTCGCCGAGTTCGAGTACAAGTGCACGGACTTCTACGTCCCGCAGGCCGAGATCGTGGTCGCGTGGAACGACCCGGAGATCGGGATCGACTGGCCCGTCGAGGCGCCGCTGCTCTCGGCGCGCGACGCGGCGGCACCCGCGCTCGCCGCGCAGCGCGATCGGCTCCCGCGACGCGCGGTCTGAGCACGCGCGACGCGGCGCGCCGGGGCCTACCAGTCCGGCTCGAGGTCCGGATCCCCGTCGCCGTCCTCGGCGTTCTTCTTCCCGAGCCGCGACGTCACGCCGCAGACCGGACAGAGGATGTCGTCGCCGACGAGCTCGTCGCCGATGAGCGGGATGTCGGTGTCGCAGACGGGGCAGGGGAGCTCGGATCGCCGCATGCGGCGGTCATCGACGCCGAAGCGGGCCGAGTTGAGGCCCGCGCCGACCTCGCCCGCGGCGCAGCCCCCTCCAGACGACGACGCCCCGCCTCGGATCCTCCGAGGCGGGGCGTCCGTTCGAGACGCTGGATGCGATGCTACGCGCGGCGTCGCGCGATCAGCCCCAGCACGCCGAGCGCGGCCGCGCCGAACGCGGCCGACATCGGCTCCGGGAGCACCGCACCGTCGCCGTAGGTCGCGGGGAGGTCGACGCCCATTCCAGAGTACGTGCCGTCGAGTCCGACCGAGAATTCGCCGAGCCGGATGTCGCGGTCGAGCCCGTCGCCCGTCGCGCCGGTGCTGGCGACGCGGAACTGGATGGTTCCGAGCGTGATGACGCAGCCCGTGGCACAGCCCGTGAGGTTCGTGAACTGTCCCTGCCAGTCGAGCTGGTTCACGACGCCGCCCATCTCGTCGACGTTGACGCCGGAGGTGATCGGACCGATCGAGTTGGCGTTCATGGGCGCACCGATCACGTTCGTCATCTCCGTCGCGTTCACGAAGTCGAGCTCGACCGTGTCGAACTGGAGCGTGAAGACGATGAGCCACATGCCCGGGTCCTCACCCGTGAGCCGGAACGCACCCGTGATCGTCGACGACGCCGCGGGCGACGCGACCGTCGGCGTCCCCGAGCTCAGCCAGACGAAATCGATGGCGGACGCCGCGTGCGCGCTCCCCGCCGCGAACGTCAGACCCGCGACCGCGGCCACCAACGCAAGACCCCGCTTCACGCTGCTCATGCTCAACTCCTTGATGCCTTCCCGGAACTCCGGATCGACGAGAGCCACCGGCGAGAACGACTGAGAGAGACCCCTGCGACCGAGCGCCGCGTCGAGCTCGGCAGATCGCGCGCGCCGGTGGCGGACACTCCGTCCGCTCGCGCTCCGGCGCGTCCGAATGCGTGCGCTTCCCCCGCGGCAGCGATGCCAGCGGCACATCTTATAGGGTCGCGGTTCGCGTGAACACCCTGGACTTCGCGCGCGAGCGCGGCGATCGGCCGAGGGGTCGACCGCCCACCCCGGGCTGACGCCCGTCAGCGCGGTCGTCCGCACGGCGGCGGCGACGAGGCGCGGGCTTCGACTCGCTGCGTCAACGCGACCGGTGGCGTCAGCGCGCGCTGCCGCACGACGCACAGTAGCCGTAGAGCTCGTGGCGGTGGCGGACCAGCCGGAACCGGTACCGCTCGGCGATCTCCGCCTGCGCGGCCTCGATCTCCTCGCACTCGAACTCGACGATGCGCCCGCAGCCGAGGCAGACGAGGTGGTCGTGGTGCTCCTGCTCGACCTCGTAGCGCGTGAGCCCGTCGCCGAACTGGCGCTCCTGCGCGACGCCGGCGTCCGCCAGCAGCTTCATCGTCCGGTACACGGTCGTGTACCCGATGTTCGGGTGCTCCTCGCGGACGCGCTGATAGAGCTCCTCGCTCGTGACGTGGCCCTTCGACGCCAGGAAGGCATCGAGGATCACGTCGCGCTGCCGGGTGTGCTTGAGGTTGTGCTCCTCGAGATAGCGCGCCAGCAGCTCGCGTTCGGCCGAGTCGGACATCGCGTCGCAGGGTACGCGACGCGCCCGGGGCGGCCAAACGCGAGACCGCCCGCGAACGCGCCGCGGCGGGCCGCGGGAGCGACGGAGCGCGCGGCCGCTCAGCCGGCGAGGGCCTCGAGCAGCTCCTCGGCGACGTCGGCGATCGCGGCGTCGAAGTCCTGGGCGAGCGTCTCGACCTGGCGGCGCAGCCCCTTCGAGGGCGCGTCCTCGCCCGCGCGGGCGCGCGCGAGCAGGAGCTCGAGCGCCGCGACGACGAGCTCGCGATCGCCCGTGTCGAGGAAGAGGCCGAGGAGGTCGGGCGCGTCCGGGACGCCGACCTCGTCGCGATAGGCGCGGCACGCCGTCGCGAGGTCGGGGCCGCCGTGCGCCTCGCGCATCGCAGCGGCGAGCTCTTCGCCGCGCGCACCCCCCTGGCCCGAGGAGAAGAGCGCATCGAGCTGCTTCGTGTACTGGGCAGTCGCGCGCCGCGCCTGCGCTTCGGCCCAGCGGCCGCGCGGCCGCGCCTCGTCGCGCGGGCGCGCGCCGGAGCGCATCTGGTCGATCTCGCGCCAGCTCCGCTTCGGTCGGTCCTCGTCGTCCGATCGCGCCATCGCCCCTCCGGCCCGCAGGCCTCCGAGAGTACGGCGCCGGCGCGTCCCGGCGCCAGCGCGTTCGGGGCGCGGCGTTCCGGGCGAGCGGGAGGCTCGTTAGTCGGGGTCGCCCGTCGCGGGCTTGACGGCGATGCGCGCCACGACGGGGAGGTGATCGGACGCGCGGCGCGCCGCCGCCGTCGCGTGGGTCGCGACGTCGACCACGTCCGCGCCGCGGGCGTAGATGCGGTCGAGCGCGAGCACGGGGCGCAGTGCGGGGAACGAGGCCGGCCACGCGCGGTTGTGGTGCTGCTCGAGCGTCGAGTCGAGCTCGCGGCTCGCCTTGCAGCGGCGCCAGGCGTTCATGTCGCCGAGGAGCACGGCCGCGCCCGTCGCGAGCTGCGGATGCTCGAGCAGCGACTGGACCTGGCGGTGGCGCGTGCGATCGACGAGCGAGAGGTGCGTCGCGATCACGGACAGGCCGCCGCCCTCGGCGTCTCCGCCCACCTGCGCGCACAGCGCGCCGCGCCGCTCGATCCGCGAGTACGAGATGTCGAGCACCGACAGGCCGGAGATCGGGAGGCGCGACAGGATGGCGTTGCCGAGCTGGCCGAGCTTGTGCTGGCGCGTCACCGCGAACGCGAGGTGGAGGCCGAGCGCGTCCGAGAGCATCTCGAGCGGGTCCTCGCCCGTGAACGGACGCAGCACCTCCTGGAGCGCGACGACGTCGGCGTCGAGCTCCGAGATGACGAAGGCCGCGCGCGCCGCATCGGGCCGGCTGCGCCCGTTGAGCCCGCTCCACCGGTGCACGTTGTACGTCGCGACCCGCATCTCTCGGTGCATGACGGGCGTCGCCATCGGCAGGGCCGGCGTGCGAAGTAAGGCCAAATAGGGGAGGGCCGGCGACGGAGCGGTGCGCCGCCGGGCGGCGTCCCCGCCCGCGCGGAGCGCGGCGCTGCCGTTGCGCACCGCCGTGCGAGTGCGCTCGCGCGCGCGAGCGATCGCGGCGCGCCCCGCCTGGCGCCCGCTCGCGATCCGCTCGCGCAGGGTGCCACGCGCGGTGTCCTCGGAGGGTCGAGCCTTTCCGCCTTCGTCGCGCACGGCAGGGCAGGGTAGCTCGCGTACGCACGCGCGCCGACGACGGCTAGCCGCTCTCGCGCTGCGACAGGAGCGCCGTGAGCAGCGCGACGAGCGCGAGCGCGAAGACGGCGAGCAGCTCCCCCTCGCCGACGGAGGTGACGAGATCGCGGCTCACCGTGCTCTCGTAGTCCAGCCCGGGAAGCTCGTCGCGCGCGACACGCGCGGCGACGTCGGGCGGGAGCGCATAGCCCGACGCGGCGAACGTGCGCGCGAAGAAGCGGCGAACGAGGCGATCCTCGCGCGCCGCGACCGTCGCGAGCTTGCGCCGCTCCTCCACCTGCTCGGGCGACCCGCCCGTCTGCGCCCGCCAGAACTCGAGATAGCGATCGCGACGGAACAGGTGGACCCGCAGCTCGTGCACGAACGGATCGCGCTGGGGCGGAACGTCGACGAGGAAGTCGCCATAGGCGTCGCGGTAGGCGTCGAGGAGAGCGGCCCCGGCGGCGGCACGCGTCGCGTCCTCGCGCGCGAGCTCCTCCGGCGCGAGGCGCGAGCGGAAGACGCCGATGTCCGGCGCGTCGTATCTGTGCCCGTACTCCATCATCGTGCTCTCGTTCGTCGCGAGGAACGCGAGGCCCGGAAGTCGAGGCGCCCAGACGGCGACGCGAGCGGGCGTGTTGAGCGCGAACGCGAGGAGCGCCGCCCAGAGCGCGAGGGCGATGCGCAGGGCGACGCGCCGGCCCGCGCGCGACGTCGTTCGCGCGACGCCCGCGGGCCGGATCCCCATCGCGAGCCCGACCTGCACGAGCGACGCGGCGAAGGCGTTGATCGCGATGTCGCGCAGCCCGAAGTAGCGGCCCGGAACGACCCACTGCACGGCTTCGTCGGCGCAGCCGACGAGCGCGCCGGCCAGCGCGGCGACGAAGTAGCTCGAGGCGTCGGGAAGGCGGAAGGCGACGGCGCGCTGGAGCAGCAGCGACAGCACTCCGTACTGGACGAAGTGCATCGCCTCCTCGGGGTTGCTCCACAGCGAGGCGGTGGCGACCGCGAACGCGGCGGCGACGGCGACGAGCCAGACCGCGCGCACCGCGGCGCGCGGAGAGTGCGCGTCACGGGGAGACGCGGTCGCGCCGCGGCTGCGCCCGACGGCGGCGAGCGCGGCCGCGGTGGCGGCGAGGACGGCGCCGATCGCGAGCCACCCGAAGGCCCGCTGCCCGAGCGCATCGCGCACGGCGTGCTCGATCGACCGCGCGAGCGGGATCGCGGCGAAGATCGAGGCCGCCCACGCGCCGGCCAGCGCCCACGCGAGCGCCGCTCCGCCGCGCCCCGACCGGGCGGCTCCGTGCATCCCCGTCGCCATCGACGCGCCGTGCCTCCGCTCCGCGCGCTCGTCCGCGCCGCGGGGAGGCTAGCTCGACCCTCGCCTAACGACGCGACCGGAGACGATCGAGGAAGTCCTCGAGGTGGCGGTTGGTGGCCTCGGGCGCCTCGAGCGGATGGAAGTGCGAGACCCCGCGCATGTAGACGAGCTCGAGGTCCGGGTGCATGTCCGGCAGCTCCTCGAGCGAGGCGACCGTGTTCTCGGCCGCCATGAAGAGAATGGGAACCGGGCACGCCTTGATCGCACCCCGGTCGTCGTACTCGACCATCGACTGCCACGCCTGCAGCGCGACGTCGGGGTCGGCGTTCGCCATCACGTCCACGACGCGATCGCGCAGGGCGCGGTCGCTGTCCGGCCGCAGCAGCCACTGGTCCACGAAGTCGACGAGCGTCTCGCGGAAGCGCGGCGACGCGAGCAGCAGGGAGAGGCCCTGCGCGAGACCGTCGAGATGACTCGGAATGGCGACGATCGAGTCGAGCATCGCGATCGCGCCGACGAGCTCGGGCCGGCGCACGGCCACGTCGAGCGCGATGACGCCGCCGAGGCTGTGTCCGACGAGCACGGGCCGCTCGAGCCCGCACTGCTCGATGACGCTCGCGACGTCGTCGGCGAGGTCGCGGATCGCGCAGTCGGTTCCGACACCGTCGCTGCGTCCGTGGCCTCGCAGATCGAGCGCGACGACGCGACGGCGACGCGCGAAGTGATCGAATTGCGGAGCGAGGAAGCTGCGATCGCAGCACCAGCCGTGGACGAAGACGACGGCGGGGCCGTCGCCCTCGCTCTCGTCGCCGCGCAGCACGACTCCGCCGCGATCCCATTCCCTCTCGACGCGCTGCATGCTCGGACCCCTCGGACCCCTCGAACCCTTCGAACGATGCGGAGTGCGTCGGCGCTCCCGACGCGGTCGATCCCACCCGGCGGTGCGCTGCCTATCGGAAGCGGCCTCGCGCCCCTGAACGGCGGCGTGCGACGGCGCGCGCCCTCGGCGCGCCGCGAGCCGCGCGCACGTCGCGCGCAGCTCGCGCGCAGCGACACCTCCCACGCCGACGGGCCACGCACGAATGCGAGAGGCGTCGCGCGCGCCGCGTGCGCGAGTGCTTGAGGGGCGGTCGCGATCCGCCCTAGTCTCTTCTTCCTTCCGCGCCGCGGCGGCCGCGGCGGCGGTCGAAGCGGACAGCAGGCAGAACCGTGCCCAGAAGCTCGAAGCCATGACGGCCCCGTCGCGCGTCACCGTCGTCGTCCCGACCTACAACGAGGCCGAGAACCTCGAGCCGCTCGTGACGGCCGTGCTCGCGCAGGACGCGCGCATCCGCGTGCTCGTCGTCGACGACGCATCGCCCGACGGCACCGGCAAGCTCGCCGACGACCTCGCGCTGCGCACCGGCCGCGTCGACGTGCTCCACCGGCGCGCGAAGGAGGGGCTCGGCGCCGCCTACCGCGCGGGGCTCCGCCGCGCGCTCGACCTCGGCGCCGAGGTCGTCGTCCAGATGGACTGCGACTTCTCGCACCCGCCCGACATGCTTCCCGTCTTCCTCGAGCGCATCCAGCACGCCGACGCGGTGATCGGCTCGCGCTACCTGAACGGCATCACGGTCGTGAACTGGCCGATCGAGCGCATCCTCATCAGCTATTTCGGGAACCTCTACGCGAAGAAGGTGGCGGGGCTGTCCATCAGCGACACGACGGGCGGCTTCCGCTGCGTGCGCGCCGAGCTGCTCGAACGCCTCGGCTTCGAGCGCATCCGCTCGAACGGCTACGGCTTCCAGATCGAGATGAACTACCGCTTCGAGCGCTCGGGCGCGCGCTGCGAGGAGGTCGAGTTCTTCTTCGTGGACCGCAAGCGGGGCGATTCGAAGATGTCGCTCCGCATCGCCTTCGAGGCGATGTGGATCGTCTGGTGGCTGCGCATCGCCGACTGGCTCGGCCGGCTGTGATCGCGAGCCGCCGCGCGTGACGAAGGCCCGCCGCATCCTGCTCCTGAACGAGCGCGACCTGCGCCACCCCGCCGCCGGCGGCGCGGAGCTCCACGTGTTCGAGATCTTCTCGCGCCTCGCCGCGCGCGGCGCCGCGGTGCGGCTCGTGTCCGAACGCTTCCCGGGGAGTGCGGAGACCGAGGACGTCCGGGGCGTGCGCGTCGAGCGCGTCGGCCGCGTTCCGCTCTACTACGCGCACGCCGCGCTCGCCGCGCGCAGCGCCGCGCGCCGCGGCGAGATCGACGTCGTCGTCGAGTGCCTGAACAAGCTCCCCTTCCTGAGCCCGCTCTACGTGCGCGCGCCCGTGCTCGCGCTCTCGCACCACCTGTTCGGGACCACCGCGTTCCAGGAGGTCGCGTTCCCGGTCGCGGCCGCCGTGTGGGCGGCCGAGCGCGCGATCCCGCGCGTCTTCCGCGGCCGCCCGTTCCTCGCGATCAGCGAGAGCTCGAAGCGCGACCTCGTCGAGCGCGGCGTCGACGCGGAGCGCGTGCGCGTGAGCCTCTGCGGCATCCACGCGCCCGAGGTCCCCTTCGACGCGGAGACGCCGCGCCCGCCGCGGCTCGTGTACTTCGGGCGGCTCGCGCACTACAAGCGCGTCGAGGTGATGCTCGAGGCGGCGGCGCGCCTGCGGCCGCGCTTCCCCGACCTCGAGGTCGTCGTCGTCGGTCGCGGCCCGGCGCAGCCGCGCCTCGAGAGCGTCGCGCGCGAGCTCGGCGTCGCCGACTGCACGCGCTTCGCGGGGTTCGTGTCCGACCGCGAGCGCGACGCGCTCGTCGCCGCCGCGCGCGTGTGCGTGTGCCCCTCCGAGAAGGAAGGCTGGGGGCTCACGGTGATCGAGGCGAACGCGGTGGCGACGCCCGTCGTCGCGGCCGATGCGCCGGGCCTGCGCGACTCCGTGCGCCACGACGAGACGGGCTTCCTCGTCGCGCCCGGCGACGTCGAGGGCTTCGCCGCGCGCATCGGCGCGCTGCTCGGGGACGATGCGCTCTGGCGGCGGATGGCGGCGGCCGCGCTCGCGTGGTCGCGCCGCTTCGACTGGGATGCGAGCGCGCGCGACATGGAAGAGGCCATCGAGGCCGCGATCGCCGGGCACGCGGACGCCGCGCGCCGGAGCGCGGCGTGATCCGCGGCGCGCGCATCGCGAGCGCGCTCCGCTGGCTCGTCCCGCTGCTCGTGACGAGCGCGCTGCTGTACGGCCTGCTGAGCGAGCACCGCGACGCCTTCGCGCGCATCGACGCCGCATCGCTCCTGCGACTCGCGCCGATCATGCTCGTGTACGCCTTCGCGAGCCTCGGCGTGGACGGGCTCGCGCTCGCGCGCCTGTCGCACCACGCCGGACGCGAGAGCGACGTCCTCACGTGCGCGCGCATCAAGGCGGCGAGCTACGCGCTCGCGATCGTCAACTACGCGCTCGGGGCGGCCGCCCTCGTCGTGCTGTTCCGCCGCCGCGTCGGCCACTCGCTCCAGGGTGCGCTCGGCATCGTCGCGACGTCGTCGCTGACGGATCTCGCGATGCTCGTCGCCGTGATGGCGACGATCGCCGCCGCGACGGGCGGCGACGGGCCGACGCTCCACCGCGGCGTCGCCGCGGCCGTGGCCGTCGCGACGATCGGCGGGCTCGCCGTGCTGCGCGCGCCGTTCCCGCTCGGCCCGCTCGAGCGCATCCGCGGGCTCGACGTCTTCCGGCCGATCCGCACCGCGCCGCTGCGCGTCCTGCTCGAGCTCGCCGCGCTGCGCATCGCCTTCGTGCTGCTCTTCGTCGCGATGGGCATCGGATCGCTCTGGTCGTTCTCGATCGACGTGCCGCTCGGCCCGGCCGCCTTCGGCATGGCGGTGATCGCGCTCGTCGGCGCGCTGCCGATCGCCGTCGCCGGCCTCGGCACGGTGCAGTTCGCGGCCGTCGAGCTCTACGACACGTGGGCCGACCCGGCGACGCTCGTCGCCTGCAGCCTCGCCATGCAGGCGGCGATGATCGTCGTCCGCGGCGGCACGGCGCTAGTGTTCGCGCGCGAGTTCACGGCCGAGGCGGTCGCGGCCTCGCGCGCGGGCGCGGACGGCGACGACGCACGCGGCGAGGGCGAGGACGTCGCGAGGGCGAGGCGATGAGCGAGGCCCCGGAAGTCGCGTTCACCGGCGAGCGCCTGCACGCGGGAAGCCGGCTCTTCGGCGTCGACCTCGCCCGGCACCGCGCCGCCTACGCGTTCGCGATCGCGCGCGCCGAGGGCGCGCGCGTGCTCGACCTCGGCTGCGGGTCGGGCTACGGCGCCGCGTCGCTCGCCGAAGCGGCGGGCCTCGTCGTGGCGATCGACCGCGTCCGGCCGGACGCCGCCTCGCGCCGCGGCCGCGCCGCCTTCGTGCGCGCCGACATCGCCGCGCTCCCGATCGCGCCGGCGTCGTTCGACCTGATCGTGAGCTTCCAGGTGATCGAGCACCTCGAGGATCCGGCGCCCTACCTGACCGCGATCGCGCGCATGCTGAAGCCCACCGGCTGCGTGCTCGTCACGACGCCCAACCTGCTCGAGTCCGACCGCGTGAACCCGTTCCACGTGCGCGAGTACGCGTCCGACGAGCTCGCGTCGCTGCTCGCTCCGCACTTCCGGCGCGTCGAGATGCGCGGCGTCGGCATGACGCCGCGCGTGCGCGCCTACAACGACGCGCGCCTCGCGCGCATCCGGCGCATCATGCGGCTCGACGTGCTCGGGCTGCACCGGCGCCTTCCGCGCCCGGTGATCGAGTTCGCGTTCGGCCAGCTGGCGAAGGTCGTGCGACGCGGCGTCCAGAGCGAGCCGTCCGGCCCCGGCCCGATTCCCGACGTCTCCGAGGCCGACTTCCCCGTCGGCCCCCCGCGCGCCGACGACATCGACCTGCTCGCGGTGTGCGGCGACCCGATCGCCTGACCATCCCGCCCGCGGCCCCCGACGCGCGCACGCGCGCTACCGGGGCTGCACGGAGATCGGCTGCGCGAGGACGCCGAACGGCCCGCGCGGAACGACGACGGTGCGCGTCGAGGTGCCGCTCTGGATCGTCACCGGCACGCGCTCGCCGCGCACGCCGGACGCCGTCGCCGCGTTCAGCTCGCCCGGCCGGTGGATGGGCTGGCCGGCGTACGAGAGCACGTAGTCGCCCGCGCGCACGCCCGCGTCGTCCGCCGCCGAGCCGCCGATCACCTGCCGCACGACGACGCGATTCGGTTGGTTGGTGGCGTAGAGGAGCCGGTCGTAGTCCTCCTCGCCGAGGTCCGCGCGCAGGCGCGCCTCGATCTGCGCCTGCTGCGCCCGGAAGCGCGGACGGAAGACCCAGCCCTCGCGCGTCGCCTCGTCGCGCAGCTCGAGCTGCTCGAGCTGCGCGCGGTCCCAGCGGTCGCGAAGGTCGGCGATCTCGTCCTCGACGAGCCCCATCTGGCGCAGCAGCTCCTCCTCGAAGCGCGGTGCGCGGGGCGGGCCACCGGCTGCGCGCGCCGCGGCGTCGGCCGCCGCGTCGGCTGCGGCGTCGGCGTCGGCGTCGATCACCTCGTCGCCCTGCGCGCCGGCGAGCGCGCCCGGAGCGCTCGCCGGTGCCGCGAGCTGCTCGACGACGCTGCGCATGAGCTCGAGCTCGGCCGCGAGCGTCTCGGCGCGCAGCACCTCGCGATCGAGCTCGCGCCCGAGCCGCTCGACCTCGGCCGCGAGCGGCGCCGGCGCGGCCTGGGCCCCGGGCGCGCTCGCGACGGGCCGGACCCGCGTCGCGACGCCGAACGACACCGCGGCCGCGACGGCCGCCGCCACCGCCGCCGTCACCACTCGTTCGCGCGCGCCCTCGCTCGCCATGTCGATCACCACCTCCGAGCGCGCGCACCGCGCCGAGCACACCGGCCGACCGCGCGCTTGCCCGCGCGCGGCGCCACCCCCATCCTCGGCCGCGAGCGCCAGCGCGCGACGTTCCGCGCGCGCGCGCCCGCACCGGAGCCCACGCCGTTGCCCGCCCCGCACACGCCCTCGCCCGCCCGGCCGGAGCGACTCGACGAGATCGACGCGGTGAAGGCGCTCGGCATCCTGGTCGTGGTCCTCATCCACACGGTCCGCTCGCCGTGGGAGCCGGGAGCGTCGCACTTCGAGCTGTGGCTCGGCCACGCGACGCGCTTCGCCGTTCCGGGCTTCCTCGCCGCGTCCGGCTACCTGTACGCGGCGGGTGCGACGAACGCGGCCGGCGGCGCGCGCGCGAGCGTACCCTTCGAGGCCACGCGGCGGCGGCTCGTTCGGATCGCGCTGCCCTACCTCGTGTTCTCGCTCGCCGCGCAGGCCGTGCGCCACGCGCGCGGCATGGGGCCCGCGACGGGGAGCGTCGCGTCCGACCTCCTGCTCGCGCACAGCTTCGGCCCCTACTACTACGTGCTCGTCGCGGCGGCGATGGTCGTCGCGACGCCCGCGCTCGCGCGGCTCTCGACGCGCGGACACGTCGCCGCGTTCGCCGCCGCGTTCGCCGTGCAGGGCTGGCTCGAGATCTACTCCCGGCTCGACTTCACGTGGCACCTGCGCAACCCGCTCCTGTGGCTCGCCTACTTCGAGCTCGGATGGCTCGCGCGCATCGCACGCGACGCGGGAGCGCTGCCGTCGGGAGCGCGCGCCGCCGCCGCCGCGCTCGCGTTCGCCGCCGCGGCCGCCGGCGCGCTCGCGTCGCTGTGGTCGATGCCGCCGCAGCCGCTCGCGCGCGCGATCGAGTGGCTCGCCGTCTACGGCGTGCTCGCGGCCGCGTTCCTTGCGGCGCGCGCGCGCGCCGGCGCCGCGCGCCGCGGCGTGCGCGCGCTCAGCGACGCGACGTACTCGATCTACCTCTCCCACCTGCTGTTCCTCCCGTGGCTGCGCGACGCCTTCGCGGCGCCGCCGGGCGTCGTCGCGCCGAGCGCGATCGCACTGCCGTGGCTCGGCGCGCTGCTCGCTTCGCTCGCGCTCGTCGCGCTCGGCCGCGCCGCACTCGGCTCGCGCTCGCGCGTCTGGCTCGGCGCCTAGGCGCGCGAACGACGCGCCGCCGGACGCACGGCCCGACGCGCACGCCCGGCGAGTCCGACGGAGTCCGCGCTGCGGAGGAACGCGGACGTCGCGCGTCTGCTATCCACGCGGGCGCGGCGGGGTGGGAGGCGCGTGAAGGACCGACTCGACAGCGCGGTGGGCCGTCTGCTCGACCGCTGGCTCGGCTGGGTGCACGCGCGCGCCACGCGCGTCGTCGTCGGAACGCTGGTCGCGACGCTCGCGCTCGGCGTCTACGCCGCGCTCGAGCTCGGCGTGAACTCGGACAACCTGTCGATGGTGTCCGAGAAGCTCCCGTCGCGCATCTATCACGCCGAGTTCTCCGAGCACTTCCCGAACATCGAGAACGCGCTGCTGATCGTCGTCGACGGCGAGACGCCCGAGCTCGCGCGCGAGGGCGCCGACGGCATCGAGGCCGCGCTGCGCGAGCGGAGCGACCGGTTCGAGGACGTGTACCAGCCCGGCGGCGGCGCGTTCTTCGAGCGCAACGGCCTGCTCTACCGCAGCGTCGAAGAGCTCGACGAGTTCGCGGACCGCATCGCCACCGTGCAGCCCATCATCGCGGAGCTCGAGCGCGATGCGAGCATCGCGAGCCTGACGCGGCTCGTGTCGGCCGGGCTCGAGAGCGTGCGCGACGGCGGCGAGACGACGGACCAGTGGGCCGACGTGCTCGACCGCGTCGGCCACGCGACCGTCGCCGTCTACGCCGAGTTCCCGGTCGCCATTTCGTGGGAGGACGTGCTGCTGCGCGGCTCGGCGCTCGACGTCACGACGCGCCACGTCGTCGTCGCGCATCCGATCCTCGACTTCGGCAGCGTGTTCGCAGCCGGCCGCGCGCTCGACGCGATCCACGAGGCGGCCGCCGAGCGCGGCCTCGTGCCCGAGCGCGGCATCACCATCCGCGTCACCGGAAACCCCGCCCTCAACTACGAGGAGATGGCGGGCATCCTGTGGGACGTGTTCGGGTCGAGCCTGTTCTGCTTCGCGCTCGTCGCGGTGATCCTGTGGTTCGCGATGCGCTCGTGGCACCTCGTCACCGCCGCGATCGCCACGCTGCTCGTCGGGCTCGTGTTCACCGCGGCGTTCGCCGCCGCGGCGGTCGGCTACCTCAACATCGCGTCGCTCGCGGTGGCGATCCTGTTCATCGGGCTCGGCGTCGACTTCGCGATCCACCTGGGAACGCGGTACGCGGACCTGCTCGGCACCGACCGCGACGAGCTCGCCGCGATGCGCGCGGCCGCCGCCGACGTCGGTGGCTCGCTCGTACTCTGCACGCTGACCACCGCGATCGCCTTCTACGTGTTCGTCCCGACCGACTACCGCGGCGTCGCGCAGCTCGGCCTGATCGCGGGCACGAGCATGATCATGATCCTCGGTCTCACGCTCACGTTCTTCCCGGCGCTCCTCTTCTCGTGGCTGCACTTCGAGCCGCGCAATCTCGAGGAGGCGAAGGTGAGCTTCGGCGTCCGCTGGTGGTCGTGGTTCGACGCACACCCGGGCGCGGTGCGCGCGGGCGCGGCCGCGCTCGCCGTGCTTGCGGCGCTCGCCGTTCCGCGCGCGTACTTCGACGCGAACGTGGTGTCGATGCGCGACCCCGACACCGAATCCGTGCAGGCGTTCAACGACCTGCTCGCCGCGGCCGGTGCCGCCTCGCCGTGGTACGTCGACGCGCTCGCCCCCGACCTCGCGGCCGCCGACGCGCTCGCGGCGAAGCTCGACGAGCTCGACGTCGTCGCCTTCTCGCTCACGCTCGACTCGTACGTGCCCGACGACCAGGACGAGAAGCTGGGCGTGCTCGAGGACGTCGCGTTCCTGCTCGAGCCGCCGCCGCCGCCCGACGCGCCGCCGCCCGCGGCGAGCGTCGCGGAGCAGGTCGACGCGCTGCGCGCGCTGCGCGACTTCCTCGCGGCCGACTGGGTCGAGCGCGACGCGAGCCCGCTCGGCGCGAGCATGCGGAGGCTGCGCGAGCATCTCGACGCCTTCCTCGCGCGGCTCGACGCGGACGTCGACCCGCAGACCGCGCTCGACCGGCTCGAGGAGATCCTGCTGTCGGGCTTCCCCGACCAGATCGCGCGCCTTCGCCGCGCGCTCTCGCCCGACGAGGTGACGCGCGCGTCGCTGCCCGCGGACCTGCGGCGCCGCATGCTCGCGGACGACGGCACGGCGCGCGTCCAGATCTTCCCGAAGTACAACCTCGAGCGGGAGGAGGACATGCGGCGCTTCGTCGGCGAAGTGCAGACGATCGCGCCGCGCGCGAGCGGGATCGCCGTCAACCTGATCGCGCTCGAGGACGCGACGAAGAGCTCGTTCCGCACCGCGCTCTCGTCGGCGCTCGTGCTGATGGGGCTCCTGCTCTGGCTCCTGTGGCGACGCGTCGGCGACATGCTGCTCGTGTTCGCGCCGCTCGCGCTGTCGGCCGCGATCACCGTCGCATTGATGGGACTGCTCGGGATCGCGTTCAACTTCATCAATGTGATCGTCGTTCCCCTGCTGTTCGGCATCGGCGTCGACTCGGGCATCCACCTCGTGCACCGCGCCAACGCCGGCGACACGGACGAGCACGACCTGCTCGGCTCGACGACGGCGCGCGCCGTCTTCTACAGCGCGCTCACCACCGTCGTGAGCTTCGGCTCGCTCGGGCTCTCGTCGCACCCGGGCATGGCGAGCCTCGGCATCCTGCTCACGATCGGCATGATCCTGACGATCGGCGCCAATCTCATCGTGCTCCCCGCGCTGCTCGCGCTGCGGCGCCCGCCGTCGTCGTGAGCGACCGGCGCGGCGCGCCGGTCGCGGACTTCCGCGCGATCGACTGGACGCGCTGGCAGCCCGACGAGCACGCGACGCTGTGCTTCGTGCTGCGCGGCCGCGACGTCCTGCTCATCCGCAAGAAGCGCGGGCTCGGCGCGGGCAAGATCAACGGGCCCGGTGGGCGCCTCGAGCCGGGCGAGACGCCGCTCGCCTGCGCCGTGCGCGAGACGCGCGAGGAGCTCGGCATCACGCCGCGCGGCGTCGAGGCGCGCGGCGAGCTGCGCTTCCAGTTCACGGACGGCTACCGCCTCCACGGCCACGTGTTCGCGGCGCGCGCGTTCGACGGCACGCCGGTCGAGACGGCGGAGGCGGCGCCGCTCTGGACGCCCGTCGACGCGATGCCGTACGAGGAGATGTGGGAGGACGACCGGCTCTGGTTCCCGCACCTGCTCGCGGGACGCTGGTTCGACGGCCGCTTCCTGTTCGACAGCGCGACCGACGCGATGCTCCACGCCGAGCTCGACGTCGCGGAGGGTTGACGTGCTCGCACTGCGCTTCGACGGACGGCGCGCGCGCGTGTCGGACGTGCCCGAGCCCGACGCAGCGCCGGGCTTCGCGATCGTCGACGTGCGGCTCGCGGGCGTGTGCGACACCGACCTCCAGATCGCGAAGGGCTACATGGGCTTCCGCGGCGTGCTCGGCCACGAGCTCGTCGGCGTCGTCGCCGAGGGGCCCGACGCGTGGCGCGGGCGCCGCGTCGCGTGCGAGATCAACTTCGCGTGCGGGGCGCCCGGCTGCGACGCGTGCGCGCGCGGGCTCGGCCGCCACTGCCCGACGCGCCGCGTGATGGGCATCCTCGACGCCGACGGCGCCTTCGCGCGCCGCGTCGCCGTCCCCGTCGCGAACCTCCACGCCGTGCCCGACGCGGTCGACGACGCGCGCGCCGTCTTCACGGAGCCGCTCGCCGCGGCGTTCGAGATCCTCGAGCAGGTCGAGGTCGCGCCGGGCGCCCGCGCCGTCGTGCTCGGCGACGGAAAGCTCGGCGTGCTGGTCGCGCAGGTGCTCGCGAACGCGGGTGCGCGCGTTCTCGCGGTCGGCCACCACCGCGCGAAGCTCGACGCGCTCGCGCGGCGCGGGATCGAGACGGCGCTCGCGAGCGACTTCGCCGCCGGCGTCGACGCGGCGCCCGCATCGCGCGCCGACCTCGTCGTCGACGCGACCGGCTCGCCGTCCGCGCTCGAGCTCGCCGTCCGCGCCACGCGCCCGCGCGGAACGCTCGTCCTCAAGACGACGACCGCGGAGCGGCCGTCGCTCGACTTCGCGCGCGTCGTCGTCGACGAGATCCGGATCGTGGGGTCGCGCTGCGGCCCGTTCGCGCCGGCGCTCGAGGCGCTCGCGAGCGGGGCGGTCGACGTCGCGTCGCTGCTCGACGATCGCTTCCCGCTCGAGCACGCGGACGCCGCGCTCGAGCGCGCCGCGGAGCGCGGCGCGCGCAAGGTGCTGATCGAGTGCGGGGGAGCGTGAGCGGGAACTCGGGGCGGGCGCGCCGCGGCTAGCCGCGCCCCATCACGAGCACCTTCACCTCGCCGCCCGCGAACAGCACCTCGGCCTTGTTCGGGCCGAGCTGCCGCTGCACGACGCCCTCGCCGAGCTTCGGGTGCGAGACGCGATCGCCGGCGTAGTAGAGCTCGCGAGCGGAGTACGGAAGCGGCGGGCGCGACAGGTCCGGCTCGACCACCTCGCGCTCGGCCGCCGACGTCGCGCGCGCCTTCGACTTCGGCCGCAGCTCGTCGCCCACCGGCTCGAGGCCGTCGCGCAGCGCGGGGTCGGAATCGAGGATGAGCTTGCCCTGGCGCAGGCGCCACGGCGGGTCGCCGTACAGCTTGATGCTGCCGAACGTGACGGGAATGCCGAGCGCCGACTCGACCTCGCCGCCGAGCTTGCGCAGCGCGGCCATCCACGGGCCCGCGCTCTGCAGCGAGCGCTTGCGGTAGATCTCCCAGTAGCGGTTGTTCGCGAGCACGAGCAGCGACGGCGGCGCGGGCGCGACCGTGCGCTCGAACTTCTCCGCGATCTGCGCGGCGAGCGACTCGCGCCACGCCTCGGCGACCGCGCACTGCGCGAGCCCCTCGAGCAGCGCGCGCAGCGGCGTGTCGCCCTTCGTCGACTTCGGCGGCATCACGCGGCAGCGGGCGACGACCAGGCGATCGTCGTTCGCCACGCCGAGCAGGTCGAGCGCGCTGACGACGCGCATGCGCGCCTTGATCTTGCGGGGCGAGAGCGCCGTGACCGGGACGGCGTAGTCGAGCAGCGTCACCTCGGTCGGGGGCGTCCCCTCGTCGTCGACGTCGTCGGCGTCGCGCGGCGGCACGCCGTCGAGCAGCTTGAGCGTGACCTGGTCGAGCTCGCACTGGTTGTAGACCGCGATCGCGAGCTCCTTCTCGTCGATCGCGATGTCGCCCTCGAAGCCGCCGTCGTGGCCGACGAAGTGGGCGACGTCGGCGCGCACCTCGGCGGCGGCCGCCTGCTTCTCCTCGCGATACATCTCGGCGAGCCGAGCGCCGGTGAGCGCCTCGGCCGCCTCGCGAAACGAGCCGGCCGCCTTCACGCTCGCGTCGTTGGCGAGCTCGATGAGCGGATGCGCCGTCACAGATGGACCCCCTCGGTGAAGCGCGAAGCATACCCCGTCCGCCGCGGCGCGGGGGGTCGCGCAGGGCTACGAACGCTCCGCGAGGAGGCGGACGAGTCGTTCCGAACCGACCGCCCGCGCGACGTCGATCGCGCGCGCGCCGCTCGCGTCGGCCCGCGCCGGATCCGCGCCGTGCGCGAGGAGCGCGCGCGCGATCTCGACGCCGCCGGCATCGCCGCGCCGCGCGGCTTCGTGCAGCGCCGTGCCACCGCCGCTCGCCGGGAGCGACGCCGCGTTCGCATCCGCGCCCGCGTCGAGAAGCAGGCCGACGACGTCGGCCGCGCCCTCGCGCGCCGCGAGCACGAGCGCGGTCGCGCCGGTCGACGCCCGCGCGTCGAGCTCCGCGCCGGCGTCGATCAGGGCGGCGGCGAGCCGCGCGTCGCGATGGGCGGCGGCGTAGAGGAGAGGGGTCTGGAGCGTCGCCGCGTCGCGGATCTCGGGGTCGGCGCCGTGCTCGAGCAGGGCGATGGCGACGGCGCGGTGGCGCGAGGAGAGCGCGGCCGCGAGGGGCGTCTCGCCGCTCCGGGCGCGCGCGACCGGACTCGCACCCCGCGACAGCAGGAGCCGGGCGATGTCGGCGTCGCCGCGGAGCGCGGCGCGGAACAGCGGCGTCTGTCCGTTCTCGGCGCGCGCGTCGACGCGCGCGCCCATCGCGAGCAGCGCGTCGGCCGCGCGCTCGCGGCCGAGGAAGGCCGCGTAGTGGAGCGGAGTCCAGCCCTCCGCGGACGCGGCGTTCGGGTCGGCCCCGCGCGCGACCAGCGCGCGCATCTCGTCGACCCGCCCGCGCTGCGCGGCGACGAGCAGCTCGCGGTCGAGCTGCGGTGCGTCGGCGAAGCCGAGCATGCGGAACACCACGACCGCGAGCGCCGCACCGCTCGCCGCCCAGACGAGCTGCGCGCGCCAGCCCGTCCGCGCGCCCGCGTCCGCCGGGGCTCGTCCTTCGGGCACCGAATCGGGTCGATCGTCCACGTGCCGCTCGCCTCCCCGCCGCCCGCGCTCGATGCTAGTCGGGAACCACGGACGCGAGCAAGCGCGCGAGCCTCGCCTCCTCGCGCCGCAGGCGGATGCTGCGCCCGCCCGTCACGTACACGAGCCCGCGCTTCGCGCCCTTCGGCTTCTTCACGTTCTTGATGGGCGCGACGTGCACGTCGGCACTGCCCGCGTTGCGGAACTTCGAGAAGTGGACGGCGAGCTCGCAGGCGTCGAGCAGCGACTCGGACGGCGGATCGGAGCGCCCTTCGGTGCGCAGCACGACGTGGCTGCCCGGAGCGCCGTCGAGGTGGAAGAAGAGGTCGTTGCCGCGCGCGAGCCGCGTGCTGAGGTGGTCGTTGCCCTCGTCGCTCCGCCCGACCCAGATCTCGAGCCCGTCGGCGCTCCGGTAGCGGCGCGGCTGCAGGCGGCGCGGCACCTCGTCGAACGGCCCCTTCGGCGCGCGCTTCGCGGGAAGCGCGGCGGCGGGCGGCACCTCCGCGAGGTGCTTGCGCACGAGCTTCGCGACGTCGGCGCGCTCCGCGAGCCGCGCCACCCCGTCGGCGTCGTTCGCCGCGACCCGCGCGGCGAGCTCGTCCTCGAGCGCCGTCAGCGCGGCGAGCCCCGCGCGCGCTTCTTCCGACTGCGCTCCCGCCTTCGCGAGACGACGGATCAGCTTCTGGTAGCGCTTGAACGTCGCCTCGAGGTTCTGCTTCGGCGACAGCGCGGGGTCGAGAGGGATGCGGACCGGCTCGCCCGTCGCGTAGTCCGCCACCTCGATCTCGCGCATGCCGGGCTCGACGCGCGCGAGCGCCCCCTTGAGCAGCTCGCCGTGGCGCTGCAGATCGCCGGCGTGCTCGGCCTCGGCGAGCTCGGCGTCGATGCGCTCGACGCGTTTCTCCGCCGCCTTGCGCTCCTTGCGCAGGGCCTTCGCGACGCGCGCGCCGAGCGCGTCGGACGTGCGCTCGTCCTCACTGCCGGCGTAGGCGGCCTCGATGGCGCGCAGCAGCGCGTCGTCGTCCTCCGCCGCGAAGCGATCGTCGCCCTCGCGCGGCGCCGGCTCGGGCGGCGCCTCCCACGGCTCGCCGATGCGGAGCGAGCGACGGGTCTGCTCGAGCGGCCGCTGCGCGGCGAGGAGCCGCCCGTCGGAGGCGATGACATAACAATTGCTGCGGCGACCGAGCAGCGAGAGCAGCACGTCGAAGCTCGCATCCGCGCCGTCGAAGACGAGCACGAGCTGGCGATCCTCGCCGGCGATGCGTGCGGAGCGGAGGCGCGCGCCCTCGATGCGCGGCCGCAGGAACTGCAGGAAGGCCGGCGGGCGCTCGGCGGAGGCCGGCGCGCGCTCGAGCTCGCCCACGCGCGCGAACGCCGGGTCGCACGAGAGCACGAGGCAGCGCCTGCCGCTGCGGTCGTCGCCGTCCGCGCGGCCGTGGAACGTGAGTGCGACGCGGAAGGCGTCGGGCTGCGCGATGCGCTCGACGCGGAACCCCGCGAAGCGACGCTCGACGGCGCGCGCGGCGCGGCGGAGCTCGGCGAGACTCAGCACGAACGCGCCTCCGCGGGTGTCCGGCGCGGCGCGCCGCACGCGCACCCCGCACTCACCGGCCCGCTCATGGCTGCGTCCCGTCGTCGGATCGCGACGTCGTCGCATCGCGGTGTCATCGCTGACACGAGGGGCAGTAGTGCGTGCCGCGCTGCGCGACGACCACCCGCTTCACCGTCGCGCCGCACTCGTAGCACGCGGCTCCCGCGCGCGCATAGACGCGCCGCTCGTCCTGATAGGCGCCGTCACGGCCGTCGGCGGCGACGTAGTCGGAGATGCTCGAGCCGCCCGTCTCGATCGAGCGCAGCAGCACGCGGCGCACGCTCGCGGCGATGGCGTCGCACTCGCGGCGCGTCGTGCGCGACGCGCGACGGCCCGGGCGCACGCGCGCGTGGAAGAGCGCTTCGTCGGCGTAGATGTTGCCGATGCCGGCCGCGACGGACTGGTCGAGCAGCAGCGCCTTGATCGCGACGCGCCGTCCCCGCGTCGCCGCGAAGAGCGCCTCTCCCGTGAGCTCGAGCGCGTCGGGCCCGAGCCGCGCGAGCCGCGCGTGCCCCTCGCCGGGCGCGAGCCACGCGAGCTTCCCGAACTTGCGCACGTCGCGCAGGTAGACGGGCGGGCCGCCGTCCGCGAAGTGGAGGCGCAGGTGCGTGTGCGCATCCGGCTCGAAGACCACCTGCTGCTCGGGCGCGAGCGAGGCGCGCGCCGAGGCCGACAGGAGCCGCACGCTCGACGCGCCCGCGCCGAAGAGCTGGCCGGTCATGCCGAGGTGGATGAGGACGCGGCTCGCGTCGTCGAGGTTGGCGATCAGGTACTTGCCGCGTCGGTCGAGCGAGCGGGCCGTGCGGCCCTCGAGCGCGCGGCGCAGCCGCGCGGGCGGCGTCACGAAGAGATACGAGCTCGCCGTCGTGTCGACGCGCGCAATGCGGCGACCGACGAGCATGGGCTCGATCGCGCGGCGGGTCGTCTCGACCTCGGGAAGCTCGGGCATGCGACGCGGATCCCCGGGCCGCGCATCCACGCGAGCGCGTGCGTGCGCGCGGGCCCGCGCCTACTCTGGCACACCCCGGTCCCGGAGAGCGACGGATGGCGATCACCCGAGCGAGCGAGCGCGGGCCGCGCGCGCGGCGGCGCGCGCCGGTCGAGATCTCGCGCGAGGCGCTCGAGCGCGCCGCGCTCGCGCACCTCGAGCGCTACGACTCGAGCGCGGCGAACCTGCGCGTCGTGCTCCGCCGCAGGCTCGCGCGCTGGCAGGATGGAGAGCCGCGCGACGCCGCGCGCGCGCGCGAGGCGGAGGGCTGGGTCGACGAGATCGTCGCGGACCTCGTCGCCCGGCGCGTCGTCGACGACCGTCGCTATGCGGAGGCCCTGGCGCGCCGGCTCGCGCGGCGGGCGAGCTCGCACGGCGCCACGCTCGCGCGCCTGCGCGCGAAGGGCGTCGCCGGCGACGTCGCGCGCGAGGTCGCCGGCGAGCGCGCCGACCCCGAGGCCGAGCTCGCCGCCGCGACGGCCTACGCGCGGCGGCGCGGCCTCGGCCCCTTCCGCGCGACCGCCGAGCTGCGCGAGGCGCGGCGCGAGCGCGATCTCGGCGCGCTCGCCCGCCGCGGCTTCGAGCTCGACGTCGCGCGGCGCGTCGTCGACGCCCGCGACGCGAGCGAGCTTCCCGAGCCGCGCACGCGCGCCGCGTTCGACTGACGGGCGCGCGGCGGGCGCGGTACCCTGCCGCGCCCCAAGGAGGAAGGGCCGCGCCGCGCGGCCGCGCGAGCCGCCATGCCCACCGCCGACGCCCCGAGCCCCACGCCCTACCCCGAGGTCGAGGCGCAGCCGCACTTCCCGGACGTCGAGAAGCGCGTGCTCGCGTACTGGCGCGAGCACGACGTGTTCCGCCGCTCGGTCGAGCAGCGGCCGACGAGCGCCCAGGGCGGGGAGGAGTTCGTCTTCTACGACGGTCCGCCCTTCGCGAACGGCCTCCCGCACTACGGCCACCTGATCACGAGCTACATCAAGGACATCGTGCCGCGCTACCAGACGATGCGCGGCAAGCGCGTCGAGCGCCGCTTCGGCTGGGACTGCCACGGGCTGCCGGCCGAGATGGAGGCCGAGAAGGAGCTCGGCGTCTCGGGCCGCGCGCAGATCATCGACTTCGGCATCGACCGCTTCAACGACCACTGCCGCACGTCGGTCATGAAGTACACGCGCGAGTGGGAACGCTATGTGAACCGCGCCGCGCGCTGGGTCGACTTCGAGAACGACTACAAGACGCTCGACCTCTCCTACATGGAGAGCACGATCTGGGCGCTGAAGCAGCTGTGGGAGCGCGGGCTCCTCTACGAGAGCTACCGCGTGATGCCCTACTCGTGGGCGGCGCAGACGCCGCTCAGCAACCACGAGACGCGCCTCGACGACTCGTACCGCGAGCGGCAGGACCCGGCGCTCACCGTCCGCTTCGAGCTCGTGCCCGCGAGCGGCGACGCGCTGCCGACCGACCTCCTCGCGTGGACGACGACGCCGTGGACGCTGCCGAGCAACCTCGCGCTCGCCGTCGGGCCGGAGATCGACTACGCGGTGCTCGAGCTCGACGGGCGGCGCGTCGTCCTCGGCGAGGCCGCGGTCGAGAAGTACGCGAGCGAGCTCGGGAGCGCGCGCCGCGTGGGCAGCGTGCGCGGCGCGGAGCTCGCCGGCCGCCGCTATCGCCCGCTCTTCCCGTTCTTCGAGCACGCGCCGCTCGACGGCATCGCGAACGCCTTCCAGGTGCTCGCGGCCGACTTCGTCGACACGGCCGAGGGAACGGGCGTCGTGCACCTCGCACCCGGCTTCGGCGAGGACGACATGGAGGTGTGCGCGGCCGCGGGCATCCCGGTCGTGTGCCCGGTCGACGACGCCGGCTGCTTCACCAGCGAGGTCGCGCCGTGGGCCGGCGTGCAGGTCTTCGAGGCGAACCGGCCGATCGCGCGCGAGCTGCGCGAGCGCGGCCGCGTGCTGCGCCACGAGACGTACGTCCACAACTACCCGCACTGCTGGCGCACCGACACGCCGCTCATCTACCGCGCGGTCGACTCGTGGTACGTGAAGGTGACCGGGCTCCGCGAGCGGATGGTCGAGCACAACCGCGGGATCCGCTGGGTTCCCGAGCACGTGCGCGACGGGCTCTTCGGCAAGTGGCTCGAGGGCGCGCGCGACTGGTCGATCTCGCGCAACCGGTTCTGGGGCACGCCGATCACCGTCTGGAAGAGCGACGACCCGGCCTACCCGCGCATCGACGTCTACGGGAGCCTCGACGAGCTCGAGCGCGACTTCGGCGTGCGGCTCACCGACCTCCACCGCCCGACGGTCGACGCGCTCGTGCGCAAGAACCCCGACGACCCGACGGGCAGGTCGACGATGCGGCGCGTGCCCGACGTGCTCGACTGCTGGTTCGAGTCGGGCTCGATGCCGTACGCGCAGGTGCACTACCCGTTCGAGAACAAGGAGTGGTTCGAGAGCCACTTCCCGGCCGACTTCATCACCGAGTACACCGCGCAGACGCGGGGCTGGTTCTACGTGATGACCGTGCTCGCGACGGCGCTCTTCGATCGCCCGCCGTTCCGCAACTGCATCTGTCACGGCGTCATCCAGGCCGAGGACGGCAAGAAGCTCAGCAAGCGGCTGCGCAACTACCCCGACATCGACGACGTGTTCGAGCGCATCGGCAGCGACGCGCTGCGCTGGTACCTCGTGTCGTCGCCCATCATGAAGGGCGGCGACCTCAAGATCGACCAGGAGGGCAAGGCGATCGCGGAGAGCGTGCGCCTCGTCATCAACCCGATCTGGAACGCCTACAGCTTCTTCTGCCTCTACGCGAACATCGACGGCGTGCGCGCGCGGCTCGTGACGCGCGAGCGCGCGGCCTCGCTCCCGCTGCTCGACCGCTACGTGCTGGCGAAGACGCGCGCGCTCGTCGCCGGCATCGGGCGCGACCTCGACGCGTACGACATCGCGGCCGCCTGCGCGCGCGTCACGGGCTTCATCGACGCGCTCAACAACTGGTACATCCGAAGGAGTCGCGCGCGCTTCTGGGCGGGCGCGGGCGAAGGCTCGGAAGGCGACAAGCGCGACGCCTACGACACGCTCTACACGGCGCTCGTCACGCTCTGCCGCGCCGCCGCGCCGCTGCTTCCGCTCGTGCTCGAGGAGGTGCACCGCGGGCTCACGGGCGAGGAGAGCGTGCACCTCTGCGACTGGCCCGACGTCGACGCACTGCCCGAGGACGACGCGCTCGTGCGCGCGATGGACGACGCGCGCGACGCCTGCTCGGCCGCGCTCGCGCTGCGCGCGGCGCGCAACGTCCGCGTGCGCCAGCCGCTCGCGAAGCTCACCGTCGCCGGCCCGCGCGCCGCGGCGCTCGCGCCCTTCGCCGCGCTGATCGCCGACGAGGTGAACGTGAAGCGCGTCGAGACGACGGAGGACGTCGAGGCGTTCGCGACCTTCCGGCTCAAGGTGAACGCGCGCGCGGTCGGGCCGCGGCTCGGCGGCGAGACGAAGCGCGTCATCGCCGCGTCGAAGCAGGGCGACTGGCGGACGACGCCGGGCGGCGGCGTCGAGGTCGGCGGCACGCCGCTCGAGCCCGGCGAGTACGAGCTGCTGCTCGACCCGAAGGAGGGCGTCGCGTGCGAGCCGCTCCCCGGCAACGACGCGATCGCCGTGCTCGACCTCGCGCTCACCGACGCGCTCGTCGACGAGGGCCGCGCGCGCGACCTCGTGCGCGTCGTGCAGCAGGCGCGCAAGGAGGCCGGCCTCCACGTGGCCGACCGCATCGCGCTCGCGGTGCGCGTGCCCGAGGCGTGGCGCGCGTCGATCGACGCCTTCGCGGGCTACGTGAAGGAGCAGACGCTCGCGGTCTCGCTCGCGCACGGCGACGGCGCCGAAGGCGACTTCGCGCACGCCGCCGGGAGCGGCGACGAGGCGCTCCGCGTGGCGCTCCGCCGCGTGTAGATTCCCTCGGAGTTCCGGTAGCTTCCGGGGTCCACGGAGGACCCCCGGTGAAGCTTCGCGTGCTCGGCTCGAGCGCCGGCGGCGGCCTCCCGCAGTGGAACTGCGGCGGCCCCTACTCGATGCGCGCGCGGCGCGGCGACGCGGACTGCCCGCCGCGCACGCAGCCCTCGCTCGCCGTCTCGGCCGACGGGCGCCGCTGGTCGCTCGTCAACGCGAGCCCCGACGTGCGCGACCAGCTCGCGCGCTTCCCCGGGCTGTGGCCGCGCGAGGGCACGCGCGACATCCCGCTCGACACCGTCGTCGTCACGAACGCCGACCTCGACCACACGCTCGGCCTGCTCGTGATGCGCGAGTCGCTCCCGTACCGCATCGCGACGACGCCGTGGGTGCGCGACGCCGTGCTCGCGAACAACGCGGCCTTCCGCCTGCTCGAGCCCGCGTGGGGCACGGCGAAGCTCGACCAGGAGTTCGCGCTCGACGGCGCGGGCGCACTCGTCGCGCGCTTCTTCCCCGTGCCGGGCAAGGTGCCGACCTATCTCGCCGCGCTCGCGACGAACCATCCCGAGGCGACGGTCGGCCTGCGCATCACCGACGCGCGAACGGGGAGGCGGGTCGTGTACGCCGCCGGCATCAAGGCGCTCGACGACGCCACGCTCGCCGAGCTCGCGGCCGCCGACGTGCGCTTCGTCGACGGCACGTTCTGGAGCGCGAACGAGCTGCTGGCGCTGCGCCCGGGCGCACCCGACGCGCACGCGATGGGCCACCTCCCGATCGGCGGGCCGGACGGCAGCCTCGCGCGCCTCGCGGCGCTCCCCGGGCGCACGATCTACACGCACGTCAACAACACGAACCCCATCCTCGACGCGCGCTCGCCGGAGGCGCGCGCCGTGCGCGACGCCGGCGTCGAGATCGCCGCGGACGGCATGGAGCTCGAGACGTGACGCGCGCGCTGCTGTCGCCCGACGAGCTCGAGGCGCGCCTGCGCGCGATCGGCGACGCGCGCTACCACGACAAACATCCGTTCAACGTGCGCATGCACGAAGGCACGCTGACGCGCCGCGAGCTCGGGACGTGGGCGAGCAACCGCTACTACTACCAGACGCGCATCCCTCTCAAGGACTCCCTGATCGTCGCGAAGGCGGACGCGCCGGGCTTCCGGCGCGAGTGGGTGCAGCGCATCCACGACCACGACGGCGCGCGCGAGGGCGACGGCGGCCTCGCGATGTGGCTGCGCCTCGCGGAGGCCTGTGGCTGCGACCCGCGCGAGGTCGAGGCGCAGGAGCACGTGCTGCCCGGCGTGCGGCGCGCGTGCGACGCCTACGTGGAGCTCGTGCAGTCGAGCGACCTCCTGACGGCCGTCGCGGCGTCGCTCACCGAGCTCTTCGCGGGCGGCATCATGCACACGCGCATCGCGGCGTTCGAGAAGCACTACCCGTGGGTCGACGCCGACGGCCTCGCCTACTTCCGCTCGCGCACGCACCAGGCGCCGCGCGACGCCGCGTTCGGCCTCGCCTGGGTGCGCGAGCACGCCCGCACGCCCGAGGCACAAGCGCGTTGCATCGCGGCGCTCGAGCGCAAGTGCGACATCCTGTGGAGCCTGCTCGACGCCATCGAGCGCCACGGCCGCACGCCGGTGCTCGCGCCGCACGCGCTCGTGCGCTTCGACGAGGCCGAGCGCGCCTGGCTCGTCGTGCTCCCGGAGCGCGCGCTCAAGCTCACGGGCAGCGGACATCGCGTGCTCGCGCTCTGCGACGGCGCGCGCACGGGCGGCGAGGTCGCGGCCGAAGTCGCGAGGCTCGAGGGCGCGGGCGAGGCGAGCGCCGCGGAGGTCGACGACTTCCTCGCCGCGATGGAGCGCGCGGGCGCCATCGCGTTCGGGCCCGCGCCGCCCGACTCGGACGAGGGGTCCGAGACGGCCGCGACGAAGGCGCGAGGCGCGGCGCCCGGCGGGCCGGCCGCGTGAGCGCGCCGCGCCCGTTCAACCTCGTCGCCGAGCTCACGTACCGCTGTCCGCTCCGCTGCCCGTACTGCTCGAACCCGCTCGACTACGAGGGAGTGCGCGACGCGCTCTCGGCCGAAGACTGGGGCCGCGTGTTCGACGAGGCCTCCGCGCTCGGCGTCGTCCACGTCGGCCTCACGGGCGGGGAGCCGAGCGCGCGCCCGGACCTCGAGGCGATCGTCGCGCGCGCCGCGGGCGCGGGGCTCTTCGCGCACCTCGTGACGTCGGGGCGGCCGCTCACGCCGGCGCGGCTCGGCCTGCTGCGGGACGCCGGGCTGCGCAGCGTCCAGCTCTCGATCCAGGACGTCGATCGCGCCGCGGCGGACCGCGTCGCGGGCACCGCCGCGTTCGATGCGAAGCTCGCGATCGCGCGCGCGACGCGCGCACTCGGGCTGCCACTCGTCCTGAACGTCGTGCTCCACCGCGGCAACGTCGCGCGCGTGGGCGCGGTGATCGAGCTCGCGCGCGAGCTCGACGCCGAGCGCCTCGAGCTCGCCAACGTCCAGATGCACGGCTGGGCGCGCCACAACCGGGACGCCCTGCTGCCCTCGCGCGAGCAGATCGAGGCGGCCGCGCGGGAGGTCGCCACGGCGCGGGACGGGCGCGCGCGGCCCGAGATCGTCTTCGTGCTGCCCGACCACTGGGCCGACCGCCCGAAGCCCTGCATGGGCGGGTGGGGCCGCAAGACGATCGTCGTCGCGCCCGACGGGGCCGTCCTCCCCTGTCACGAGGCGCGCGCGATCGCCGGGCTCGAGTTCTGGCGCGCCGCCGGGGACGGCGCGCGCCCGCTCGCCGCGTGCTGGGCCGACGCGCCCGGGATGAACGCGTTCCGCGGCGAGGCGTGGATGGAGGAGCCCTGCCGCAGCTGCGAGCGCCGCGCGACCGACTTCGGCGGCTGCCGCTGCCAGGCGTTCGCGCTCGTCGGCCGCGCGTCCGCGACCGACCCGGCGTGCGCGCTCGCCCCCGACCGCGCCGCGATTCTCGCCGCGCGCGAGGCCGCGGCCCGTGGCGGCGCCGCTCGAGGCGGACGGTGCCAAGACGGCGAAGGGACGGGCGCGAACGCAGCGGCCGGACCGCCGCAGGACGAGGCCGCCTGGAGCTACCGGGGCGAGCGGCCGCGCGCGCCGCGGGCGCGCTCTTCGAGCTAGGCGCCGGCGCCCACTTCGAGCTGCGCGCGGTGCGCGCGGTGCGCGGGTGCGCGCGGGGGTCGCGGGCTCGCTGCCCGCGCGGGCCGGCGGCGCGCTCCGCGCCTCTGGCTACGGGAGCTTCGCGAGCGCGCTCTGCGCGACGCGCGCGACCTCGGGCTGGTCGCTCTTCGCCATGCGCTCGAGCGCCGGACGCACGCGCGCGTCCTGCGGGTAGTGCGCGAGGGAGCGGATCGCCGAGCGGACGATCGCCGTCTCCGGCAGGTCGAGCGCCTCGATCAGCGGCCCGACGGCTTCCGTGTTGTCGACGAGGCCGAGCTGCTCGACGGCCCACGCCTTCATCTCGACGGGAATCGTGTCCTTGGCGAGCGTGTCGATGAAGGGCGAGAAGTCCTCGCCGCGCGCGACGGACGCGTTCGGGCCGCCGATGCGCGAGCCCGCCGGCGCGGCGAGCGCCGGAGCGAGCCGCCGCTCGGCGACCGGTGCGGGCCGCGGAGATGGCGCGGCCGCCCCGTGCTCCGAGCCGCTCTCGCCCTCGCTTCCGGCGTCGCGGAAGGCCACCCAGGCGCGATCGCGCGGGTAGGCGAGCCGCCACGCCGCGCCCGTCTGCGTGTCGAGCCGCACGAACGTGAGCGGGATCGAGGCGGCCTGGGCGAAGTCGACGTCGAAGCGCCCGGGCGCACCGGAGGCTGCGGCCGGCTCGCCGAGCGCGAGCCAGCTGCGCGCGCCGACGAGCGGCGCGCGCTCGAGCGCGCCCGTGGCCGTGTCGAAGCGGAAGACCGTCGGCCCCTCGTTCGTCTGCAGCGAGTAGATCTCGAAGCGCGCTCCCCCGCCCTGCGCCGCAGGCGGAGGCGGACAGCCGAGCGCGCCGAGGCCGAAGGCAGCAGAGACGATCGCGGCCCAACGCTTCGAGACTCGCACGAGCAGCCCTCCTCGGATCGGCGGCGCACCATACCCGCGATCGACGCGCCCGGGAAGAAGCCGTGCGAGTCGATCGGAGGTCAGCCGCATCTCCGCGTTCCGACCTGCAGCGCCCGCGCGCGGTTCCCCGAAAAGCAAGAACGCCCCGGATCCGAAGATCCGGGGCGCCTTGTTCGGTTGCCCCTTCCGGTGAGCCGCAGGCTCACCGGGGCGACCACAGCGTCCGACTAGCGGGCGCTGCGGCGGCCGGCGTAGCCGAGGCCGAGGAGGCCGCCGACCACGAGGAGAGCCGTCGTCGGCTCCGGAACCGCGCCCGTCACCGCGCCACTCCCGTAGTTCATCGGGATGTCGCTGCCGTCGCCGGCGAACGTGCCGTCGAGGCCGACCGAGAACTCGCCGAGGCGAATGTCGCGGTCCGTGCCGTCGTTGGCCGCGTTCGACACGTGGAACTTCACCGTGCCGAGCGTGATGACGCAGCCCGCGGTGCAGCCCGTCAGGTTCGTGAACTGGCCCTGGAAGTCCCAGTTCACCGTACCGGCGATCGTGTCGACCTGGACGCCCGGCGTGATCGGACCGATCGAGTTCGCCTGCATGGGCGGCCCGATCTGGGTCGTCAGCTCCGTGCCCTGCACGAAGTCGAGCTCGGCCGTGTCGTACTGCATCGTGAAGACGATCAGCCAGGCGCCGGGAGCGTCACCCGTGAGGACGAGCGCACCCGTGATCGTCGAGGAAGCCGCCGGCGACGTCACCGTCGGCGTGCCCGAGTTCAGCCACACGAAGTCGACGGACGAGACCGCCTGTGCGCTGCCCGCGGCGAGCGTGATTCCGGCGGCCGCCGCAACGAGTGCGAAAGTCCGCTTCATCTTGTTCATGTTCAACTCCTCAGTTCCTTCCCAGAAACTCGAAACAGGAATGGTTTACGAAAGAGCGACGCCTCTCGAGCCTCCCGCAGGAGACTAGAAGGGCAGCGCCGGGGCCGGGCACTCGGCGCCCGTGGTGTTGCCGCAGCCGCGGCCCTCGGGACCGGGAACTCCGGCGAACTGCGAGAGCAGGCACGCGAAGTCGGGAGCACCGACCACGCCATCGTCGTTGCAGTCGACGGCGGGCACGTAGCCGACGGCACCCTCGGACTTCGTGAAGGTCGACAGCAGGACGGCGAAGTCGGGGGCGCCGACCGTACCGTCGTTCGTGAAGTCGGCATCGCAGGCGTTGCCGTAGCCGTCGTGGTCCGTGTCCGTCTGCGACGCGTTGGCCTTCGCGCTGCAGTTGTCGATGTTGTCCTGGACGCCATCACCGTCCGTGTCCGCGTCCGGGCCTGCCCCGGACGTCCCGACGACGAACATGAAGGCGAACGTCGCGACGAATGCGAGCGGCATCGTCATCCAGCCGGCTTTCATATCCTTCTCCTCATTCCTTCCAACATTGCATCAGGCAGGGACCGAGACCCGTCGGAGAACCTGCGTCTGAGTGCGATCTACTCCCAACCAAATCAGCGAGCAAGCAAACAGCGAAGCAGCAAGTAGCTCGTTCGATCACTCCGCGACCGCGTGTCGCCGGGTCCGCATGCCTTTCGCCAACCTGGCCATACACCACCGAGGCCCCAGAGAAACCTCACCGGACGCAATGCGCCGGACACGGGTCCGATGTGCAATCACTATGCCTAGCCCCAACGTGCTCGTAACTGCCCGTTTCTGAACGGTTTCCCTCCGGGGTCCAAAGGGCCCGCGTGGAAAACATTTTCTCACATTGGGCAATCCAGAAGCGGGGTTCCGGCTCACGAGCGGGCCGCCTTGGCGCGCAGCTCGGCGAGCGCCGGCGCCACCGCGGCCTCGAACCGGTCGAGGCGCTCGCGAGCCCGGTCGAGCGCCGACGCCGAGGCCCCGACGACGTCGGTCGAGATCCGCACGGCGATCGGGTCGCTCGCGCGGTGCCAGGGCGAGGCGTCGAGGGCGAGGAGCCCGCGCGCCGTCTCGTCCGCGAGCCCGGCCGTCCCCTCGTACCAGTGCCGGATCAGCACGCGCCGGGTGCCCGAGCGCATCACCAGCCAGCGCGCGTCGAGCGCGCCTTCGCGCTCGAGCGCGCCCTCCTGCTCGACGATCCAGCCACTCCCGGGCGGCACGGTCTTCGGCGAGATCGGGCTGCGGTAGTGCTGCCCGATGTCGCCGACCGCGACGAACAGCTCGACCGGCGTCGCGTCGGTCGCGCCCTCCTCCACGAACCCGCGCTCGACGAGCGCGCGATGGCCGATCGTGCCGAGGAAGGAGCGGTCGGGCGCCTCCTCCGCGCCGGCGCTGCGCGACCAGCCGTCGAGCGAGGTCGCGAACTCGGTCTCCGAGATCTCGCCGGCCGCGCGCGACACCGGCCACGGCGCGATGGCGAGGGACATCGCGGCGGCGGCCGCGAGCGCTCCGCTCACCGCGGCGACGCGCGCGCGCGGCGCGCGGGCGGGCAGCGACGCCTGCGGCACCGGCTCCGCGTCGCCGTCGCCGAGCAGCCGCTCGAGCCCGCCATCGACGGCGTAGAGGATCGCGAGCCCGCCGAGCAGGATCGCGACGCCCTGCAGGTTGTGGATCGCGACCACCTCGGAGTGCGGGTTCAGGATCAGGGCGAGCACGCGGAAGCCGTTCAGCGCGAACGCCACGAGCGGCGCGAGCACGAGGATGGCGAGCGCGTGCAGTCCGCGGCGCCCGAAGAGCTCGACGAGGAGCAGCGCCACCATCGTCAGCGTCTGCACCGAGCGAAGCCCGCTGCAGCCCTCGATCACCGCGAAGTGGTCGCCCGCGAGCAGGATCTGGTCGCCCGACACGTAGGCCGACCGGCCGAGCGCGAACAGCAGCCATCCCGCGTAGTCGGCCGTCCAGAGCTGGAAGCGGTAGACGACCTCGGCGAGCAGCGGCGCGGGGATCGGGATGGCGAAGACGAGCAGCAGCGCCGGCAGCGCGACGAGCCGCGCCCCCTTCGTGCCGCAGTGCACGGCGGCCGCACCCACTCCTACGCACGCGAGCGACACCGCGAGCAGGTGCGGCGTCGCCGTCCGCATCGCCCACGCGAAGGCGACGAGGCCGGCGCCGAGCAGCGCGATGCCCGCCGGCCAGGCGGCCGGCTCGGCCATCGCCGCGACGAGCCGCTCGCGCCGGCGATAGACGAGCCAGGCGGCGAGCAGCACCACGACGAGCGGCGACGTCTCCGTCGGGATGAAGAACCACTCCTCGAGCTCGCGCGACAGGCCGGCCTGCGAGCTCGAGACGAGGAGCGCGCGGTACGCGAACGCGGCGAGAGCGAGGTAGGCGAGCTGCGCGAGCTGCAAGAGGGGCGGAGCCTCCCGCGGTGTTCCGTTTCCGTGACCGGCGCGATCGCGGCGATCGGAGGGGGCCGTCCGCACCGCGCGCGGCGCGCGATGATATGGCCCCGCCGAGCGCGCGCGACCCCGCGCGCGACCCGCGCAGCTAGACCGCGGGCTCGCCCGGCGGCGACGACGCTGCGGAGGGAGTGGCCGCCCGCCCGCGCGGGGTGACGAGCCGCTCGAGTGCGGCCGCGGCCGGCAGCATGAGCAGGGGCATCAGCGGAATGCGGAAGCGCGTCAGGCCGAACGCGAGCGCGGAGACCGCGCTCAGGTAGCCGACGAACGCCAGCACGAGCCACATGCGGCGGTCGTGCAGCCCTGCGGCAAGCCCGACGACCGCGAGCAGCGCGACCGCGAGATAGGAGACCACGGCGGCCGCCGACGCCGCCATCCGCACCGCGGGCGACACCGGCCCGTACGCGCCGAGCTCGAAGTGGCGCAGCAGGAACGAGGTCGGGTTCCACATGTCGACGAGCTTCTGCCACGCGTTCGCGAGCGCGCGGTCGGGGCGCCCGCGGATCTGCGCCCACGCGACCTCGCTCGCGTAGCGCGTCAGCGCGAGATCGGTCGGCATCGGGTCGTCGGGATGCGCCTGGCGGTACTTGGCCACCAGGACGGGCCCGTTCAGGTTGGCGACCGGGTGCATGACGATGCGCTGGAACGGCCAGCCGTAGCGCGGCGCCTGCGGCTGCGACGCCATCAGCATCGCGCCGGGCGCGTTGCCCCTCCACAGGTTGTACGGGGCGTTGGTGTCGATCAGCACGAAGCCGTCGTGGACGAGCCAGTTGCGGATCGTCCACGGCGCGATCAGTGCGAGCGCGACGCCGATCATCGCGCCGCCGCGCGCGAGCGCGGGTCGCCAGCGGACCGCGCCGAGCCGCGGCCAGCCCGTCGCGCCCTCGTCGAGCAGCGCCATGAAGAGCACGAGCACCGGCGCGAACCACAGCAGCGTCGAGCGCGTCAGCGCGCCGACCGCGAGCACGACGCCGGCCGCCGCCGCCCGCCGCATCGACACGAGCCCGCCGCCGCCCGCGAAGAGCACTGCGAAGAGCGCGAGCAGGACGAAGGTGAAGAACGTCTCCGTCCAGAAGTAGTGCGAGAACGCGATCAGGTTCGGGTAGACCGCCGCCGTCCATCCCGCGACGCGCGCAGCGCGCGCGCCGACCCACGCGCGGCCGAGCGCGAGCAGCAGCACGCACGTCGCCGCGGACAGCGCGCACTGCACGACCTGCACGGCCTGCGTGCTCCGGCCCGTCGCCGCGAGAACCGCCGCGAGGAACGTCGGATACGCGGGCGGCTGGAAGGCGCCCGGATACTGCGGGCGCTCCGAGAGGGGCGCCGGATCGTGCCGCACCCACGACTGGTACGAGCCCAGGTAGCCCTCGCCGTCGAGCAGCGCGTTCGCGCGCTGGACGTAGTTGATCTCGTCCTTCACGAGCTCGCCGGCGTCGCCCGACGCCCAGAGCGCGAGCAGGCGGATCGCGAACGCGGCGCCGAACAGCACCCATGCGCTCCGCCGGAACGACGCGCTCGCCGGCGCGCGCGGGCTCGGGGCTGCTTGCTGCGACACGGTGGATCCTCGACGATGTCGCGCTCGCGCGAACGCCGCGCGCACCGGAGCGGCGACGGCCCGGCACGGAACGGGCGGGCAGGGAGGGCGGCGCAGTGTATCCCAGGCGACGACGCGCGCGGTCGGGCGGGCGCGCGCACCGCGCCGCGCCGCGCGCGCGCCGCGGCACCGCGCGACGCGCTTCCGCCGTCGTGGCCGCGCTCGCCGCCGTCGCCGCGCTCGCGTGCTCGCCGGGCGACGCGGGAGACGGCGCAGACGCGGCCGCGCTCGGCGAGCGGCCGAACATCCTGTTCGTCGTCTGGGACACGGTCCGCGCCGACCACATGAGCCTCTACGGCTACGAGCGCGCGACGACGCCCGCACTCGACGCCTGGGCGAAGGGCGCGCTCGTCTTCGACGACGTCGTGTCGGCGGCGCCGTACACCGTGCCCTCCCACGCCTCGATGTTCACGGGGCTCGCGCCGAGCGACCACTGCGCGAACAGCCAGCAGACGCAGCTCGACGCGCGCTTCACGACGCTCGCCGAGCTCCTGCGCGCGAGCGGCTACGCGACCTTCCTCTACAGCGAGAACCCGCACGTGTCGGAGAAGAGCGGCTTCGCGCAGGGCTTCGACACGGCGCTGCACCCGTGGAGCGACGCCTACGCGGAGCGCGCGCTCGCGATCGTGAGCGCCAAGGTCGAGGGCGACGCCTCGAGCGAGCTCGCCGCGCGGCTCGCGAGCACGCGCCGCGGCGAGGCCGCGCTCACCGCGTGGAACGTGAAGGCCGCGGGCGAGCTCGCGCAGGAGGCGCTGCTCGCGTTCCTCGACGCGCGCACCGACCGCGACGCGCCGTGGTTCGCCTTCGTGAACTACATGGAGGCGCACCGGCCGACCATCCCGCCGCGTCGCTTCCGCGAGCGCTTCCTCGACCCGGCGTCGGTCGACGCGTCGTATCGCGTCGACCGCTCGTGGGACACGCTGTGGCGCTACACGTTCCGGCGGCGCGAGCTCGGCGCGCGCGAGATCGAGCTCACGCGCGCGACCTACGACGCCGCGCTCCTCGAGCTCGACGAGCTGTTCGCGAACCTGCTGCGCGCGCTCGAGCGCGGCGGCCACCTGCGCGACACCGTCGTCGTGCTCACCGCCGACCACGGCGAGCACCTCGGCGAGCACCACATGCTCGACCACCAGTCGACGATGTACGAGCCCGTGCTGCGCGTGCCGCTCGTGCTCCACCACCCCGCGCGCATCGGCGCCGGGCGACGCTCCGACCCCGCGATGAACGCCGACCTCTTCCCGACGCTGCTCGCGCTCGCGAAGGCCTCGCCGCCCGACGGGCTCGCGACGTCGGCGCGCGACCTGCTCGCGGACGGAGCGGCGACCGCGGACGGCGCCGCGCCGAGAGCGCGACTCGCCGAGGAGACGGCCGAGGAGAGCACGGGCGTCGTCGCGATGCGCCGCCTCGACCCGGCGTGGGACGCGACGCCGTGGCTGCGCTCGCAGCGCGCGCTCTATCTCGGACGCTACAAGTGGATCGAGTCGTCGAACGGCGAGCGCGAGCTCTACGACGTCGAGGCCGACCCGCAGGAGTCGCGCGACCTCGCGGAGCTGCGCGCGATCGACGCGGCGCGCATGCGCGACGCACTCGCGACCGCGACGCGCGGGCTCGGCGCGTGCGCCGACCGCCCGCCGCTCGAGCTCGACCCGGACGAGCGCGCGCTGCTCGAATCGCTGGGCTACGCGCAGCCCGGCGCGACCGACGCCAGCGAGCCCGCGCCGTAGCGCGGAGCGCACCGCCGCGGCGCGACGCGCGCACGCCCGCGCCGCTCACTCGCCGCTCGCGCTCTCCTCACCCGCACCCGCACCCGCGCTCTCGCCGTCGCCCTTCGCGCGGTCCGCGCAGCGCTCGGCCTCGATGTACCCGAGCGCGCAGAGCTCCGAGAGGAGCTTCTCGTCGACGGCGCCCGCCTCCGTTCGCGGTGCGTCGCCGCGCAGCTGCTTCGCGCGCTCGAGCCGCGTGGCGATCTCGGCGAGCGTCCGCTCGCGCATGCGCGCGAGCACCTCGTCGAAGGTCGACGACACGTCGCGCAGCTCGAACGGGTCGACGCCCAGGTCGTAGAGGCGCTCCTCGACGCGACCGTCGTCGTACTCGATGCGGAAGTACTTGAAGCCGTCGTGCGTGAGTGCGTACTTGAACGGGACCTCGCGCGAGCGCCCCGTGTCCTGGCTCAGCACGGGCGGAGACGCGCCCTGTGCCGCGAGCGCGTCGTGGCCGAGCGCCGCCGCGAGGTAGGCGTCGAAGGCGTCGGTGCCGAGGCGCGGGAGCAGCGTCGTGAGGATGTCCGACGACGTGAGCAGCGCGCTCTCGCGCCGCGGCGACTCGCCGGGAATGCGCATCGCGAGCGGCGCGTGCAGCTGCTCGGCCCACGTGCTCCCGTGCGCGGCCTCGCCGTGCTGGCACAGTCCTTCCCCGTGGTCGCCGGTGACGACCACGGCCGCCGCGCGCCGGCCGCCGCGCCCGCTCGCGCCGCGCACCGCGTCGAGGACGCGGCCGAGCTGCACGTCCTGGAACGCGACGGCCCGGTCGTACTCGTTGGCGACGACGCGCGCGTCGTCGACCTGGCCGACGAGCGGCCGCGTCGCCGTCGGGTGGATCGCGCGCTCGCGGATGAAGTGGTCGAGGTCGGCGTCGCTGTGGAAGCGCGTCGCGAACGAATCGGGCACGTCGAACGGATAGTGCGCGTCGTAGAAGTGCACCCACAGGAAGTACGGCTTCGCGTCGTCGAGCGACGCGAGCCACGCGATCGCCGCGTCGGCCGTGCCGTCGCCGCGGCGCGACTTGTCCTCGGGCTGGTCGAAGACGTCGAACCCTTCCTCGATGCCCGTGCCGCGCTTCAGCACGGCCGCGCTCACGAAGCCGCCCGTCGCATAGCCCGCGGCGCGCGCCGCCACCGCGAAGGACTCGAGGCCGGGCGCCGGGACGAAGCGCTCGCCGCCCTGTGTCGTGTTGGCGAGCACGCCGTGCACGAGCGGATGGCTCGACGTCAGGATGGACAGGTGGGAAGGCAGCGTCGTCGCCATGGGGACGACGAGCTGGTCGAACACGATCGACTCCGCCGCGAAGGCGTCGAAGCGCGGCGACGTCGGGCGGAAGTAGCCGTAGGCGCCGAGATGGTCGGCGCGTGTCGTGTCGAGGGTGACGAGGACGATGTCCGGCAGCGCGGCGGAGGCGTCGCCGGGCGGCGACGCCGCATCGCCGCATGCGATCGCGAGGGTCGCGGCCGCGATCGCGCCGAGGGCGGCGCGCGAGCCGGAGCGAGCGGAGGCGGCGATCCGGGAGCGGGGACGTGCGGCGTTCATCGACGTGTGGCGGCCTCGGAGTGCGCGGGGGCGTAGCACACGGCTCGTCAGTATCCCACGCGTCGGCGCGGCAGGCGGACGACGAGCTCGTCCGGACGCGGCGCGCCGCTCGCGCCGTCGACGGGCGGGAGCACGCCCCCGTCGATGCCGCCGACGCGGATGCGGCGTTCGCCGTGCGCGAGGTCGGCCCACGCCTGCACCGAGTAGTCGGACAGGATCGCCGCGCCGAGCACGCCGTCGTCGCCCGGGCGCGGCGCAGCCCACATCGGGAGCGGCGGCGCGTCGACGACCCGACCGTCGGCGCTCGCGCGCACGCGCGAGTCGAGCTCGCCGAGGAACTCGCGCGCCACGTCGGTCGCGCGTTCCCACTCCGAATAACGTCGCACGAGCGGCGACTGCTGCGCCTGGAGGGCGAGCGCGCCCGCGAGCGCGGCGAGGGCGAGCGCGGCGGCCATGCGGAGCGCGCCGGCGGCCCGCACGCCCGCTTCGGGGCGCGCGTCCCGCTCGACGCCGGAGCCGTCCGCGGCGACGGAGCCCACGCCGCCGCCGGAGCCCTCCTCGGCGCGCGAGCCTTCGTCGGCGCGCGAGCGCGCGAGCGCGACGTCGAGCGCCGCACACGCGAGCCCGCTCGCGACGAGCGACGCGCCGACCGCCGGGATCATCCGATACCACGCGCCGATCCAGCCGCCGCTCGCGTACGTGAGCGCGAGCACCGCGATCCAGAGGCCGCCGAAGACCGCGACGCGCACGCCATCGGCCCGCACGGCGCGGCGGCTGCGCGCCGCGACGAGCGCGGCGGCGAGCGCGAGCGCGCCGCCGCCGAGCGCGAGCGACCACGCCGCCGCACCCTGCGCGGCGGGGGCGAGCACCACGTCGCGCGCGAGCGCGAACGCCATGGCGGGTGCGCGCGCGATCGCCGCGACGACCGACAGGTCGGCGCGATGGCCGCCGACGCCGCCGAGCACCGCGATGCGGACGCCGAGCAGCACGGCCGCGACCGAGAACGACGGAATGCTCTCGAGCGCGGCGCGCAGCCGCGACGCGGGCGGCCGAGCCGGGGCGAGCGCGAGCGCGGCCGCGACGAGGACGGGAGCCGCGAAGCCCGTCTCCTTGGAAAGGATGGCGCCCGCGCAGGCCGCGGCCGCGAGCCACGCGCGGCCGTGCAGCGCCGCGGCGACGGCCGCGGCGCAGAAGGCCGCGCAGAGCAGGTCGCCGACGCGCGCCGGCACGGGAACGATCTCGATGTAGCTCGGCGAGAGCGCGAAGCAGAGCGGCAGGAGCACGGGGAGCGCGCGCAGCGCGGAGACCTCGCTCGCGCGGCGCGCGAGCGCGCCGCCCATCGCCGCGAGCGCGAGCAGCACGCACGCGAAGGCCGCGGCGCCGACGCCCTGGTATCCGCGCGGCTCGAGCCCGAACAGCGCGTACTCGGCGGCGAAGAGCGCGCTCACGAGCGGGCGGTACATCGGGCTCGGGTAGCGGCCGCCCATCAGCGGCTCGCTCGCGAGGTGCGCGAGGTCGGCCGGGCCCGCGACGCGGGCGCTCGCGATCAGGGGATAGGTGTCGAAGCCGAGCAGCCCGTAGTCCCGCGTCTGCGCGAACAGCGCCGCGGCCGCCCCGAGCGCGACGGCGACCGCGAGCGAACGCACGGCGAGCGCGGACATCGGGCGCGAGCATAGGCCCGCGCCCGCGAATCCTCGACCGCGCGAGCGCACCGCGCGCGCGGCCGCGGCGAGCGAGTACCCTGCGCGCGCCCGCAACCGCGCGGACGGCGAGCGGACCGCGACGCGACGGCGGACCAGGACGACGGGAGTGCGATGGCCGCAGCGAGCGCAGCGACGGGGAGATCGGGCCGCGCGCGCGCCGCTGCGGCCGCCGCGCTCGTCCTCTGCGCATTCGTCCACTTTCCGTTCGCGCGGGTCGACCCGCGCGACGGCCGCGCGCACTTCGACTTCGTCTACGACGACGCGGACTTCGTCACGACGAACGCGAGCATCCGGTCGATCCCGCGCGCGCTCGAGGCCTTCGCGCAGCCGTTCCCGCCCGACCAGCCCGAGCGCGGCCTGTACCGACCGCTCACCAACCTCTCCTACGCGATCGACTGGGCGGCGTTCGGCGAGAGCGCGCGCGGGTGGCACGTCGTGCAGACGGTGCTCTACGCGGCGGTCGTGCTGCTCGCGTGGGCGCTCGCGCGCGCGTGGTTCCCGGGCGAGCTCGCGCCGTTCGCGGCGGCGCTCGTCTTCGCCGCCCACCCCGTGCACGCCGAGGCCGTCGACAGCCTCGCCGCGCGCTCGGAGCTGCTCGCGCTCGGCTTCGCACTCGCGTCGTGGCGGCTCTTCGACGCGAGCACGCGGCCCGGCGCACCGCGCGCGCGCGCGCTCGGCGCGCTGTCGGCGCTCGCCTACGGCGCCGCGTGCCTGTCGAAGGAGACGGGCGCGCTGCTCCCCGCCGTGCTCGTGCTCGCGCTGCTCGCGCGCGACGGCGCGGCGGGAGGCGCGGCGCGCTTCGCGCGCCGCGCGTTCGACGCCGTCTCGCTCCACGTCGCCGTCCTGCTCCTCTACCTCGCCGCGCGCCTCCACGTGCTGGGCGGCCTCGGACCGGCCGCGCCCGTGCTCGCCGGCATCGACCTCCACACGCGCATCGTCACGATCGGCGCGGTGTTCGCCGAGTACGCGCGCCTGCTGCTCGCGCCCACGACGCTGCAGCTCGACTTCTACTACCAGCAGACGATCGGCGTCCCCGACGCGTGGTCGCTGCGCGCGGCGGCGGGCTGGGCGGCGATCGCGCTCGGCCTCGGGACCTTCGGGCTCGCGGCGACGCGCGCGCTCCGCGGCGCGCCCACCGCGCTCGACACGCCGCGCGGTGCGGCGATCGCCGGGCTCGGCGCGTTCTTCGTGTTCCTCGCGCCCGTCTCCCACGTCGTCGGCATCGGCGCGCTGATGGCCGAGCGCTTCCTCTTCGCACCGTCGCTCGGCCTCGCGTTCTTCGCAGTCGCGGTCGCCCGCGCGGCCGGGCGGCGCTGGATCGGCGACGAACGCGCGCGGCGCGCGGCGGCGGCCGCGGCGCTCGCACTCGTCGCGGTGCTCGGCGGGGCGCGCAGCGCGGCGCGCGCGGCGGAGTGGCGCGACGGCGTCGCGCTCTGGGAGTCGGCCGCGCGCGCGACGCCGGGGGACTACCGCTCCTACGTGAACGTCGCCACGCACTGGATCGCGCGCGGCGAGCTCGACCGCGCCGAAGTGGCGCTCGTCCGCGCGCTCGAGCTCGCGCCGGGCGACCGCGCCGTGCTCGCGAACCTCGCGGTCGTGCACCTCGAGCGCGGCCGGCTCGACGCCGCCGAGGCGATCCAGCGCGAGCTGCTCGCCGCCGACCCGACGAGCTTCCTCGCCGTCTACAACCTCGGGCAGATCGCGCTGCGCCGCTTCGACGACACGCGCGCGCTCGAGCTCTTCGAGCGCGCGCGCGCGCTCAATCCGAACTTCGCGCAGGCCGAGCAGCTGATCGGCGAGGTGGAGGAGCGGATCGCGAAGGCGCGCCGCTTCGTCGCCGAGAACGAGCGCGCGGCCGAGCGCGGCGACGACGCGCAGCTGCTCGCCACCTACGCGCGCGCGTGTCGCATCATCGGCGACGTCGCGTGCGCGGAGACGTACGAGGCGCGCGCGCGCGGGCTTCAGAGGTAGCCGAGCTCGCGCAGCCGCTGCTCGTCCTCGGGATCGAGCTGCGCGTCGCTGCCCGCCGCGAAGCGCGCGGCGACCTCCCGCGCGGCGGCCTGCTGCGCGTCGAGCGCGCGCCCGAGCGCGGCGACGCTCGCCGCGTGCGACGGGTCCGACGCGAGGTCGCGCGTCTCGCGCGGGTCGGCGGCGACGTCGTAGAGCTCGCGCCGCGGCCTCCCGAGCCGCGGCTCGTGCACGACGAGCTTCTCGTCGCCGCGCATCGCCGCCCAGAAGCGCTCGACGTCGACGTCGACCCGGCTCCCGCGCTGCAGGTACCAGGTGGAGAGCAGCTCGAGGAAGATCGGGCGCGCGGGGTCGGGCGGCGCGAGCAGCGAGCGCCCGTCGAGCGGCACGTCCGGGCGAAGCGCGCGCGGGACGCCCGCGACGTCGAGCACCGTCGGCGCGACGTCGACCAGGCTCGCGAGCCTCGCGTCGCGCGTGCCGGCGGCGGGCCCCGTCCCGCGCGGGTACTTCACGAAGAGCGGCACGTGCACGGTCTCGGCGTAGAGGTTGTTCTTGTGGCCCTTCTGGCCGTGATCGAAGAACTCCTCGCCGTGGTCGGCGGTGACGATCACGAGCGCGTCGTCCCACAGCCCGCGCGCGCGCAGCAGGGAGAAGAAGCGCCCGAGCAGCTCGTCGGTCGCGCGGATCTCGCCGTCGTACTGCGACAGCACGAAGTCGAGCTCGGCCTCCGAGATGCCGGGGTGGATGGTGTCGCTCGTGTCGAAGTCGTGGACGTCGATCCGCTCGACCCCGTCGTCGACGAACATCGCGTCGTAGGGCGCGGGCGGGAGGAAGTCGAAGTGCGGGTCCCAGAAGTAGGCGAAGAGGAAGAACGGGCGCTCGGCGTCGCGGCGCAGCTCGACGAACTCGATCAGGCCGCGCTCCATCGCGGGATTCGTGACGTCGGAGTGCGCGCGCGCCGGGACGACGCCGGCGGGCGCCTCGTCGAGCCACTCGATGCCCTGCACGAGGCCGTGCATGCGCCGCAGGTACGGCCCGCTCACGACGCCCGCCGTCTGGTAGCCCGCGCGCGCGAGCACCTCCGCCAGCGTGTCGTAGCCCTCGCCGAGCGAGCCGCGCGGGCGCTGCGTCTGGTGCGCGGCGGGATACAGGCCCGTGAAGAGGCTCGCGTGCGACGCGAGCGTCCAGCTCGTGACGGAGTGCGCGCGCTCGTACGTCACGGCCTCGGCCGCGAGCGCGTCGAGCGTCGGCGTGATCGCGACGTCGGGGCGCGTCGCGCTCCGGCCGCCGTAGGCGCCGACGTGGTCGGTGCGCAGCGACTCGATCGTCACGAGCACGACGGACGGCGGGCGCGCAGGCGCGCGATCGGTACCGCGATCGGCGTCGCCACAGCCGGCGGCCGCGAACGAGAGCGCGACGGCCGCGACGCGCGCGAACGCGCGAGCGCGCCTCACATCAGCACCCAGCCGAACGCGGCGCGCAGCACGGGACCGAAGAGGCCCGGGAGCACGAGGAACACGAAGAGCATTCCCAGCATCGAGAGGCCGGGGCGTCGCATCGCCTCCTGCAGCCGGCGCCCGGTGTCCTCGTCGACGAACAGCGCCAGGACGCCACTGCCGTCGAACGGCGGCACGGGGACGAGGTTCAGCACGAGCAGCAGCAGGTTCATCGCGAAGAGCGCGCTCAGGAAGAGCGCCAGCGTCTCGACGAAGGGCGCCGCGCCGACGGCCGGCAGCACGCCGTAGTAGAGGCTCGGGCCGCCGCGCTCGAACGCGCCGAGCAGCAGGCCCGTGCGCATCGCGACGCCGCCGACGACGGCGAGCGCGAGGTTCGAGGCGGGCCCGGCGAGCGCCATCCAGCCCGCGCGCTTCGGAAACGCGTAGGCCCAGCCCGGGTCGTAGGGCGTGCTCGCCCACCCGAACGGGAAGCCGCTCATCAGCAGGCCGATCCACGGGATGACGACCATGCCGAGCGGCTCGCGACGGATGTGCGGACGCGGATCGAGCGTCACCTGACCGCCGCGGTACGCGGTCGCATCGCCGCCGACGACCGCGGCCCACGCGTGCGCCGACTCGTGCAGCGTGACCGAGAAGAGGAAGACCGCGTACACGACGATCCAGTGCAACAGATCCTGCACGAAGCCTCCCGACGCGACGTGGCGCGCTGCGTTCCGCACGGCCCGCCGCGCGCGGCCGCAGAGTAGGCCCGGCCCCGCAGCGACGCGATAGACTCGCGGCGCGCCGCAGCGCGCGGATGCGGAGGTGCCGTGGCCACGATCGAAGGCGAGCGCGAACGCCCGATCGTCGTCGCGAGCAACCGGCTGCCGTTCACGCTCGAGCGCGACGCCGCCGGCGCGCTCGTGTCGCGCACGTCGGCCGGCGGGCTCGTGGCGGCGCTCGAGCCCGTGCTGCGTCGCCGCGGCGGAACGTGGGTCGGCTGGCCCGGCCTCGCACTCGGCCCCGACGAGAAGATCCCGCTCGGCGAGCGCCCGTTCCGCATCGAGCCCGTGGCGCTCGACCCCGACGTGGCGGACGGCTACTACCACGGCTTCTCGAACGGAACGATCTGGCCGCTCTTCCACTCGATGCCGCAGCGCGCCGTCTTCGAGCCGGCCGACTTCTCCGCGTACGCGACCGCCAACGAGCACTTCGCGAGCGCGATCGCCGCCGAGCTCGGCCGCGCGGGCGAGACGGAGCTCGTGTGGATCCACGACTACCATCTGATGGTGGTGGGCGAGCCGCTGCGCCAGCTCGTCCCCGACGCGCACCTCGCGTTCTTCCTCCACATCCCGTTCCCGCCCTACGACGTGTTCCGCCTGCTGCCCTGGGACCGCGAGGTCCTGCGCGGCCTGCTCGCGTGCGACGTGATCGGCTTCCACGTCGAGGGCTACGCGGCGAACTTCCTCGATTGCGTCGAGCGGCTCGCCGGCGCGCGCGTCGACCGCGCGAACCTGGTCGTGCACCACGGCGACCGAGCGGTGCAGGTCGGCGTGTTCCCGATCGGGATCGACTTCGACGACTTCGAGGCGCGCGCGCGGGCGGCGCCCACAGCGCCCGAGTCCGGACGCGAGCGGCTCGTGCTCGGCGTCGACCGCCTCGACTACACCAAGGGCATTCCCGAGCGCATCCGCGCCTTCGAGCGCTTCCTCGAGCTGCACCCCGAGCACCACGAGCGCGTCGCGCTGCTGCAGCTCGCGGTGCCGAGCCGCAGCGAGGTGCAGGAGTACCAGGCGCTCAAGCGCGAGATCGACGAGCTCGTCGGCAAGGTGAACGGGCGCTTCGCGACCGCGCGCTGGTCGCCCATCCGCTATCTGCACCGCTCGGTTCCGAAGGATCGCCTCGCCGGGCTCTATCGCGACGCCGACGTCGCGCTCGTCACGCCGCTGCGCGACGGCATGAACCTCGTCGCGAAGGAGTACGTGGCGTCGCAGGTCGCGGACCCGGGCGTGCTCGTGCTGTCGAGGCTCGCCGGCGCGGCCGAGACGATGCGCGAGGCGCTGACGGTCAACCCGTACCACGTCGACGAGGTCGCGGAGACGATCGCCACCGCGCTCGCCATGGACGTCGACGCGCGCGCCGAGCGCATGAAGGGCCTCCGGCAGCGCGAGCGGCGCGAGGACGTGCACGCCTGGGTCGGGAGCTTCCTGGCCGCGGCGGGCCGCGAGCGGGCGCGCGCCGCGCCGCTCTCCGACGACGACATCGACCACTGGCTCGGCGCGTTCCTGCGGCGCCGCAGCCGGCTCGCGCTCTTCCTCGACTACGACGGCACGCTGACGCCGCTGCGCGCGCACCCGAGCGAGGCCGTCATGGACGCGCGCATGCGCGCCGCGTTCGAGGGCTGCGCGTCGCACCCGAACATCGACGTCGCGATCGTGTCGGGCCGCGCGCTCGCGGACGTGCGCGCGATGGTCGCGAACGAGCGCGTCACCTACGCGGGCAACCACGGTCTCGAGATCGAGGGCCCGGGCCTCGCGCCGTTCCGCCACGAGGACCTCGTCCACTACGAGGAGCGCATCGCCGCGCTCGCGACCGAGCTCGAATCGATCGCGCGCGACGGCGCGTGGACGGAGGCGAAGGGGCCGACGCTCACCTTCCACGTGCGCCGCGTTCCGCTCGAGCGGCGCGGCTCGCTCGTCGCGAAGGCGCGCGCGCTGATCACCGCGGCCGGGTTCCAGGCGCGCGACGCGCACGCTGCGCTCGAGGGCCGCCCGCCGATCGGCTGGGACAAGGGGCGCGCGGTGCTGCACGTGCTGCGCGCGCGCTACGGGCCGGGCTGGAGCGAGCGCGTGCGCGTCGTGTACGTCGGCGACGACCAGACGGACGAGGACGCGTTCCGCTTCCTGCAGGGCCTCGCGCGCACGTTCCGCGTCGGCGCGACGGACACGGCGACGGCCGCGCAGCACCGGCTCTCGGACACGAACGCCGTCTGCGCGCTCGTCGACTGGATCTCGCGCCGCCCCGCCTGGAGCTGACGCGGGCGCGATCGCGGAGAGCACGGGAGACGCTTGGAGACGGGAGACGCCCTCGCGCTCGGCGCGTTCTTCGGAGGCCTCGCGCCGCCCGTCGTCGCGCTGCTCTTCGCCGCCGCGTTCGCGACGGCGATCCTGTCCGCGACGATCGGCGTCGCGGGCGGCATCACGCTGCTCGCGGTGATGCTGCTCTTCCTCGATCCGCTGGTCGCGATCCCGCTGCACGGCGTCGTGCAGCTCGTCTCCAACTCGTCGCGCGCGTGGATGCTGCGGCCGCACGTGCGGCTCGACGTCGTGGGGCGCTACTCGATCCTGCTGCTGCCGTTCGGAGCGCTCGGCATCGGGCTCGCGCAGAGCCTCTCGCCGCACGTGCTGCGCGCCGCGATCGGCGTCTTCGTGCTGCTCGCGACGTGGCGGCCGCAGTGGCTCCTGCTCGGCGCGCGTCCCGAGAACGTCGACCCGCACCGGCGCTTCTTCGTGCTCGGCGGCGTGATCGGCTTCGTGAACGTGTCGATCGGCGCGACGGGCCCGCTGCTCGCGCCGTTCTTCCTGAACCTCGGACTCACGCGCTTCGCGATCATCGGCACGCAGGCGGCCTGTCAGATGCTCGGCCACCTCTCGAAGATCGTCGTGTTCGGCGCGGCGGGCTTCGCGTTCCGGGAGTGGCTGGGGCTGCTCGGGCTGCTCTCGATCGCGGCCGTCGCGGGGACGCGCGTCGGCGGCCTGCTGCTCGAGCGCGTGAACGAGCGCGTCTTCCGCGCGCTCTACAAGGGCGTGCTCACGCTGATCGCACTGCGGCTCGTGGCGGCCGAGCTGCTCGCGTGAGAGGCGCGTCGCGCCGCGCTGCCGGTCGACGCGCTACCGCAGGTCGATCACGCTGCGGATGACCTCGCCGCGGTGCATCAGCTCGAACGCCTCGTCGATGCGGTCGAGGGGCAGGACGCGGCTCACCATCTCGTCGATCTTGATGCGCCCGCGCATGTAGCGATCGACGAAGGTCGGGAGCTGCGTGCGCCCCTTCGTGCCGCCGAACGCGGTGCCGCGCCACGAGCGCCCCGTGACGAGCAGGAACGGGCGCGCGTGGATCTCCTTGCCCGCGCCCGCGACCCCGATGATGACGCACTCGCCCCAGCCCTTGTGCGTCGAGCGCAGCGCCTGCGCCATCACGTCGACGTTGCCCGTGCAGTCGAACGCGTAGTCGACGCCGCCGCCCGTCGCCTCCACGATCGCGTCCTCGACCGGGCCCGCGAGCGAGCGCGGGTCGATGCAGTCCGTCGCGCCGAACTGCATCGCCTGCTCGAACTTCTTCGGGTTCACGTCGACGCCGATCACGCGGTCGCAGCCCGCCATCGTCGCGCCCTGGATCACCGAGAGCCCGATGCCGCCGAGCCCGAACACGGCGACGGTCGAGCCGGGCTCGCACTTCGCGGTGTGGAGCACGGCGCCGATGCCCGTCGTGATGCCGCAGCCGAGCAGGCACACCTTGTCGAGCGGCGCGTCCCGTCGGATCTTCGCGAGCGCGATCTCGGGAACGACCGTGTACTGCGCGAACGTCGACGTCCCCATGTAGTGGTGGATCTTCGAGCCGCGCCACGAGATGCGACTCGTGCCGTCGGGCATGAGCCCCTTGCCCTGCGTCTCGCGGATCGCGCCGCACAGGTTCGTCTTGCCCGACAGGCAGAACTTGCACTGCCGACACTCGGGCGTGTACAGCGGGATGACGTGGTCGCCCGGTGCGAGCGACGCGACCCCGGGCCCGACCTCCTCGACGACGCCCGCGCCCTCGTGCCCGAGCACGGCCGGGAACAGGCCCTCCGGATCCTCGCCCGAGAGCGTGTACGCGTCCGTGTGGCAGACGCCCGTCGCCGCGAGCCGCACGAGGCACTCGCCCGCCTTCGGGCCTTCGAGGTCGATCTCGTCGATCGCGAGCGGCTCCCCCGCCGCGACCGCGATCGCCGCCTTCACCTTCATCGTGCTCTCCCGGGAGGCGCGCGCCTCAGCCCTTGATCGCGGCGAAGCCCGCCTTCTCTTCCTCGATCAGCTTCTTGAAGCTCGGCCGCGCGTGCACGCGCGCCACCCACGCCGCGAGCCGCGGCCAGCGCGCCGCGTCGATCGTCTCGCCCGCGTGCTCGAAGTTCACGATCGGCGACGCCACTGCGATGTCGGCGATGCCGAAGCGCCCCTCGATCGCACCGTCGCCGTCGGGCGCGCGCCGCTCGAGGTAGTCGAAGACGGGCGGAATGCGCTCCGTGAGCGCGCTGCGCACGATCTCCTCGTTCGGCTCGATCTTCATGATCATCTTGTTGATGACGCGCTGCACGAAGACGGGCGCCGTCACCTCGATCAGCTTCGTGTCCGCGTACTCCTCGAGGAAGAGCGCGTGCGCGAACGCCTCGTCGTTCGCCGGGTAGAGCGCGGGCTTCGGGTGCTTGCGCTCGAGGTACTGCGCGATCACCGACGAGTCGGGCACGCTGAACGAGCCGTCCTGGTAGACGGGGATCTTCCCGAGCGGCGACATCGCGAGGAACTCCGCGCTCGGCCCGAAGGGCATGACCGGGTTCAGCTCGTAGGCGACGCCCTTCTCCTCGAGGACGGCGCGCACCTTGCGGACGAACGGGGAAGCGTTGACACCGTGGATCGTGGGCATGGAATCGGAAACCTCCAGCGGGCCGGCGAGGGCCCGTCGCGGGCGCGGTGCGCGCGTCAGCCGCCCGTGCAGGCGCGGACGATCGCGAAGACGATCAGGAGCAGGACGAGTGGCGAGCGGAGCACCCAGCGGACGACCGGGCTCGTGCTCGCGCTCTCGGCCTCGGGCACGTCGTCGACGACGACGTCCATCGGCGCGTCCGACCTCATGCCGATCGCGAAGCGGCGGCCGACCGGACCGCCGCAGTGGACGCACGTCCGCGTCTCCGGCGGGAACGTCGTCCGACAGCGCGGACACGTCACTTCGTACTCGGTCGACGGATGCGGGCTCGCGATGACGGACCTCGGCGCGGGCGGTGGGCGCGACCGGGGAGTCTACATCGGACGGGGAGTGGGGCGCGGGGGAACCCCGCGGCTGCGTCGCAGCTCGCGCGGCGCTAGTGGACGCCGCTCGTCGGAACGAGCGTCGCCGGATCGATGCCGAGCGAGCGCACGACGTGGCTCCACATGGCTTCGGGCTCGACCGCGAAGACGACGTCCGCGGAGGCCGGCGCGAGCAGCCACGCGCCGGCGGCGATCTCGCTCTCGAGCTGGCCGGGGCCCCAGCCCGCGTAGCCGAGGAACAGGCACACGTCGTCGGGCGGTCGCTGCGCGACCTCCTCGAGCACCGCGAGCGAGCCCGCGAAGCTGATGCCCGGGATGACCCGCTGCGCGACCTGGCTCGACACGTCGAGACCGACGTCGTCGCCGAACAGCACCCATCCTGTATTGCCCTGCACGGGCCCGCCCCAGCGGACGCGCACGTCCGCCTCGCCCTGCCAATCGAGCTCGAGGCTCTCGCACAGGTCGCTCGCCGTGAGGTCGACCTCGCGGTTCAACACGAGCCCGAACGAGCCCTGGTCGCCGTGGTCGATGAGCTGCACGACGGCGCGCCGGAAGTTCGGATCCTGGAGCTGGGGCATCGCGACGAGGAGCGCGCGCGTGATGTCGGTTTCGATCACGCGCGCAGCGTAGCAGCGGGCCGCGGGCGCACGAGCGAGCGCGGACGTCACGCTTGCGGCGTCGTGCCGCCCGACGCGTGGGCGCACCGCGCCGCGCCGGTGCGCCCGGAGAACGCCCGGGCGTCGCGTAGGATCGCGGCATGGACGACCCGCACAGCAGCGAAGAGGACGGCGCGGCGACGCGCGCACGCGCTCCGATCGCGCGCTCGCTCGCGGCGTTCGCCGCCGGCGTCGCAGCGGCCGTCGCGCTCGCGGGCGCGCGCGACGTCGCGAACCGCGAAGCATTCGGGTCCGACACGGTCGCGGCCGTCGGCGCGCTCGTCGCCGCGGCCATCGGCGCCGTCGCACTCTCGGGCGCGCTGCTGCGGAGCGTGCCCGTGCGCGAGGCGCTCGCCCTGCGCCGCCCGCGGCTCGGCACCGCGCGACTCGCGCTCGTCGTCGCCGGCGTGTTCGGCGTGAGCACGCTCGCGCGACTCGCGGTGGAGCTGCTCGGCGGCACGGGCGGCAGCGGTCTCGAGCAGCTCGAGAGCGAGATCGAGACCGCGATCGACGGCGCGCGCGCGCCGAGCGTCGCGTGGATCGCCGTCGGCGTCGCGATCGGCCCCGGCGTCGCGGAGGAGCTGCTGTTCCGCGGACTCTTGCTAGGCGCGCTGCTCCCGCGCATCGGCGCAGCGCGAGCGGCCCTGCTCTCGACCGTCGCGTTCGCCGCCGCGCACATCGACCCCCTGCACGCACTCGCGGTCGTTCCGCTCGGGCTCTACCTCGCGGCGGTACGCCTCGCGACCGGCAGCACCATCGCCGCGATCGCGTGCCACGTCGCCAACAATGCACTCGCGCTCGCACTCGCGGCGGCATCGCCGGAAGCGCGCGCCGCCGGCGTCGCCGCGAGCGTCGTCGCGCTTCCCGCGGCGTGCCGCGTGCTCGCCGGGCTGGGCCGCGCGCGGCGCGAACGGGCCGGGCCCGCCTGACTAACGAGCCCGCGGCGCGCCGCGGCGCGAGCGCGCCGATCGCATGGCCGCCGGGCTCGCCGGCCGCGTGCGGGCGCGCGTGCGCGCCCGCGGGACGCCCTGTCGCTGCCTCCCGTCAGCCGGGCGCGCGCGGAAGCACCGCGCGGTCGTGAAGAGCCGCTTAAGGCACGCGCCCGCGCGCGCTCCCGAGGTGCTCAGAGGATGGGCGCCCCTGCACGTCGCGCGGGCGCGCTCTCCGTGCGGGGGTCGCGTGAAGGGGCTACACAACCGTGCGACCTCGCCGGGCCTCGGGGACGAAGGCAAGCCACCACGCGGCGGCTCGCGACCTGCTCGAAACCGGTGTGCGCCACGCGCGCGTCTCCCGTCCTCGTCACGCCCGCCTCGCTCGACGTCACCCCCACCGACGCTGCGAGGATCGATCGCGCTTCGCACGTCCCGAATCGCGCGCGGAGCGCGCGCATCGCGGCGCCGGAGCGCGACACATCGGTGGGGGCGAGAGGTCGCGTCGACCGGCGATGCGAAGCCCCGAAGCCCACTGCACGGACCGCGCTCGCCGCAGTCGCGGAGGAGCGCGTCTGCGCGGCGCGTCCGCGTCGGCGCTCGCGATGCTGGTCGCCGCGGGCCTCGACGCACGCGCCGCCGCACAGGTCGAGCCGGCCGAGCCCGCACCGACGGCGGAAAGCGCTCCCGCTGCGGACCCGACGCTCGCACCCGACCCGACGACGCCCTTCTCCGACACCGCGCCCGCGCACGTCGCGCACCCGCTCGATCGGCCCGTCTCGATCTGGGAGTCGCAGGTGCGCGAGGAGCTGCAGCGCGACATCGAGGCGCGAGAGCGCGCGGCGTGGGAGAAGCTAGGCGAGGCTCCGCGACCGCCGTCGCGCACCGCGCGGCCGTCGGCGGCCGCACCCGCGCGCGACCCCGGCTCGACCGATCGGAGCTCGTTCGCGCCGATCGCCGACGCGCACGCGCGCGCGATCGCTCGCGCCGCCATCGACGGCGGCGTCGCGTTCGAGCTCGCGGCGCAGCGCGACCTGCTGGCCGCGCTCGGCCTGCACGAAGCATCGCGCGCCGCCGCGCGCACGGCGGCCGCACTCGCACCCGACGACGCCGGCGCGTGGACGGCGCTCGCCGCCCTCGAGCTCGCGGGCGCGGGCGGCGACGAGGACGAGGCGCGCGCGGCGCTCGACCGCGCGAGCGCGCTCGGCGTGCGCCCGCTCGCCCTCGCCGCGCGGCTCGCTCCCGCGCCGCCGCCGCCGCCCGCGCGCGCCGCGCGCGCGACCCGCCCGCACCGCTGCGCGCGCCGTCGGCGCTCGACCCCGTGCGCGATCTCGCGCGCTCGCTCGCAGCCTCCGCGCGCGCGCGCGGCGCCGCCGCACTCGACGCCGTGGCGCCCGCGCGCGACGCCGCCGCGCGGGCCCTCTCGAACGCGGGGGCGCTCCGCGCGGCGCTCGCGAGCCTCGCCGCGCTCGCGCTCGTCGCGCTGCTCGCGCGCGTGCTGCGGCGGCGCGGCGATCTCGTCGTCCACCTCACGTATCCCGCCGAGCTCCGCGCGACCTTCCGCGTGCGCATCGATCGCCATCGGCGCAGCTGGAAGCGGCGCATGCCCGAATCCGACGCCGAGATCCTGAAGGGCGGCGTCGCGAGCGCGCGCGAGCACCATCTCGTCGCGCGCGAGACGCCCTTCCGCCGGCTGCCGTGCCGGCGGTACTTCGTGACCGTCGACGGCGTGCTCCAGGATCCGCACACGGGCGAGGTGCTCGAGCATCCCTTCGCGCAGACGACGGCGAACGTGCTGCACCGGCGCACGGTGCGTTGCGATCTCGACGTGACGCCCGCCGCCGCGCCGGTCGACGTGGTCATCGCATGGGACGGCCAGGCGCCGCGCGAGGCGATCGTCGCGGCGCGCGGGCACGCGAAGGGGCCGGTCGAGGTCGAGGGCGGGCGCGTGCGGCTGCGTCTTCCGCTCGGCACGCACGCGATCGTCGTCGGAAGCGGCGACCGCGTCGCCGAGCGCAGGGTCGCGGTGCGATCGCACCTGCCGAGCGCCGTCGACGTCGAGCTCGGCCAGGGCGGCGCGGTCGTGTTCAAGGCGTGCCCGCCCGCCGTCGAGCCCTACGTCGCCGGGCGCATCGAGGCGGCTGCGCAGGCGCTCGCGCGCGACGGCCAGAGCGGCGCCGCGCACCGCCTGCTCGCGCGCCGCAACGCCGAGCTCGGCCGCACGGCCGAGGCGGCGCTCCACCACGAGGCGGCGGGCGACTTCCTCGAGGCCGCCGAGCTGCACGCACAGCTGCGCAACTACGCCCACGCGGGCGAGCTCTTCGGTCGCGCCGACGACCCGGTGTCGGCCGCCGAGATGTTCCAGATCGCGGGCGACCCGGTGCGGGCGGGCCGCGCGTTCGAGCAGGCGCGCGACTTCGACAGCGCCATCGCCTGCTACCGCGAGGCGGGCGACGCGGCGAGCTGGGTCGAGGCGCTCGAGCGGCGGGGCGACGTGTTCGAGGCCGCGCGCACGGCGCTCGAGCACGACCTCCCCACGCGCGGCATCCGGCTGCTCCAGCGCGTCGCGCCCGACGATCCGAACTACGCGGACGCGTGCCTTCTGCTCACCGACACGTTCGAGCGCGAGCGCCACTTCGACCTCGCGGCGCGCAAGCTGTCCGACTACTTCGCGGTGACGAAGCCCGGCGGCGCACCGGCCGAGCTCTATGCCCGCCTCGCCGACCTGCACGAGCGCGCGGGCGACATCGAGAGCGCGCTCGACGTGCTCGAGACGCTGCGCCTGCAGGATCCGAGCTACCCGAACCTCGCGACGCGCACCGAGCAGCTGCGCAAGGCGCGCAGCGCGAAGCGCCACGTCCCGATCGCGCTGCTCGGCGACGACGCCGGCCTCGCTCCCACCATCCTGCTCGCCGACCAGCGCTACGAGCTGATCGAGGAGATCGGGCGCGGCGGGATGGGCGTCGTGTGGCGCGCGCGCGACCGGCGCCTCGGGCGCGTCGTCGCGCTGAAGCGGCTCTCCGACTCGCTGCGCGACCATCCGCGCGCGGTCGAGCTCTTCCTGCGCGAGGCGCGCGCCGCGGCTTCGCTCAACCACCCGAACATCGTCACCGTCTTCGACGCCGACCAGGAGGACGGCACGCTGTTCATCACGATGGAGCTGCTCGACGGCCAGCCGCTCCACCAGCTGCTGCGCCGGCGAGGTCGCCTCGCTTCGAGCGAGATCGCGCACATCGGATGGCAGGTGTGCGCGGGCCTGCAGTACGCGCACGAGCGCGGCATCGTCCACCGCGACGTGAAGACGGCGAACCTGTTCGTGTCCCCCGACCAGCGCGTCAAGATCATGGACTTCGGGCTCGCGAAGGTGGCGGAAGAGGTGCGCCGCAGCGCGAGCCTGATCGGCGGCACGCCCTACTACATGGCTCCCGAGCAGACGCTCGGCGGCGAGATCGACGCGCGCGCCGACCTGTACGGCCTCGGCGTCACGCTGTTCGAGCTCGCGACCGGTCGGGTTCCGTTCCCGGACGGCGACCCGCAGCACCACAGCCGCCACACCGCGCCGCCCGACCCGCGCGAGCTCGCGCCCGACGTCGACGACACGCTCGCCGCACTCGTGCTCGAGCTGCTCGCGAAGGATCCGGACGCGCGGCCGGCGTCGGCCGCGGAGGTCGCGCGCCGACTCGCGCCGCTCGACCCGCTACGCCCCGCGGAGCGCACGGCGCCGAGCGCGTCGAACTAACGAAGATCGGGCGGAGACGAGGCGACGTCGACGCCGGCGAGCGCGTCGACCGCGCCGCCCGCACCCGCGCTCTCGAGGAAGATGGCCTCGCCGAGCGGCGAGAACGACACGACGCCGAGGCCGATCGGCGTCTCGACCTCGATCGTGCCCACCGCGTTCACGTACCCGCGCGACGCGTCGAACGGCACCGCGGCGACGCCGCGGCACGCCTCGCCACCCGGCTCGACGCGCGGGTCGCAGTGGCGGAAGAGCCGCTTGCCGAAGAGCTCGCGCGGCGCGCGGAAGCCCGCCGGCTCGAGCGTGCTCATGCGGACGCGGACGCGGGCCTCGGTCACGGTCGTGGCGAAGCCCCACGCGACCTCCTGCTCGATCACGCCGTCGACGCCGGCTTCGACGACGTCGCCGGTCGCAGGATCGAGCAGCCACACGAAGTCGGCGAAGCTCTCGGGCCGCGCGCGCTCGCCCTCGAAGAGGTGGGCCGCGACGAGGCGCCCCGCGATCGCGATTCGCACGAGCCCGTCGGCGCGCCGCTCGAGGTGCGCGGGGAGCGGGTCGCCCCAGCTCGCGTCGAGCGTCGACGGATCGGTGCGCGGCGAGCGCTCGAAGCGCACGGCGACGTCGCGCGCGCGCGCGTCGCGGAGGTCGAGCGGCTGCGCGCCCGCCGCGCGCGGCGCGCTCACGCCCGCCAGCACGGCGAGCGCGGGAAGGACCAGAGCGGCGTGTGCGAGCGGCGATCGCATCGTTCGACTCCCGACGGCCGAGCCTCCCTTCGCATCCCGGGGCGACACGCGTCAGTGCAAGTGCGGTACCGCGCCGCACCGCGTCGAAGCGAGCTGTGCAACTCTCGTGCAGCCGGCGGCGCAAGCGCGGGGATGCGCGCGTCGCGCGCCGCGCCGCGAGCGGCGTGACGCGGCCGCGGTTGCCGCGGCGGCGCCGGCAGCGCGCGGCAACGCACTTCCGCGGGGCCGGCGCGAAAGGGAACCGCGCTTCCGCGGGACCCGCACGATCGGGAACCGCGCTTCCGCGGGGCCCGCACAGAGCGGGGAACCGCGCTTCCGCGCGACCCGCACAGAGCGGGGAACCGCGCTTCCGCGCGCGATCGGCGCGCGCTTCCTCGGAGGCCTGCGATGGCGAGTGCGACGAGCCCGGCGGAGTCGGTGAGCGCGAAGCTGCGCGAGCTGTACGGCGAGGATCCTGCGCGCGACGAAGGCGTGCTCCACGTCGTCGCCGCGTGGCAGGCGCCCGACGGCCGCCTTCCCGTGCTCGCGATCGGGCCGTCGTCGCCCGCGAGTCCGCGCGACGCGTTCGCGCTGCGGGCCGCGCGCATGCGCGCCGACGCGATCGTCACGACGGGCCGCATCCTCCGCGACGAGCCCGACGTGACGCACGCCGAGCGCGACGCCGCGCTGCTCGCGTGGCGGCGCGAGCGCGTCGGGCGGGCCGAGCCTCCGCGCAGCGTCGTGCTGACGACGGGCGCTGCGCTCGACGCGCGACACCCGCTCCTGCGCGCCGATCCGCCGCCCTGGCTCGCGACGGGTCGCGCGCACGCGCGCGCGCTCCGCGCCGCCGCGCCCGGGCTCGAGACGATCGAGCTCGAGCCACCGAGCCTCCGGGCGCTCCTCGATGCGCTCGCGCGGCGCGGTGCGCGGACGACGCTCGTCGAGGCGGGCCCGTCGACGGCGCGCGCTCTCTACGATGCGCCGGTCGCGGTCGACGAGCTGCTGCTGTCGATCCTGGAGGAGCCGGCCGCGGACGACCCGCGCGCGGGCGGCCGGAGCGCGGCGCCCGCGCTCGCGGGCGAGCTGCCCGCGCCGGCCGCGCTCGACGCGGCGCTCGGTGCGCCACGCCACGCGAGCCGCTGGCGCGAGCCGAGCGGCGGGTGGCGCTTCGAGCGCCGCCGCCGCGACACTCGTTAGCGCGACGCCGAGAGGGCGCGCGTCCGCGCGAGGCGACGACGTCGCCGCACTAGCGCGACGCGACGACCTCGCGCGCGAGCGGCGGTGTCGACGCGACGGCGCCGAGGTCGCCGGTGAAGCGCGCGACGCGGTCGCCGCTGCACTGGCGGCCTTCGCAGAAGAGCTCGGCGAAGACCTCCGCGGCGACCTGCGACGACGTCGCCCACCAGCGGTTGCCGTGCGCCTGCACGACCGCGACGGCGACGCGCGGCGCTTCCGCCGGCGCCACGCCCGCGAACCATTCGTAGCGCGCTCGCGGGTGCGTTCCGGAGAGGTTGCCCGTCTTCCCGGCGACGCGGACGTCGCCGAGGCGCGGCCCGCGCCGCGTGCGGAACGCGCGCCGCGCGGTCCCGTTCGTCGTCGTCCGCACGAGCATGCTCCGCACCTCGCGCGCGGTGGCCGCCTGCATCGCGCGCGCCGGCGCCGCGCGCTCGGGCAGCGCGAGCGCGCGGCCGTTCGCGTCGACGACGCGATCGATCCACCACGGCTCGACGAGCAGGCCCTGGTCGAGCGTCGCGGCGAGCTGCGCGGCGTGCAGGACGGTGATGCGCGTCGGCGCGAGGCCCGAGCCGAGCTTCCCGAGTCCGTAGTCGCCCTCGCCGCGCTCGATGTGCGCCGACTCCTGTCCGGGCGCCGCCGACACCGTCCAGCCGAACCGCTCGAACGCGTCGACGAGCGGGCGCTCGCCGAGCGCGTGCACGGCGAGCTGCGCGAAGCACTGGTTGTACGAGCCGGCGATCGACTTCTCGAGCGACGCCTCGGTGCCGCCGCGCGCGGGGTGCACGCGCGCGGCGGTGAGGCGGTACGGGCTCCCCTGGAACCGGCACGGCACGAGCGCGCGCCGGCGATCGTTCTCGAGCGCGGCGGCGGCCGTCACGACCTTCGCGAGCGAAGCGGCGGGATAGGCGCGCTCGGGCGGGAGCGCCTTCGGGTCGGTCGACGCGAACGCGAGCACGCGCCCCGTCTCGACGTCGAGCACGACGACGTGGCCGCGCTCGACGCGCACGCGATCGAGCACGCGGAAGACGCGGCGCGTGAGCTCGGCGTCGAGCGTGTACTCGATGCGCAGCGGCCCGGAGGCGCCGCGCGGGTCGGCGACCTGCTCGACGAGGCGCGCCGGGAGGCCGTCGGCGAAGGCGGCGGCGACGGCGGTGCCGCCGACGTCTGCGGTGGAGGCGAGCTCGAGGGCGCGGCGCGAGGCGGGGAGGCGCGCGAGCAGCTCGGGCGGCGCGCTCGCGGGCCCGCCGAGGCGCGCGGCGACGACGGGCGGCGCGGACACCGCGGCCGGCGCGCGGTCCGTGTCGCTGCGAGCGCGGCGCGGCGCGGGAGCGGCGGCGGCCGGCTGGATCAGGGTCGCGGCCGCGACCTGTGCGGGCGGCGTCTCCGGGAACACCGCGGCGAGATCGACGGGCTCGCGTTGGTCGCGCGCGCCCGAGGGCACCGCGAGGCTCCCGAGTGCACCGAGCGAGGCGGCGAGCGCGAGGAGTGTCGCGCGCCCGCGCGCCGTGAGGATGCGACCGCGGCCGAGTGCGCGATCGGAGCGTCCGAGCAGGTCGATCTGCCGGCGGCGGCGCTGTGCGCGCCGCGCGCGGCTCCCGCGCGGCGTCAGCCCGAGCCGCGCGCGCGATTCGTCGTCGCGCGGCCATCCGTCCCGCCAACCGTTGCGACCGAGCGACCAGCGACCCAAGGCGTCCTCCACGCGCCTCGACGCGCAGCGTGCGCGCCGACGCGCGGCGTCGCGCGGCGGCGCTCTCGGGCCGTCCGCGCGTTCGGCGGGGGGTGGCGCGGCCCGCCCGGCCGGGCCGAGCGCACGCCGCGATTGCGATGGGGGGCTGTATCGGTCGGCCGGGCCAGGGGGTTGGCACCGGCATCTGCGCCGCGTGCGGCCGGCGCGCAGGGGGCGCGTCGTCGGCAGCGCGTCGGCGTTCGAGGGGGAGCTTAGACCGCCACGACCTCCTCGACCTCGGGAATCTGCTCCTTCAATCGCGCCTCGATTCCCATCTTGAGAGTGATCGTCGAGCTCGGGCAGCCGGAGCACGCGCCCTGGAGCACGAGCTCGACGACGCCGTCGCGAAAGCCCGCGAAGCCGATCTCGCCGCCGTCCTGGGCCACGAAGGGCCGGATGTCGCGGTCGAGGACCTCGAGGATGCGAGCCACCACGCCGCCTTCGTCCGCGGCGGCGGGCGGAATCCAGCCGGGCCCGAGCGCCGGCTCCCCGGTCGCGGCCCACGCCTTGATCGCGTCGACCACGGGCTGGGCGAGATCGGTCCACTCGCTCTCCGCGCCCTTCGTGATCGTCACGAAGCTCGGCCCGAGGAAGACGCCGACCACGCCTTCGACCTCGAACAGCGCGGCCGCGAGCGGCGACGCGTCGGGCGCGGGTGCCTCGCCGAAGTGCGCGCCCGCGGCGGCGGCGGCGACGGGCTGGCTCAGCACCCACTTGATGCTGTCGGGGTTCGGCGTGCGCTCGGCGTGCATGCGGAAGCCGATGTCCATGGGTCGCTCGCACCTTCCGGTCGGACGCCCGCGCGCGCGGGGGACGCGCGCGCGAGGAGCGGGCAGGGTAGGGCGGAAGCCGGTGCCGGCCAAGCGCGCGGACGCGCGTGCGACGGCGCGCAGCAGGCAGCGGGCAGCGCTCAGCCGAAGAGCGCAGCCTCCGCGCCCGCGAGGTCGCAGACCGCGAAGCCGAGCGCGCGGGCGCGGGCGCGCTCGCGCTCCGAGTTGTACCCCCACGCCGCGAGCGCGCAGCGGACGCCGAGCGGCGCGACGTCCTCGAGGTGATTCACCTTGTCGTCGACGAACGTGACGTCGGAGAACGCCGCACCGGTGCGCTCGCGGAGCGCCGCGAGGTGCGCGCGCTTGCTGCGCCCGGCCTCCTTGTCGAGCACGAGCGCGGGCGGGAAGAGGTCGGCGATCCCGTAGGCCGCGAGCAGGCGCTCGACCGCGGGGCGATCCTTCGCCGTGGCGATCGCCAGCGTGCGCGCGCCGGCGCGCCGCCGCAGGAGTGCGACGAGCTCGGGATACGGGCCTAACAATCCCACCCACCCGTCGGGGTCGGCGGCCGCGAGCGCGTCGCGCTCGGCGTAGAAGCGCCCGTGGAAGCGCTCGGCAAAGGACGGGTCCTCGTCCGCGAGCGCTCGGGCATGCGCGTCGTACGCCTCCTGGCTCGGGAGCGCGAGCCCGCGATCGAAGGCCGCGAGCTCGACGCCGAAGTCCTCGGCGCGGTTGCCGAGCGGCATCGCATCGACGAACGCGCCGTACAGCTCGCTCGCCGCGACGCGGGCGCGCGCCGCGCGCCCGCCCTCCGCCCACGCCGCCTCGACGCCGGCGAGGGTCTCGCGCAGCGACGCCGACGCGCCCGGGCGCAGCGCGACGTAGGTTCGCAGCGCGACGAAGAAGGCCTCCGTCGCGCTGTCCGAGATCACACCGTCGAAGTCGAGCGCGAGCACCGGCACGGCGCGGCAGGCTACCCGCCCGTCGATGGGTGCGGAAGCCCCGCGCGACGGCGCGGTCGGCGGCGACATCGTTATGCGACTCGCCGCGTGATCCGCGCGCGGCACGGCGCGAACGTGCGAGCGCGCGCCGCGCTTGCGCGGCGCGGCCCCGGGCTATGCTGCGCGGCGTGAACGTCGACGCGCGCAACCTCCTCCGCAGGCTCGTCCCGTGGGCCATCTCCGCGGTCGCGCTCGGCTACGTGTTCGGCTTCGCGATCGACTGGAAATCGATCCCCGAGGTCACGGCGCGCGCCAATCTGCCGCTCTTCCTCGCGGTCACGGTCGCGGACAAGCTGCTGTTCTTCCTCGTCTGGGGCTTCATCCAGGCGATCGCGATCCGGCGGCTCGTCGAGCCCGTCGCGATCCGCCGGGTGCTCGCCGTGAAGGCGGGCGCCGAGCTCGTGCGCACCGTGAACAACTCGCTCGGCGACGCCGCGTTCTTCTACGGCGTCTCCCAGCTCGTGCGCGGGCGGCTCGCGGCGGTGGTGGCGGTCGCGGGAGTGCCGTTCGGCTGCCACTTCGGCGTGCTGCTGCTCCAGGCGACGGCGTCGCTCGTGTTCCTCGACGGCGGAGCGGCCGCCCACCGCGAGGTCGTCGCCGCGGTCGCGTTCGGCTGGACGGTGGCGGGCGCGATCCTCGTGGCCTCGCGGTTCGGCGTCTGGGAGCGGCTCCTCGAACGCCTCGGACTCGGCAAGTGGTGGTCGGGCTTCGCGGCGCGCGACCTCGTCCCCTTCGTCGGGATGTTCGTCGTCTTCGCCGCGCTCGACGTGCTCGTGCAGGGCCTCGCGACGCGCGCCTTCGGCGTGCCGATCCCGTGGTCGGCCCTGATGGCGCGCATCCCCATCCTCTATCTCGCGATCTCGATCCCGTCGCTCGGGAACTTCGGGGTGCGCGAGATCGCGTGGTCGAACCTGTTCGCCGACTACGGGACGCGCGAGGAGCTGATCGCGTTCGCGCTGTGGACGAACACGATCTTCCTGCTGATGCACGTCGGCATCGGTGTGCTCTTCGTCGCCCGCGCCATCGAGCTCGCGCGCGGGGTACGCGAGGCGCGCCGCGAGGGCGACGCCGTGCCCGAGCCGCTGCTCCACGAGGCGGCCGACCGCTGACGCGTTAGCGCTCGCGGCGGTCCGCCTCGTCGGCCGCCTTCGCGTCGGCGCGGTACGCCGCCGCCGCGGGCGCGCGGCGCACCACCACGACCTCCTCCGATCGCGCACGCACGCCCACGCCGTCGCAGACGCGCTCGAGCAGCGCGACGACGTCGCCGTGCAGCTCGTCGCGCCGCATCGCGCGCGCGATCCCGGCGGGCGAGATCGCGCGGCCGAGCTCGCGCGCGAGCGGGCCGCGCGGGGCGAGCAGGCGCTTCGCGTCGACGCCCCCCGAGCGCGTGCGGAAGCGCGACCCGCGGCCGAGCTCGTCGATCATCCTCGCGATCTCGTCCGAGCCGTCCTCGCAGCGCGCGTGGCGGACGATGGCGTCCGGAACGAGCAGGTAGCTCTCGATGTGGCGCTCGGGCCAGGTGAAGAACTCGAGCCCGGGCTCCTCGTCGGGAATCGCGTGCGCCTCGTCGTCGCGGTCGAGCACGCAGAGGCCGCGCAGCGCGGGACGCGCCGCCCGCTCCCGACGGAAGTGCTCGAGTGCGCGCGCCGGCCGGCGCCCGCCGAGGATCACGGCGGCGGCCTCGATGGCGCGGTCGAGGTCGCGCGCGTAGCGGCGCGCCCAGCTGCGCAGGATGTCGCTGTCGCCCGGGCCCTCGACGTAGAGCACGAAGGGGCGGCGGGCTCGCCTAACATCGTCGCCCGCCCGCGCCTCGCGGCGCCGTCCGTCGCGCGGGCCACGGGACCGCGCCGCGCCGTTCGCCTCGGCGACGGCGCACCCGCCCGCGAGCCGGATTGCTGCGTCCTGCATCATGTCGGCTCCGCTTCCGTATCGGGACGGAGTAGGCCTCCCCCTCCCATTCGGGGTTTCCCGTAGGTCGCGACGCAGATCGCGCCGTGAAAACCCGGTCGCCCGATCGACGCACCCACGTGTACCCTAGGAAGGTGACGCGCGTAATCATCGCCGACGATCACGGCATCGTCCGCGAGGGGCTGCGGAGGCTCCTCGAATCCGAGATGGGACTCGAGGTCTGTGCCGAGGCGAGCGACGGGCGCGAGGTGCTCGAGCAGACCGAGAGGCACGAGCCCGACGTGGTCGTCCTCGACATCACGATGCCCCGGCTCGGCGGGCTCGAGACCCTCGAGCGGCTGCGAGCCCGACACCCGAAGATCAAGGTCATCCTGCTCTCGGTCCACAGCGACCCGCCGTTCATCCAGAGCGCGATCGCGCTCGGCGCCGACGCCTACGTGCTCAAGAACGGGCGCGCCGCCGAGATCGTCACCGCCGTGCGGGCGGTGACGAAGGGCGGGAGCTACTTCAGCCCCGCGGTCGCGCGCGAGATCGTCGAGCAGCTGCGCTCGCCGGGCGGCGGCCCGGCCGAGCCGTTCACGCTGCTGTCGACGCGCGAGCGCGAGGTGCTGCACCTGATCGCGGAGGGGCTGTCGGCGAAGGAGATCGCCGCGGACCTGAAGATCAGCACGAAGACGGTCGAGGCCCACCGCACGAGTCTCATGCGCAAGGTAGGCGTGCGCAAGGCGACCGAGCTCGTTCGCTATGCGCTGCGCCACGGCCTGATCGAGCCCTAGCCGCCGTCGCGTCGCGGAGCCGCACCCGGCGCCTCGCGCTCGAACAGCGCGAGCGCCTCGACGTGCGCGGTCTGCGGGAACAGATCGAAGCCTTCGAGCGCCGCCAGCCGGTAGCCGCGGGGAACGATCTCCGCGGCGTCGCGCGCGAGCGTCGCCGGGTCGCACGACACGTAGACGATGCGCGGCGCGCCGCACGCGGCGAGCGCGGCGGCGAGCCCGCGGTCGAGTCCGTCGCGCGGCGGGTCGAGCACGACGACGTCCGGCGCCGCCCGTTCGACGCGCACGAGCGCGCGATCGGCGCGGCGCGTGACGACCTCGACGTTCGCGCGCCCGGCGCGCGAGAGGTTGAACACGAGGTCGTCCGTCGCGCGCGCGCTCACCTCGACGGCGAGCACGCGCTCGAAGGCGCGCGAAAGGCCCAACGTGAAGAGGCCCGCGCCCGCGAACAGCTCGACCGCCGCGGCGCCGCGACCCGCGCGCGCGAGCACGCGCTCGACGAGCCGATCGACGAGGCTCGCGTTCGCCTGCGCGAAGACGCCCGGCGAGATGCGGAGCCGGTCGCCCCGCACGACGGTCTCGATCGCTTCCGGCGCGGCGTCGCCGTCGCGCGGGCTGCCGAGCTCGTGCACGCGGACGGAGCCGTCTGCAGCGAGCGCGAGCTCGACCTCGCCCTCCGCGCCCTCGGCGCGCGAGATCGCGTCGGAGAGCGCGGGCTCGAGCACCGGGCACCAGTCGATCGCGCATACCTCGTGCGAGCCGCGCCGCCGGAACCCGGCGACGCCGCCGCCCGCGACGAGCCGCGCGCGCTGCCGGTATCCGTACGGCTTCGGCGACGCGTGGAAGGCGACTTCGCCGGGGAGCGCGAGGCGGGCGATGCGCTCGATCGCGTCGTGCAGCAGTGCGCGCTTCGCGTCGACCTGCGCGGCATAGTCGACGTGCTGCCAGTCGCAGCCGCCGCACTCGCCGAACCACCCGCAGCGCGGCGCGACGCGCTGCGGGCCCGGCGTCTCGATCTCGACGAGCTCGGCGCGCGCGAACCGCGCGCGCAGCTCCGTGATGCGGATGCGCGCGACGTCGCCGGGCGCGGTCAAGGGAACGAAGACGGCGCGGCCGTCCGCGAGGCGGCCGACGCCGCCGCCGCCCGCGGCGAGCCGCTCGATCGCGACGGTCTCCTCGCTCCCGGTCGCTACGGCGCGTCCTCCCCGGCCGCGCCCTCGGAGGGCACGAGCCGCACGGCGACCGCGCTCGACCGGTCCGCGACCAGCGACCAGAGCCGGTCGGCGAGCCCGTACTTGCGGGCGAACGCCTCGTTCACGGCGGCGCGCACGTCCGGCGCGTCGGCGACGACGGCCTCGAAGCGCTCGCGCTCCGCCTCGGGAAGCGCGTGGCGGCTGCGCGAGAGCTCGACGCGCGGACGCGCGCGGAGCCGCTCGAGCCAGTGGTTGTCCGGGCTCGACGCGCGCAGGTAGTCGTCACCTGCGACGCGCGCGATCCAGAGCTGCGTCTCGAACTCGCCGCCCGCCGCGTCGCGCGTGTGGAGCGTGACGACCTCGCCTTCGGGAACGAGCAGCGCGCTCGTCGTCAGCACGGCCGCGACGGCGGCGAGTCCAAGCATCATCCGGCGCATGCGAAGCCGATGCACTCGTCGCTCCGAGCCTCGTGCCGCGGCACGTCCCGCCGCGCGGATCCCGCGCCGCTCCCGCCGGCCCGCGCGACACCGCGCCGCGCCCGCGCTCACGCTCACGCTCACGCTCACGGCGGACCATGATTACCGGAGGGCGCCGCGCCGAGCCACGCGCGCGCGGTCAGCCGTCGGCGTCCTCGCGCCCCTCGTCGATCTCGTGCACGCGCACGCGCGCGATGCGGCTGCCCGACACGTCGACGACCGTGAACTCGTAGCGGCCGACGCGCACGCGCTCGCTGCGGCGCGGCGCGTGGCCGAGCGTGTTGAAGACGAGCCCGCCGAGCGTGTCGCCGCGCTCGGCCTCGATGCTCCAGCCGCTCTCGCGGTTGAAGTCGAGCACGGTCACCGAGCCCAGGGCCTCGAAGCCGCCCTCGGGCAGCCGCCGGATCGTCAGGAGCTCCTCGGTGTCGAACTCGTCGCGGATCTCGCCGACGATCTCCTCGAGGATGTCCTCCTGCGTCAGCAGGCCCTGCGTGACGCCGAACTCGTCCTTCACGACCGCCATGTGGCAGAGCGAGCGCTGCATGTCGGTGAGCAGCGGCAGGATGAGCTTGCGCGCGGGCACGCGCAGGACGGGCTTCAGGATTCCCTCGACCGAGGTCCCGCCGGCGCGCACGAGCGAGACGAGATCCTTCAGGTGCACGAGCCCCTGGATGTCGTCGATCGAGCCCTTGTAGATCAGCGCGCGCGTGAAGCGCTCCTCGAGCAGGTCCTCGAGCAGCTGGGCCGCCGGCTCGTCGAGCGAGTACGCCGTGATCTCGGTGCGCGGCACCATGATCTCCTCGACCGTCATGTCCGCGGCCGCCGAGGTCGCGCCGATGATGGCGAGCGGCGTGCTCGTCTCCATGCCGTCGCTCACGGCCTGGCGGGCGAGCCGCAGCACGTCCTCGGGCGACAGGGCCTCCTCGCCCTCCGCGCCGCCGGTGATGCGCCGCACGAGCGGCTCGACGATGCGGTCGAAGAGGAAGTGCACGGGCCGCAGGAGCTGGTGCAGCAGGTAGAGCGGCAGGCCGATCGAGAAGGCGATGCGACGCGGGTGGCGCGCGGCGACCGCCTTCGGGATCACCTCGCAGAAGACCAGCACCGCGACCGTCATGAAGAACGTCGAGACGGGAATGCCGAGCTCGGGGCCGAGCAGGCGGATCGCGAGCGCCGCGGCGACCGACGCGCCGAGGATGTTGACGACGTTGTTGCCGAGCAGGATCGTGACGAGGAGGCGCGAGGTCGAGCCGAGCAGGTCGCGCACCGCGACCGCACCCGGGCCCTTCGATTTCTCGAGCTCCTCCTCGAGGTCGTGGCTGCGCAGGCGGAAGAGCGCCGTCTCGCTGCTCGAGAAGAACGCCGACCCGGCCAGGCAGGCCGCGATCACGAGCGCGTAACCTATGAGATCCAAATGACTTCCTCGCTTCCGGGCCAGCGGGCCGGGCGGGCCGCGGCGAGCGGGGCGGGGCGTGCGGGCGCGCGGCCTTCGGCGCGCTCGGTGGCGGGCGGCGACGAGCCGCGGTTCACTGGCGCGGCCCCGGCGCACCCGGCGGTGCGAGCCTGCAGCGGATGTGGGCGCACGCGACCGCGAGTGCAGCGTCGAGGGATCGCGGCCGAGCGGACGTCGGCCCGAGCCGAGCGAGACGGATCGCGGAGCATCGCTGGGAATCGGCTCGCCGCATGCAGGGCTCTTGGCGAGCGAGGCATCGAGCGAGCTGGAAGGCTGCGGTCCATCGTCGGGCGGAGCCTATCGCGCGGCCCCTCGAGGGGCAATCGGCGCGAGGAGACCACCGAGTGAGCGAGCGAGTCCACGCGCGACGACGCGCGCGCACGAGGCCCGTCGCGATCGTCGCGCTGGTCGCGGGCGCGCTGCTCGCGGGCCCGCCGACGGCGCGCGCGGGCGAGCGCGCCGTCGTCGTCACCGCGTCGGCCTACAACTCGGTGCCGCAGCAGACGAGCGGCGACCCGTGGACCGGCGCGTGGGGCGACCGGCTCGAGCACGGCATGCGCGCGCTCGCCGTCTCGCGCGACCTGCTCGCGCTCGGAGTCGAGCGCGGCACGGTCGTCGAGGTCGAGGGCCTCGGCCCCGGGCTCGACGGCAAGTACGTCGTGCTCGACAAGATGGCGCGCCGCTGGCGGCACAAGATCGACCTCTACATGGGCCGGGATGTGCCCGCGGCGCGCCGCTTCGGGCGGCGCAAGGCCACGATCACCTTCCACGTGCCGCCGACGCGCGCGGCGCAGGCCGCGACCGCCGTCGCGAACGCCGAGGCCGCTCAGCCGCTCGCCGAATCCGAGGCCGGTCAGTAGGCGCGCGCGCGGCCGCCGTCAGCGGTCGCCGACGGGCGGCGGAAGCGGGCCCTGCAGCGGCGCGCGCGGCGGCGCGGGCGCCTCGTCGCGCCGCGCCGGCACGTACCGCTCGCGCCGCGCGATCTTCACGAGCTGCCCGGCCTCGAGTGCGTCGCCGACGAACATCGCGTTCGCGACCGCGAGCTCGTTCAGGTTCCACGCGTTGCCCTCGCGCTCGGAGAGCGCGGCGAGCGTGTCGCCCTCCTTCGCCTCGACGATGCGCAGACGCAGCTCGTCGATCTGCGCGAGGTCGGCTTCGCGCAGCGGGCGGAAGCCGCGCGCGAACGAGCGGAGGATGCCCTCGTACTTCGGGAACGCGCCGGCCGGCGTGCCGGCGGTGAGCAGGTAGATCTGGCCGTCGTACGCCACCCACGTCAGCAGCGCGTCGACGAAGCCATTGCCGGTGCGCACGGTCGAGCGCGCGCGGAACGCGTGGAGATCGCCGATGCGGATCGGCGCGGCGTCGTCGAGGCCGAGCTGGTTCGCGCGCGCGTAGGCGGCGGCGGCGGCGCGCGGGTCGTCGCCTGCCCCGGCGAGCTCGAGCGCCGTGATCGCATCGCCGCCCGGCGAGACGGCGACGACGCGGTCGCGCAGGTTCAGCTGGCGCCAGCCGTGCGGGAAGCGGAGCGCGAACCGCATGTCGGCGTGCAGGAAGATGTTCTCGCGGAACACGCCCTCCTTCGCCGCGGGGCCGACGACGATGCCGTCGATCCGCTCGAGGAACTCGCGCCGGCTCTTCGCGATCGAGAACCCGGGCGACCAGCGTTCGACCTGCGCGCGCGTCGTCGCCTCGGCGAAGCGCTCGGGCGTCGCGGGATGCGAGTCGAAGAAGCCGGGCGCGCGGCTCGCGCCCGTCTGCAGGCGCGTCGCGTTGTCGAGCTGCTTCAGGAAGCGCGCCATGCCACCGGGGTCGATGCCCGCCTTCGCGGTGAGCTCGATCGCGACGCGATCCGCCTGCCGCTCCTGCTCGCGCGAGTACGAGGCGACGATCCCCGCGCCGAGATACTGCGACGCGAGCACGGCGCGGCCGTCGCCCGACGTCGCGACCGCCGCGGCCATGCCCAGGATGGAGAGGATGGTGGCGGCCTTCTGCACGGTGTCGCGCTGCGCGGCGTGGCGCGCCGCGACGTGGCCGATCTCGTGGCCGATCACGTTCGCGAGCTCGGCCTCGGAGTTCGCGAGGGCGAGCAGGCCGCGCGAGACGTAGACGTAGCCGCCGGGCAGCGCGAACGCGTTGGGCTCCTCCATCTCGACGACCTCGAACTCGTACTCGACGTCGCTGCGCGGCGACAGCGAGGCGAGCTCCTGGCCGATCGCATTCACGTACTCGTGGAGCTTCGGGTCGTCGACGATGCCGAGCTGCGCGGCCACCTCCACCGCGGCCTGCTTGCCGATCTCGTCCTCGCGCTCCTCGGACATCAGGACGATCTCTTCGCGCCCCGTCACCGGGTTCGTGCTGCAGCCCGCGAACGAGCCCGACAGCACGACGAGCGTTGCTAGTCCGAGCGCGGCGGCGCGCGCGAAGGCGGGGGAGAAGCGATCTCGCATGGCGATCAGCATAGGCGGGGGGAGGGGCGGGCGCCCCGTCAGCCCGGGTAGTAGCGGCGCAGCGCAGGAACCTGCCAGAGGCGATCGTCGGGCGCGTCGAACGGCGCGCGCGCACCTTCGGGCGACGCCTCGGGGAGCCAGGCGGTGAGGAAGCCGTCGTGGTCGCGGCCATGGTGCACGCATCCCGTGTCGAGGCCGCGGAGGCCCGGCGCGACGTGCAGGCCCTGCAGCGCCCAGTGGCCGTAGACGACGCCGTAGTCGTGACCGCGTTGGCTCCACCGGGCGTGCCATGCGTCGGCCGCCGCGTCGGGCAGCGCGTCGGACCAGGCGCCGTCGGCGCCGACCGAACGACAGCGCGTGATGCGGTCGAGCACGTCGCGATCGGTGTCGCGCGACGGACCGTCGGCCGACAGGAAGCGCGCGAGCTCTTCGGGGCCCTCGCGGCGCAGCCGCTCGCTCGCGCGGTGCGCGCGCTCCGCGAGCTCGTCGAGCGTCCAGTCGGGGTGCGCGGCGGCGTGCACCATCGCGAAGCGCTGGCCGGCGATGTCTCCCGTCTCGCACAACGGGAGGCCGCGCAGCCAGTCGAGCCACTCCTGCGCGTCGCGCGCCCCGAGCACGTCGTCGATCGTGTCGGACGCGCTCCGCGCGCGCAGGCCGAGCGCCTTCATCAGGAGCCCGGTCTCGTGGTTGCCGAGCACGACGCGCGCGCGACCCGCGTCGCGCAGCGCGCGAACGCGGCGCAGCACACCGAGGTTGTCGGGCCCGCGGTTGACGAGGTCGCCGACCAGCCAGAGCTCGAAGTCACCGCCGAACTCGACGTGTGCGCGCTCGATCAGCAGGTCGAGCTCGTCGACGCAGCCCTGGACGTCTCCGACGAAGATGCGTTGCACGCGGTCGTTAGTCCCCGCTCCCGGTGTCGGCGTTCGCGGCGAGAGGACGCAGCCACGCGATCGTCGCGCCCCAGCCTCCGCGGTCGGCGGGAGCGTCGCCGAAGCGCTCGACGCGCGGGTCGGCGGCGAGCATGCGCCGCACCTGGGCGCGCTGCACGCCCTTCCCGCGTCCGTGGACGAGCCGCACCTCGACGAGCCCGAGCTCGCGCGCCGCGTCGAGGTAGGCATCGACCGCCGCGAGCACGTCGCGCGGCGCGAACGAATGGAGGTCGAAGGCCGACCCGATCGGCACCACCCACGGCTCGTCGCCGGCGTCGCCCTCGGCGCTCGCCGCAACGCGCGCTCCCACCGGGGCCGCCGCGTCGGCGGTGGTGTCGCCGGGAGACCGCGCCGGCTGCGGCGCGCCCAGGCCCGCCGGCGCGCCGCGGTCCCGCTCGTCGCCGCGCTTCTCCCGCATGTCGGAAGGGTACCTGCACACCGTCTGCGCACCCGTGCCGCGCGGAGCGCGCCGATCGCGTCGACGCGAGGGGCGATCTCGCTAGACTGCGCGCCGAGCTGGCTCAGCGCGGCGGCACGCCGCGCCTCTCCTTCCCGAGCCGCGAGCCCGCGCCGCGAGCCCGAGCTGCGAGCCTGCCTCCCATCGCCGACCTGCTGGGGGTCACGTGCGCCGCATCATCGTCTGTGACGGAGCGGACATCGCCCGGTTCTGGAGCCGCATCGGTGCGGCGCAGGACGAGGAGCTCACGTGGGTGCCGCGCGAGGACGAGTCGCGCGCGCGACCGCCGGGGTTCCGCGCGCTGCAGGGCGGCCTCACGGCCGACGCGATCTCGAAGCTCGAGCCGCGCGCGGGCGACCGCTACGCGATCGCGAGCGACGAAGCGCCGTGGATCCGCAACGCGATCCGCGCGATCGACGAGGCCGCGCCCGGTGCCCCCATCCTCGTGCTCTCCGACAAGCTCGCCGACGACGACCTGCCCGACCGCCCGCGGCTGCGTCGCAGTGGCCTCACGTCGCTGCTGCGCGACGACGTGGACGAGCAGTTCGACCACCTCGAGAACCTGCAGCGCGTGACCGAGCTGCGCGAGCTGCTCGACCCGCGCGAGAAGGTCGGCATCCTGCTCCAGCCCGACCCCGATCCCGACGGCATCGCCTGTGGCTATGCGTTGCGGATCCTGCTCGGACGCAAGCGCGCGAGCGCTCCGCTGATCTCGTTCGGCGAGGTGAAGCGCCCGGAGAACCTCGCGCTCGTCGAGGCCCTCGGCATCGACGTCCGCACCGTCGCGCCCGAGGAGCTCGAGGAGTTCGACGGGCTCGTGCTGGTCGACGTCCAGCCGAACGTGTTCGGCGACCCGCCGCCGCAGCGCGTGCTCTCGGTGGACGCCGTGATCGACCACCACCCCGAGCGCACGGGCTACGAGGCGAAGCTCAAGGACATCCGCGTCTCCTACGGCGCGACGGCGACGATCGTCACGGAGTACCTGCGCGCCGCGAAGGTCGAGCTCAACTCGAAGCTCGCGACCGGCCTCCTCTACGGGATCAAGAGCGACACGCAGCTGCTCGGCCGCGACACGACGAGCCGCGACATGAAGTCGTTCGCGCACCTGCACGCCGCGCACAGCCCGGCGCTGCTGCGCCGCATCGAGCGGCCGGCCCTCCCGCTCGACGGCATGCGCGCACTCGGGCGCGCGCTCTCGCGTTCGCAGGTGCGGGACGGCGTCCACCTGCTCGCACTCGGGCGCGTGCGCGAGGACGTCATCCCGCAGGTCGCCGACATGGCGCTGCAGGCGGAGGGCGCGGAGTGGTCGGTCGCCGCCGGCGTCGTCGGCAGCGACATCGTCTTCTCGGTGCGCAACGTGGGCTACGTGCGCGCCGCGGGCGAGGTGGTGCGCAGCGTCGTCGAGGGGCTCGGCGTCGGCGGCGGTCATCGCTCGATGGCGAAGGGCATCATCCCGGTGAAGGCCTTCCGCGAGCGCTATGGCAAGGTCACGCGCGAGCAGGTCGAGAGCGTGCTGTTCGACGCGTTCATGCGCGCCATCCACGACGGGCGCGAGTAGCGCCGTGTCGCGCCCCCCCGCACTCGACGAGGACGGCATCGAGCGCGCACTGCGCGAGCTTCCGTCGTGGCGCATCGAGCGCGGCCGACTCCACCGCGAGTTCCGCTTCCGCGACTTCGTCGAGGCCTTCGGCTTCATGACGAGTGCCGCGCTCGTGGCCGAGCGGATGGACCACCACCCCGAGTGGTCGAACGTGTGGGCGACGGTGCGCGTCGATCTCGTCACGCACGACGCGGGTGCCGTCACCGAGCTCGACGTCGCGCTCGCGCGCGCGATGGACACGATCGCCGAGGGCACGGCCGCGGAGGAGCGATGATCCGGGTGCATCATCTCGAGCGGTCGCGGTCGCAGCGCGTGCTGTGGCTGCTCGAGGAGCTCGGCGTCGACTACGAGGTCGTCCGCCACGCGCGAGATCCCGTGACGCAGCGCGCGCCCGACGCGCTGCGCGCCGTGCACCCGCTCGGGAAGTCGCCCGTCATCGTGGACGGCGACGTCGTGCTCGCCGAGTCCGGTGCGATCGTCGACTACCTCGTCGTCCGCCACGGCCGCGGTGCGCTCGCGCCACATCACGACGACGCCGACTTTCCCCGCTACCTCTACTGGCTCCACTTCGCGGAAGGCTCGGGGATGTTCCCGCTGCTCCTCGATCTCTTCCTCGGGATGGCGGGCGACGGCGCGGCGCCGCTGCGCGACGCGGTCGGCGCCGAGATCGACGCGCTGCTCGCGTTTCTCGAGCGCGAGCTCGAAGGGCGCGAGTGGCTGCTCGGCGCGCGCTTCTCCGCCGTCGACCCGCTGGTGTCGTTCGTCGCCGAGTTCGCGTCGACGCGCCGCGACCTCGCGGCCCACCCGAACGTGCGCGCGTGGCTCGAGCGCGCGCACGCGCGCCCCGCCTACCAGCGCGCACTCGCGCGCGGCGCGTGAGCGGCGCGCGCCGCCGGGCCCTCGCGGGCGCGAACTAACGAAGCACCTCTCGACGCACGAGCGCGACGCGCTCGCCGGGCGGCGCGACGCGCGCGTCGTCCACCACGGCGCCGATGCCGGCGGCATGCGCGCTCGCGACCTCGCGCGCGCTCGCACAGCGAAGCCACAGCGGAGGCCCCCCGCGGCGCGCGGGCGCCGGATGCACCTCGACCTCCGCGCCCGACTCCCCCTCGCGCGCCGCGACGGGCTCGCCCGCCCACGCGGCGCGCAGCCGCGCGACGAGCGAAGCGCCGTCGCGCGGCAACGAGCGGAAGGCGAGCTCGAGCCGGCCGCCCGCGATGGCGTCGGCCGTGGCGACGTCCTCCGCGAGCCGCAGCCACGCGGCACCCTCGCCGTCCGGAGCCGCGACGTCCGCGGCGACGACGCGGAGCCCCGGCTCGCGCGCGAGCACGCCGGTCGCGATGCGCAGCGCCTCGCGCGGCGCGTGCGCGGAGCCGAGCGCCGGCGCGATCCACAGCCGCGGCAGCCCGCCCGCGGCCGCGCGCGCGGCCCGCGCGGCCCGCGCGAAGAGCGCGTCGACCTGCTCCGCCTCGCCGCGCGCGCTCTCCGCGGGGGCGATCTCGATCCACGGCTCGGCGTCGCTCGCGGTGCCCACGCGCCGAGCATCGCGCAGCGACGCCCGAGCGCTCAACCCGGTCGCCCCGCCTGCCGTTAGCATGCGGCGATGCCGGAGCCCGCCCTGCGCCGCGTGCGCGCACGCTTCTACGACGCCGAGCCGGTGGACGGCCCGGGCGGCACGGGCGTGTGGCTCCGCTTCCGCCCCGAGCGCTCGCGCATCGTCACCGAGCCGATCGAGCACTTCGCCGATCTCGGCCCCGAGTGGTGCATCCCGGCGGTCGGCGGCGCGGGCGCCGTGCTCCGCGTGCTCCGCGCCGCGCGCGTCGCCGCGCCCGCCGATCCGAAGGATCTCGTCGCCGACGCGGAGCGCTGCGGCGCGCTGCTGCAGCGCGCGATCCCGTCGGACGTCGTGCTCTCGCTGCGACCGCGCAGCAACGTGCGCTTCACCGCGTGGACGGACGACGGCGTCGAGGTGGTCGAGCACGTGCGGCACGTGCTCGAGACGGAACGCGCGTGGATCGTCGTGCGCGCGCCGGGCCTCGCGCCCGTGCTCGTCGAGCGCGAACGCGTCGTGCGCCAGCAGACCGAGTGCGATCGCTTCTGGGAAGTCGTCGACATCGAGCGCGCGCCGTAGGCTAACGTCGGCGCCATGCCCGATCCGATCCGCATCCCGAGCGTCGCCGCGCTGAAGGACTTCGTCGGCAAGCCGATGGGCCCGTGCGAGTGGGTCACGGTGAGCCAGGAGCGCATCGACGCCTTCGCCGCCGCGACCGGCGACCACCAGTGGATCCACACCGACCCCGATCGCGCGCGCACGCAGTCGCCGTTCGGCGGCACGATCGCGCACGGCTACCTGACGCTCGCGCTCGCACCTCCGCTCATGGACCAGCTCTTCCTCGTCGAGGGCTGCTCGATGGCGGTGAACTCGGGCATCGAGCGCATGAAGCTGCAGGAGCCCGTGCCGGCCGGAGCGCGCCTGCGCGTCACGATGGAGATCACGAACGTGCGCATGCTGCCGAACGGCGGTGCGCGCACGACCATCCACTGCGTCTTCGAGGTGGAGGGCGGACGACGCCCGGCGTGCATCGTCGACGCCGTGCTCGTCTACTTCCCCTGAACGCGACGCGCCGCGCGCCTCACTCGGCGAGGAAGTCCTCGACCGCCGCGACGAAGCCGTCGAATGCGTCGTGGTGCACCCAGTGGCCGGCGCCGGCGACCTCGACGCTGCGCGCGTTCGGGAAGGCGCGGAAGCGCGGGTCGGCGTCGGGCCGCGCCGCCCAGCTGTCGCTCCCGCGCACGAGCAGCGTCGGGCAGGTGACCCGTGCCCACAGCTCGACGATCGCGTTCGGCGACCACGCGCGCGGCGGGAACGAGCGGAAGTAGTTGTCGAACTTCCAGCTGTAGGTCCCGTCCTCGTTGCGCGCGACTCCGTGCACCGTGAGGTGCTCGGCCTGCGCCTCCGAGAGCGACGGGTTCTCCTGCTCCATGCGCTTCGCGGCGTCCTCGATCGACGCATAGCGACGCGGCGCGCGCGCCGCGAGGCCGCGCATCTGCTCGATCCACGTGCGCATCTGCTCGTGCATCGGCGTCGACGCCATGCGGTCGGCGAGGCCGGGGGGCGGCCCGAAGCCCTCCGCGTTCACGAGCTTCGCGAACCGGTCGGGAAAGCTCGCTGCGTAGGTCGTGAGGATGGCGCCGCCGAACGAGTGACCGACCGCCGTCACCGGGCCGCCGTCGGGCGCCACGACGTCGACGAGCTGCGCGAGGTCGTAGACGAACTCGTGGATCGCGTAGTTGCTCCCGACGGCCCAGGCGCTGTCGCCGTGTCCGCGCAGGTCGGGCGCGACGACGTGGTAGCGATCGCGCAGTGCGAGTGCGACGCGGTCCCAACTGCGCGCGTGGTCGCGCCCGCCGTGCACGAGCAGAAGCGGCGGCGCCTTCGCGTTCCCCCAGTCGACGTAGTGGAGGCGGAGACGCTGCGAGACGTAGTAGCAGGAGGCGGGACCGACGACTTCCATCGGCCGCGCAGCGTAGCAACGCGGGCGCCGACGCCCGCGCGGCATCGGGCGCTCCCCGCGGCCGCCGCCTACTCTCCGGCGCCATGCGAATCGCGATCGCCCAGGTGAACCCGATCGTCGGCGACCTCGCCGGCAACCGCGCGCTCGTCGAGGACGCCGCCGCGCGCGCGGCCGACGCGGGTGCCGAGCTCGTCGTGCTGCCCGAGCTCGTGCTCACCGGCTACCCGCCGATGGACCTCCTCGAGCGCCGCGGCTTCGTGCGCGACCAGCTCGCGCAGCTCGACGCGCTGCGGCCCGCGTCGCAGCGCGTCGCGATCGCGCTCGGCGCGGTGATCCCCGCGTCCGGCGGTCGACGGGCGGGCGCCGACGAGCCGTTCGACGCGCTGTGGAACGCGGCCGTCGTGCTGGCGCGCGGCGAGATCGTCGCCGTGCGCGCGAAGACGCTGCTCCCGACCTACGACGTCTTCGACGAGAAGCGCTACTTCGAGCCCGCCTCGGTCCGCGAGCCGTTCCGCCTGCCCGCGAGCGACACGACGCTCGGCGTCGCGATCTGCGAGGACAGCTGGGCCGAGGAGATGGAGTACGACGTCGACCCCGTCTCCGAGCTGCAGTGGGGCGGCGCGCGCATCGTGCTCAACCCGTCGGCCTCGCCGTGGCACGTCGGCAAGCCGGCCGAGCGGCGCGCGATGCTCGCGCGGCTCGCGCAGCGCTGCGGCCTCGCGATCGTCTTCGCGAACCAGGTCGGCGGCAACGACGAGCTCGTCTTCGACGGCGGCTCGTTCGTCGTCGACGCGCAGGGCCAGGTGCGCGCGCAGCTCCCGCTCTTCGAGCCCGCGTTCGCGGTCGTCGACGTTCCGGGCGAGGGAGCGGGCACGCCGCTCGCCGAGGTCGCCGACCCGAGCGGCGTCGAGCAGCTCGAGTCCGGGCTCGTGCTCGGCATCCGCGACTACTTCGAGAAGCAGAAGCTCCCGCCCGGCGCGGTGATCGGCCTGTCGGGCGGCATCGACTCCGCGGTCACCGCGCACCTCGCGGCGCTCGCGCTCGGGCCGGAGCGCGTGCTCGGCATCGCGATGCCCGGGCCGTTCTCGTCGGAGCACAGCATCGCGGACGCGCACGAGCTCGGGCGGCTGCTCGGCATCGAGGTGCGCACGGTCGACATCACGCCCGTCTTCGACGCCTACCGTCTGCTCTTCGCGCAGCTCTTCGGCGAGCGCGCCGACTACGGGCTCACGCAGCAGAACATCCAGTCGCGCATCCGCGGCGCGACGCTCATGGCCGTGTCGAACGAGGAGAGCCGGCTCGTGCTCGCGACCGGCAACAAGAGCGAGCTGTCGGTCGGCTACTGCACGCTCTACGGCGACACGGTCGGCGGCATCGCCGTGCTCGGCGACGTCTACAAGCGCGACGTCTACGCGCTCGCGCACCACGCGAACCGCGCCGCGCCGCGGATTCCGAAGGGATCGATCGAGAAGCCGCCCTCCGCCGAGCTCGCACCGAACCAGCTCGACACCGACGACCTCCCGCCGTACGACGTGCTCGACGCCGTGCTCGCACAGGCGATCGAGGGCGAGCTCGGGCGCGAGTCCATCGTCGCGCCGCCGGGCGCGACGGCGGAGGCGGCGCGCGCGATCGTGCGGCGGCTCGACCGCAACGAGTACAAGCGGCGCCAGACGCCGCTCGTCCTGCGCACGTCGCGCAAGGCGTTCGGCTCGGGCCGACGCCTCCCGATCGTGCATCGCTACGAGGGGTGAGCGCGCGCCGGGCCGCGCGCGCAGCGACTAGCCCGCAGCGACCGCCGCCGGCTTCACGTTCTCGGCGCGCGCGCCGCGCGGCCCTTCCTGGACCACGTACTCGACGGCGTCGCCCTCGCTCAGGTTGTCGTACTCGGCGGCGTTCAGGCCGGAGCGGTGGAAGAACACCTCCTTGCCGTCGTCGCCGCGGATGAACCCGAAGCCGCGGTCGCGCACCATCTTCTTGACCTTGCCGCGGCACTTCGGGCCCGTCGGCACGGCCGGCTGCGACGACCCGCCCGTGCGCTTGCCGCGCCCGCCCGAGCGGCGCGCGCCGCGCGGCCCGCGGTAGCGATCGGTCGACACGAACTCCTCGCGGAAGAGCTGGATCGGGACCTCGAGGTCCTGGAGGTCGGCCTGCTCGGGCGAGAGCAGCACCTCTTCCTCGCCGATGTCGACGACGCTGTAGCGGAGCCCCGTGTTGCGGTGCGTCACGAGGAGTCCGGATTCGATTTCGTCCATATGCAGCATGGGCGCTCCTCGCGGGCGATGGAGGTGGAACCGGATCACTGCGACGGAAGCGGGCTGCCGAGGCGGCGCGGCTCCACGCCTGGGGCAGTGGGCGCGGGAACATAGGCGAGACGGGCGGACGCGGCAATTTCGCGCGACAGGCCGGGAACTTGCGCCGTCGTCGATAGAATTCGCCGGGCATGCCGCGCGCGTCGCTCCACGCCGTCCCGCCCGCGAGCGGGCGCCTCACGCGCGCGGCGCGCTCGCGCCGCGCGCGGCGCTTCGCCGGGCAGCGCGCCGCCACGTCGCTCGCCGCCACGTCGCTCGCCGCCGCGCTGATCGCCGCGCTGCTCGCGGCGCTCCTGGCCGCGTGCGCGCGGGACGCCGCGCGCGACGGCGCGGTGGAAGGCGCGGCGGAGCGCGCGCGCGACGCCGCGAGCGCGGCGCGCGAGCCACTGCGCGTCGGTACGAGCGTCGACTACGCGCCGGTCAGCGCGCGCGCGCGCGAACGCGGCGGCGGAGGCGAAGACGGTCCGGACGAGGGCTTCGACCTCGACGTCGCGCGCGCCTTCGCGGCCTCCGCGGCCGGTCGCGCGCTCGTGCTCGTCCCGTTCCGGTGGAGCGACCTCGAACGCGAGCTCGCCGCGGGGCGCTTCGACGTCGCGATGAGCGGCGTGACCGTCCGCCCCGAGCGCTCGCTCGTCGGGCGCTTCACGGTCCCGGTCGCGCGCACGGGCGCGGTGGTCATCGCGCGCGCCGGCGCGTTCCGCGACGCGGACGACGCACTCGCGCGCGCAGCGACGGTCGCGGTGAATCGCGGCGGGCACCTCGAGCGCGTGACGCGCGCGCGCTTCGCGCGCGCGCGCGTCATCGCCGTCTCGCCCAACGATCGCGTACTCGACGAGCTCCTGGCCGGCCGCGCCGACGCCGTCGTCTCCGACACGCTCGAAGCGCCGCGCTGGCTCGCGCGCGCGAACGGGCTCGTCGCGCTCGGTCCGTTCACGCGCGACGACAAAGCCTATCTCGTGCGCGCCGAGCGCCCGGAGCTCGCTCGCGAGCTCGACGCGTGGCTGCTCGCGCGCGAGCGCGACGGCACGCTCGACCGGCTGCGACGCCGCCACTTCGGCGCGCCCGCGCGCGCCGACGCCGAGCTCGACGCGCGCGCGTCGTGGCCGCGCACGGCGACCGTCGCCGCCGCGCTCGACGCGGCCGTCGAGGAGCGCCTCGCGCTGATGCCGCTCGTCGCCGCGGCGAAGCGGGCCACGGGCGCGCCCGTCGAGGACGCGGCGCGCGAGGCGCGCGTGCTCGACGCCGGCGTCGCCTCGGTCGCGCGCGCCGCGCGCGAGCGCGGAATCGCCCCTCCGCCGGAGGCGACGACGCGCGCCTTCTTCCGGGCGCAGATCGAGCGCGCGAAGGACGTGCAGCGGCGCGCGCTCGCGGCGGCCGCGGAGGGCGACGAGACCGGGGCCGCGCCGCCCGACCTCGAGGACGCGCTCCGGCCCGCCCTGCTCCGCATCGGCGATCGGATCGCCTTCCTTCTCGTGGAGCGCGCGCGCGAGGACGCGCGCGCGCACGACTGACGACGCCTGCCCGCGCCGGCCTAACGAGCGCCGAGGGCAGCGCGCGTCGCGAGCCCGGCGAGCGGCGGGAGCGCGAGGCACACACCCCAGCGCACGAGCGCCATCCGCGTCCCGAGGAACGGCAGCTCCCAGATGAAGAAGCGGTGCGCCGCGAGCAGCATCCACGCGGCGACGTAGGTGACGACCGCGGCCGGGCTCGCACCCGCGCCGAGCAGCGCCTTCGCGAGCGGGAACGAGATGAACGGGCCCGACGGCGTGAGGATGCCGGCACTCGTCGCGAGCAGGAGGCCGCGCCAGCCCGAGCCCTCGCCGAGCGCGCGGCGCACCCACGCGTGCGGGACGAGCTTCTCCGCGAGCCCCGCGACGAGGAACGCGACCGCGAAGAGCAGTGCATAGCGCGCGAGCAGCGCGGCGCCGCCGCCGAGCCCCTCGTCGACGAGCTCGCGCCCGCCTCGCGCCCACGCGATCGCGACGAGCGCCGCGAGCACGACGACCATCCCGAGGAGCGTTCCGTCCACGCCTAGCCTCCCGGCGAGCGTGGCCGTGCGAGGGCCGCGCGCGCGCATCAGTAGTAGACCGAGCGCGCGCGGTGTCGCGGGCGCGCCTTGATCGCCGGATCCTGTCCGCTCGTCCACAGCCGCCCGTCGAGCGCGCGTGCGGTCGCCACGACGCCGCGCGCGCGGAGCGCGGCGACGAGCCCTTCGACGGCGTGCAGCCCGACCGCGCGGATCTCGACCTCCTCGCCCGCGCCCGCCTCGAGCAGGTCGCCCGCGTCGATGCGCCGCGCGAGGGCCGCGTCGTAGGCGAGCACGCCGCGGCAGCGCAGCACGTGCGGAACGAGGTTGTCCGCGAACATGGTGAGCGCGTCGAGGTCGCGGAACGCGCCCGGCCCGCGCCCGTCGAACGCGGCGGCGAGGTCCGACACCGTGATCTGCGCGCGCTTGTAGAGCGGAACGTCGAAGCTCGCACCATCGCGGCCCGCGTAGCGCGAGACGTCGCGGTAGAGCGGCATCGCGGCGAGCCGCCGCACGAGCGACTCGGCGCACCCGTCCGCCTCCTCGACCGCCGCGAGCGCACTGCCCGCGAAGTGGCGGTCGAGCCACTCGCCGAGGTCGCGGAGCGCGCGCGCGTAGAGCGCCATCAGCTCCATCGCGTCGGGGTGGGCGCCGTCGCGCGCGAGCTGGCCCAGCATCGCGCCGACGTCCTCGGCGCCGAGCGCGCGCAGCTCGCGCGCCGAGAACGCGCCCGCCCGCTCGAAGCGCTCGCGCAGCGCGGACGCGATCGTGAGATAGCCGGACAGGCCGTCGCGCTTCGCGAGCAGCGGGAACCAGCCCGAGCCGAAGTTGATCGCGTCGATCGCGAAGACGAACGCCGCGGTCGTCGCGTCGTCGCCGAGGAAATGGTGCGCGGGGTCGAGCGCGGGCGCGACGAGCCCCGCGGCATCGGCCGCGAGCGCGTCGGCGAAGCGCTCGAGCGCGGCGTCGTCGATGCGGACCTGCCGCGCCTCGCGCGCGACGCGCGCGGCGGCGCGGCGGACCTCGTCGAAGAGCGACGGCTCGCTCACGGCGACGGCCGGCGGCGGGGTTCCGGGGCGAGGAAGCGCAGTGCACCCGGCAGGACCTCGGCGCGGAGGGGCGTCGCACCGAGCGTCTCGCCGTCCGCTTCGAGGCGGACCGGCCCGCGCAGCGCCTCGACTGCGACGCGCCTTCCGCGCACGACCGCGACACCCGGGTGCTCGACGTGCCGACCGGTGTAGATCGACGGCAGCAGACGCGCGACGAGCTCGGCCTTGCCGAGCTCGCCGCCGACGACGACGTCGAAGGCGCCGTCGTCGAGCCGCGCGTCCGGCGCGATGCGCATCGCACCGCCGAAATAACGTCCGTTCGCGATGGCGACGAGCGTGGCGTCGCCCTCGTGCACGACCGCTTCGTCGACCCGCACGCGCACGGCCGCGGGCCGGAAGGCCGCGATCGTGCGCACGGCGGCCTGCGCGAAGGCCGCGACGCCGCCGAGGCGCTTGCTCGCGCGGCTCACGCGGTGCGCGACCTCGGCCGACAGGCCGAGGCTCGCCTCGTTCGCGAACCAGCCTTCGCGCGCGCGCCCCTCGTCGTCGACGTACTCGACGCGCCCCGCGTCGACGCGCCGCTCGTTGCCGCGCGCGATCACGTCGACCGCGTGCTCCGCGTCGGTGATGCCGAGCGTGCGCGGATAGTCGCCACCCGTCCCGAGCGGAACGAGGCCCAGGGCGACGGTCTCGGCCGCTCCCGCGGCGAGCACGCCCGCGACCACCTCGGAGAGCGTGCCGTCGCCACCGGCGGCGAGCACGGCGACGGCGCCGCCGAGCGCGGCCTCGCGAGCAGCGCGCGTCGCGTCGCGCGGCCCGCGCGTCGCGACGACCTCGAGCTCGCCGCGCGCGGCGAGCGCCTCGCGCAGCTTCCCCTCGATCACCGGCCAGCGGCGCGCGCCGCGCCCGCTGCCGCTCTCGGGGTTCACGATGGCGACGAACAGGTCCGGCACGCCCGACACGCTAACGCGGAACCGCGCGCGCGAGCACCCGCGCGCGCGGCGCCGCCGCGGCCCCGGTCGCTAGGCCCCGTCGGCCTGTCGCAGCAGGTTGAGCGCCGCCCCCGCCTTGAACCACTCGATCTGCTCGGCGTTGAGCGTGTGCGCCACCTCGAACGCGTCCTCGGAGCCGTCGGCGTGGTGCAGCGTCACGCGCAGGTGGCGCTCCGGGGCGAGGTCGGCGAGGCCGTGGATCGACACGCGATCCATCTCCTGCACGTCGTCGTAGTCCGCCGGGTCGACGAACGTGAGCGGCAGGACGCCCTGCTTCTTCAGGTTGCTCTGGTGGATGCGGGCGAAGCTCCGCACGATGACGGCGGCCGCGCCGAGGTGGCGCGGCGACATCGCCGCGTGCTCGCGCGAGCTCCCCTCGCCGTAGTTCTCGTCGCCCACGGCGACCCAGCGGAGCCCCTCCGCCTTGTAGTGGCGCGCGACCTTCGAGAACTCGAGCCCGCGCTCGCCCGAGAGCTGGTCGATGCCGCTTCCCGCCTCGTCGGTGAACGCGTTGATCGCGCCGCTGAACATGTTGTCGCTGATGTTGTCGAGGTGGCCGCGGAAGCGGAGCCACGGGCCGGCGGGCGAGATGTGGTCGGTCGTGCACTTGCCCTTCGCCTTGAGCAGCAGCGGGAGCTTCTCGTAGTCGCGCCCGTCCCACGCGTCGAAGGGCGCGAGCAGCTGCAGCCGCTTGCTGTCCGGCGCCACCTCGATCTCGACCTTCGTCGGGTTCGCCGGCGGCTCGACGTACCCGGCGCGCGAGAACTGGAAGCCGTTGGTCGGCACCTCGGGCGCGGGCGCCGGCGCGTCGAGCTTGAAGCGCGTCCCGTCGGGCGCCTCGATCTCGTCGGTCAGCGGGTTGAAGTCGAGCCGGCCGGCGAGGGCGTAGGCCGTCACGATCTCGGGCGAGCCGATGAACGCGTTCGTGTCGGCCGAGCCGTCCGCGCGCTTCTTGAAGTTGCGGTTGAACGACGTGAGGATCGACGTCTGCTGGCCGGGGACGAGGTCGTCGCGCTGCCACTGCCCGATGCAGGGCCCGCACGCGTTCGCGAGCACGATCGCGCCGACCGACTGCAGCGTCTCCATCTGTCCGTCGCGCCGGATCGTCTGGTGGATCTGCTCGCTGCCGGGCGAGACCCAGAAGGTGGACTTCGCCTTCGCGCCGCGCTTCGCGGCCTGCTCGGCCACGTCCGCCGCACGCGACATGTCCTCGTAGGACGAATTCGTGCAGCTCCCGATCAGGCAGTGGTGGAGCTCGAGCGGGTAGCCGTTCGCCTTCGCGTCGGCGCCGAGCTGCGAGACCGTGCGCGCGAGGTCGGGCGTGTGCGGCCCGACGACGTGCGGCTCGAGCTTCGAGAGGTCGATCTCGATCACCTCGTCGAAGAAGCGGCCGGGGCTCGCCTCGACCTCGGGGTCGGCCGTGAGGAGCTTCGCGTGCTGGTTGGCGAGGTCGGCGATCGCCTCGCGGCGCGTCGCCTTGAGATAGGTCGCCATGCGCTCGTCGTAGGCGAAGATCGACGTCGTCGCGCCGAGCTCGGCGCCCATGTTCGTGATCGTTCCCTTGCCCGTGCAGCTGATCGACGCGGCGCCCGGGCCGAAGTACTCGACCACGCGGTTCGTGCCGCCCTTCACGGTGAGCTTTCCGAGCACCGCGAGGATCACGTCCTTCGGCGACGTCCAGCCGTTCATCTTCCCGGTCAGGTGGACGCCGACGAGGCGCGGGTAGAGCACCTCCCACGGGAAGTCCGCCATCACGTCGACCGCGTCGGCGCCGCCGACGCCGCACGCGAACATGCCGAGGCCGCCCGCGTTGGGCGTGTGCGAATCGGTTCCGATCATCATGCCGCCCGGGAACGCATAGTTCTCGAGCACGACCTGGTGGATGATGCCGGCGCCCGGGCCCCAGAAGCCGATGCCGTAGCGCGCCGAGCACGTGCGCAGGAAGTCGTAGACCTCGCGGTTCGTGACGTTGGCCGTCTCCATGTCGGCGTCGACGCCGCGGTGCGCCTGGATCAGGTGGTCGCAGTGCACGGTCGTCGGCACGGCCGTCGCGTCGCGACCGGCCTGCATGAACTGGAGCAGCGCCATCTGCGCGGTGGCGTCCTGCATGGCGACGCGGTCGGGGCGCAGCAGCAGGTAGCTCTCGCCCGCGACGAGCTCCTGCTCCTTCGCGTCGGCGAGGTGGCCTAGCAAGACCTTCTCGGCATAGGTGAGCGGGCGACCGAGACGCTCGCGCACGACGTCGAGGTTGCGGGCGAGTCGGTCGTAGGCGCCCTGCACGAGCGCGGGAGTGGTCTCGATGGACATCGCGTCCTCCTCTGGCGATCGGATTCCGGCCGCGACGACGTCGCGCTCGTCCGGCCTCGACGGCCTCTCATCGGGCGCGCGGCGGCCCGCTGGAGCGGCCGCGTGGCGCCGGACTTCGGAGGGCGTCGGGAAACGGGGCGCAATCTAGCGCAGGAGTCCGACGCGTTCGCCGGTGTTCACCCGAGCGACGCGCTGCCGCGCCGACACGGCGACGGGCCGCAGCGCGACGGCGCGATGCGCCGACGCGGATCGAGGTCAACGCGCGCGCGGAACGTCGCGCAGCTCCCACAACAGGTGCGCGGCCGCGCGCGTCGCCTTCGCGAAGTCCGCGAGGTGCAGGCTCTCGTTCTCGCCGTGCGCGTTGCAGACCGGATCCTCGAGCCCGAGCAGCAGCGCGGGCACACCGCCGAGCACCTCGGCGAACGGGCCGACGAACGGGATCGAGCCGCCGCATCCGATGAACACCGGGGCGCACCCGTAGCCCGCCTCGAGCGCGCGCGCGGCCGCCTCGAACGCGGGCCCGACGGGCCGCGTGCTCCAGCCGCCCGCGCACGACTCGACCGTCGTGCGCACCGAGACGCCGCGCGGCGGGTCGGCCGCGAGCGCCGCGGCGAGCGCGCGCGCCGCGCGCTCCGGATCCTGCCCCGGCGCCAGGCGCAGCCCGACGCGCGCGCGCGCCTCGGCCACGAGCTGGTTCGAGGCCCCGGCGAGCGGCGCGGCCTCGAGTGCGGTGACGGCGATCGACGGGCGGCGCCAGAGGCGCTCGTACACCTCGGCACCCGACGCGCCGGCGAGTCGCGCGCCGTCGACGAGCCCGGCATCGGCCCGGAACGCCGCTTCGTCGAACGGGAGCCGCGCGAGCGCGTCGCGCTCCTCGCTCGTTAGTCCGGGCGCGTCGGCGGCGAGCGCGGGAAGCGCGATCTCGCCCGCGTCGTCGACGAGCCGCGCGAGGATGCGCGCCAGCGCGGTGGGCGCGTCCGGCACCGGCCCGCCCCACATCCCGCTGTGCAGCGGGTGGTCGAGCGCGCGCACCTCGACGTCGACGTTCACGAGGCCGCGCAGGCTCGTCGTGATCGACGGCAGCCCGGCCTCGAGGTTCGCCGTGTCGGAGAGCACGATGACGTCGGCCGCGAGCCGCGCGCGGTGCTGCGCGAGGAAGCGCGCGAGATGGCCGGAGCCGACCTCCTCCTCCCCCTCGACGATCACCTTCACGTTGACCGGCAGCGCGCCCGTCGCGTCGAGCCAGGCGCGGATCGCGAACGCGAACACGACGACGCCCGCCTTGTCGTCGACGACGCCGCGCCCGTAGAGCCGGCCGTCCGCGCGCACCGTCGGCTCGAAGGGCGGGGTCGCCCAGTGCGAGGCGCGCCCGGGCGGCTGGACGTCGTGGTGGGCGTAGAGCAGCAGGGTCGGAGCGTCGGCACCGGCTCCCCGCCACTCGCCGACGACGTACGGATGGGCGTCGGGTGCGCCGTCGAGATCGACGACGTCGGCGCGCTCGAGCCCGCACTCGAGCAGCAGCGCGCGCACCGCCTCCGCGCTGCGCCGCACCGCGGCCGGATCGAAGCCGGGCGCCGACACGCTCGGGATGCGCGCGAGCACGGCGAGCGCCTCGATCGCCTCCGGCTCGAGCGCGGCGAGCACCTCCAGCGTGCGGGCGACCGGCGGCGGCATCGTCATCGCGCGGACGCTAGCAGCGTGCGCGCGGTCGCGGACGCTAGCCGCGTGCGCGCGGTCGCGGACGCTAGCCGCGTGCGCGCGGTGATAGGATGCGCGGCATGAGCGATGCCCAGCCGACCTCGGACGACAGTGCGCGCGAGCCCGCGAGCCTTCGCGTGCCCGGCGCGGACGGGCTCTCCCTGCGCATGCTCGCGTGGAGCACGGACGGCGTTCCGCTCCTGTTCGTGCACGGCTTCGGCAACGAAGCACACATCTGGGACGACTTCGTGCCCGCGCTCGCGCCCCATTACGCCGTGCACGCGCTCGACTGGCGCGGCCACGGCGCGTCGGACTGGCACCCGTCCGGGGCCTACGACTGGGACGACCACCTGCGCGACCTCGAAGCCGTCGTCGCGCACATGGGCTGGGAGCGCTTCGTGCTGTGCGGGCACTCGCTCGGCGGCCGCGTCTCGCTGCTGTTCGCCGGCCGCCACCCGGAGAAGCTCGCGGGGCTCGTCGTCGTCGACACCGGGCCCGAGCACGATCCGCGCGGCCAGGTGCGCATCCGCATGGACGCGGAGGCGCACCCGAGCCCGACCTTCGCGAGCGTCGCGGAGTACGAGACGATGCTCGCCCACCAGTACGTCGCGGCGACGTCGAGCGCGATCCGTCGCATGGCGAAGCACGGCCTGCGCGCGCGCGACGACGGCCGCTTCGAGCTCGTGATGGACCCGAAGCTGCGCGACTTCGGACGCGCGAACCTCGACGCCGACGAGCTCGCGCGACGCGATCGCGAGCTCACCGAGCGCCTGTGGAAGGCGTGCGAGACGGTGCCGTGCCCCGTGCTCGTCGTGCGCGGCGCGGCCTCCGACATCCTCGCGCCCGACGTCGCGGACGCGATGGAGGAGCGCATCGCGAACGCGAAGCTCGCCGTCGTCGCGCGCGCCAGCCACTCCGTCATGACCGACAACCCCGACGCGTTCGGCAAGGCGCTCTGCGCGTTCGCGCTGGGCGAGGACTGACCGCCGCGGCCCGCGGCGCGAGCGAGCCCGCGCGCGCGGGCCGCGCCGAGCGGCGGGCGACGCGCGCGGCCGCCGCCGCGCTCGCGGTGACGGCCGCGATGGTCGGCTGGCTCGTCGCGCGCCCCGTCGACACCGACGACCTCTGGTGGCACCTCGGCTACGGGCGCGCGCACGTCGCCGAGCGCACGTGGGCGCTCGCGCGCGACCCGCTCCTGCACACGGCCGAGCTCCCGCCCTCGAGCGGCACGTGGCTGTTCGACGTCGCGAGCTACGGCGCACAGCGCGTGTCCGGCTTCCACGGCCTGCGCGTCGCGCACGCCGCGCTCGCGGCGGCGATCGCGGCGCTCGCGTGGTCGACGCTGCGGCGCGCGTCGGGGTCGGCGCTCTTCGCCCATGCGGGAACGAGCCTCTTCCTCGCGTGCAGCTGGTACCGCCTCTTCCAGATGCGGCCGCACCTCGTCACGATGCTGGCGGCGCTCGCGCTCCACCGGCTCGCGATCGAGCCGCGCGACGGGCCGCCGCCGCGGCGGATCGCGGCGGCGGCGATCGCGATGGCGCTCTGGGCGAACTGCCACGCGGCGTTCGGGCTCGGCGCCGCGCTCCTCGTCGCCGCGCTCGCGGGCATCGCGCTCGACCGCGCGCTCGCGGGTGCGGGTGCGGACGGTGCGCGCGACGCCCGGCGCGCGCGGCGCGTCGCGGCGACCCTCGCCGCCGGCCTCGCGCTCGCGCTCGCGAACCCGAACGGCGTGCACCAGCACCTCGCGATGCTGCGCCCCTTCCTCGACGCGCGCGACACACCCGACGTCGCGGCGATCCACGACGAGTGGGCGGCGTGGTCGCCGTTCGACGTCGCGCAGGCGCTCGACGCGTCGGGCCCGGGCTTCGTCGCGTGGGCGGCGGCGACGCTCGTCGCCGTGCTCGCGCTCGCCGCCGCCGCGGAAGCGCTCGCGCGCAGGCGCGCGGACACGGGCGTGCCGATCGCACTCGCGGCGGCGGCCGGCGCCGCGATGTGCGTCGCCGTGCGCTTCGAGTGGATGGTCGTGTTCGCGCTCGCGCTCGTCGCCCGCGCGCCGCTCGTGCGCGCGCGCTCGAACGCGGCCGCGGCCGGCGCGCTCGGCATCGCACTCGCCGTCGCCCTCGCGCTTCCGTTCGACCCCGCGTTCGCGGCGCGCGCCGCGCGCGTGCCGGCGCGAGCGGCCACGTATCTCGCGCGTCCGTTCGAGAGCTTCAAGCACTTCCCCGAGTGTGCGGGCTTCCTGCGCGCCGCCGGCGTCGAGGGCCGGCTCTTCAACGGCTACGCGCAGGGCGGCTTCCTCGGCTTCTGGCTCGCACCGCGACTGCGCGCGTTCGCGAACGGGAGCCTCAACTACCCGGCGCGCGTGCGGCTCGACCTCGAAGCGATCGAAGCGGGCCGCTTCGAGACCGGCGACGCACTCGAGCGCGCGCTCGACGCGCACCGCGTCGACGTGTTCCTCGGCTCGGGGCTTCCGAAGCCGGGGGCGAGCACCGAGCGCCGCGTGTACACGACGACGCGGCTCGAGCGCGTCGAGGGGTGGCTCCCCGTCTTCCGCGCCGCGCGCTGCAGCGTCTTCGCGCGGCGCGATGGAAGCGCTGCGAGCCGCGAGCGCATCGGGAAGGTCGCCGCCTACTACGCGAGCCAGGGCGTGCCGTTCGAGGTCGGGCGCGGCTTCGATGCGAGCGTCGTCGCCGCGCGCGCGCCCGCGTGGGGCCGCGCGCACGGCGTGCTGCCCCGCCACTTCGACGCGCTCGTCGCGCGCGCGGGAGCGGCGGGCGCCGCGGGAGCGGCGGGCGCCGCAGGAGCGGCGGGCGCCGCAGGAGCGGCGGGCGTGGACGGCGCGGCCCTCGACGCGCTCGATGCGGTCGCGTCGGCGTGGCTGGTCGTCGGCGCATACGACGACGCGGCGCGCGCGGACGAACGGCTCGTCGCTCTCGCGCGCGATGCGGGCGTCGACCCCCTCGCGCGCGCGGCGCTGCGGCGACTCGTGCAGGCCGACCTCGCGCGCGATCGCCCCGAAGCCGCGAGCGCGCGCGCCGCGGAGCTCGCGGTCGCGAGCCCGCCCGGGGCCGCAGGGGCGCGCGTCTTCGCGGCGGCGGCCGCGCGCTATGCGGCGCTGCGCGCCGCAGGCGCCGCGCCGGGCGACGCGCGGCTCGATGCCGTCGTCGCCTCGCTCCCCGTCCTCGACGTCCGCCAGGCCGCGGCCCTCGCCGCTCGCTATGCGAGCGCCGGCATGCCCTGGAATCGTTAGGCGCGCGAGCGGCGCCGTCTCAGCACGATCAGCGCCGGCAGCACGACCAGGTTGAAGACGAGGCTGATCGCGACGCCGAGCGTCAGCAGCTGCCCGAGGCTCGCGATGCCGCGGTGGGTCGAGAGCGCGAGGCTTCCGAAGCTCGCGATCGTCGTGAGGGCGCTGAAGACGATCGCGCGCGCGGTGCTCGTCTCGAGCAGGTCGCGCGCGCGCTCCTCCTCGCGTGCGCGCGCGACGAGGTGGATGCCCGAGTCGACGCCGATGCCGAGCAGGAGCGGCAGCACGATGATGTCGGCGAAGTTGAACGGGATGCCCGCGAGCACCGCGGCCGCGCTCGTCGCGAGGCCCGACAGCACGAGCGGCGTCATGACGAGCAGCGTGTCCCCGAGCGCGCGCCAGATCGCGAACAGGAGCAGCGCGATCATCACGAGCGCGGCGAGCAGGGCCTCGCGCAGTGCGCGCACGACGGTGTGGCTGGCTTCGTGGATGGCGACGGCGCTCCCCGTCGCATCCGGCGCGACCGTGCGCACGGCCGCGACGAAGCGCGCGAGGGCGGCGCCGTCGTTCATGTCCTCGCGCGGGCGGATCTCGAGCCGCACGCGCCCGCCGTCCGAGACCATCCGATCGCGCAGCCCCTTCGGCAGCGCGTCGTAGGTGATGCGCTCCGCGCCGAGCAGACGTTCGAGCGTCTCGAGCTGGGCCGGGAGCGAGCCGACGAGGCTCGCCTCGAGCGCGCCGACCAGCTCGTCGGCGCGGTCGGCCGTGAGCGCGCGCTGCACGAACGCGCGCATCGCCTCGCGCAGCTTCGAGGCGCGCGCCAGCAGCGCGGGGGGCGCGACGCGATCGCCCGCGCGCTCGAGGCGCGCGAGCTCGCCGTCGAGCTCGCGCAGCGCGGCGAGCTGCTGCTCGACGCTCGGCGGCGCGGCCGCCCCCGTCGCGGTCGGTGGTGGCGCGAGGAAGAGCGACGCGTCCGCGAGGATCGCGAGCTTCTCGTCCTGGTCGTCGGGGATGAAGTCCGAGACGGTCTCGACGCTCGCGACGACGGGGAGCGCGCGAAGCCTCTCCGCGAGCGCGTCGGCGCTCGCGACGTCGTCCGCGATCGCCGCCATGGTCCACGGCGACGTCCGCGACTGGTCGAGCAGCTCCTCGAACGTGCGCACCGATTCGGCGTCCGGGTCGCGCACGCGCAGCGGGTTCTCGTCGAACTCGACGCGCGGGAGGAGCGCGAGCGCGCCGAGCGTCGCCGCGGCGGCCGCGGCGGCGACGGTGCGCGGATGGCGGAGGGGCAGGCTCGGGAGCGCGAGCTGCGCGCCGCGCGCCGCCCCGGCTCGCGGGGCGGGGACGAGCGCGATCACGGCCGGGGCGACCGTGAACGTGCACGCGAGGCCGATCGCCATTCCGACGCCCGCGATCCATCCGAGCTCCGCGACGCCGGCGAAGTCGGTCGGCACGAAGGCGAAGAAGCCGATCGACGTCGTCGCGGCGCACAGCACGATCGACGCGCCGACGCCGCGCGCCGTCGTCGCGAGCGCGTCCTCGCGCGAGGCGCCGGCCGCCGCGAGCTCCTGGTAGCGCAGACAGAGATGGAGGCTGAAGTCCGCGGCGAGCCCGATGAACAGCACCGCGAACGCGACGGAGATGAGGTTCAGGTGCCCGACGGCGACCGCCGCGAAGCCCGCGGTCGCGACGAGCCCGACGAGCAGGCTCGCGACCACCGCGAGCACGAGCCGCAGCGAGCGCAGCGCGACGGCGAGGAGCGCCGTCACGAGCACGAACGACGCGACGCCGGCCGCCGCGGCCTGTCGCTCGACGAGCGTCATCTCCTCGTACGACAGCGCGACGTCGCCCGTCACGCGCACGCGCACGCCGGACTCCCCGTCGAGCCCGAGCTCGTCCGCGAACCGGCGCAGCGCCTCGAGCGGCTCGCCCGCCGCCGCGAGGCGGCCGAAGTCGAGCACCGGCTGCGCGATGACGAGCCGCCGCGCGCGCGCCGTCGGGTCGACGTCGCCGAGCGCGCCGCCCGCGACGACCTCCGCCCACGAGAACCGGTAGGGCGCGCCGTCGAGCGTCGCGCGGATCGCGCGCTCGATGCGCTCGAAGATCGGAGCGAGATCGGCGCCGTCGATGTCGCCCTCGCGCGCGGCGCGCGCGCCGCGCGCGAGCATCATGGCGAGCCCTCGCAGCGTGCCGTCCTCCGCGAGCCCCGCGAGATAGGGCTGCACGCGCGCGAGCCGGTCGGCGAAATCCTCGAGCTCGTCGGTCGACATGTAGAGCAGCGCGTTCTGCTCGAAGAACTCGCCGCGCGGCAGGTAGACGTTGCGGAAGTAGGCGGGCTCGGAGCGCATCCGCGCGGCGAGCGCCGCCGCTCCGTCGCGCACTCGCTCCTCGTCGTCGCCGTCCACGACGACGACGACGTTCTCGTAGAGCGCGGGGAACTCGCGCATGTAGGCGATCTCGACGACCCGGTGCGGGAGCTCGTCGGAGAACATCGCGTCCTGGTCGGCGTTGACGCGCAGCAGCGACGCGGAGAGCGCACCGGCGACGACGACGACCAGGCCCGCGGTCGCCAGCACGACGCGGGGGTGGCGAGACGCCGCACGGACGACGCGCTCGACCGCGGCGGCGACGGCCGCGCCGAGGCCGCCGTCCGACGAAGCGGGGTCGGGCGGGGGAGGAGTTCGGCTCATCTGGGCATCTCGATCTCGTCGAACGCTTAGCGCACGCGACGACTTCGCGAAGAAGCTGCGCCGCGCGTGGTCGCGGGTCGGCGATCCGCTAGGCTCCGCGCCGGTCGCGATGCGCCGTGGGCCGGTCTTTCGCGGGTCCACCCCCTGCCGGAGGCATCGCGGCGCGCGCGCCCGAGCGTCCCGAGCGACTGCGACCCGGGTCGGTCACCGGCGCGTGTGACCACCTCCCCCGAGTGCGGCCCCCCGAGCGAGAAGAGGCGCGTCCGCGATCCGGCTCGCGAATCGCATCCGCCGACGCGCGTCGCAGCGCGCCGACCTCGGAACCGGGCCGCACCCGGCAGCCACAACGACCTCCGAGCCCCTGCTGAAGAGGAACCCGCCGTGCACCGACGCACCCCGATCGCACTCGCCTCGCTCGCTTCGATCGTCCTCGCCGTCGCCGTCGCCTCCGCTCCGTCGGCGCGCGCCGAGGCGCCTTCCCGGAGCGGCGCCTCCGCCGCGATCGACGCGCTCCACGAAGGGCTGCTCGGCGTGATGAAGCAGGCGGATGCGATCGGCTACCGCGGTCGCTACGACCGGCTCTACGCGATCGTCACGCAGTCGTTCGACCTGCCGTTCATGGCCGAGAAGACCGTCGGCCGGCACTGGTCGAAGCTCTCGCCCGAGGAGCAGCAGCAGTGGCTGGCGTCGTTCCACGAGATGACCGCCGCCACCTACGCGGGCCGCTTCGAGGGCTTCTCGGGACAGACGTTCGAGGTGCTCGGCGAGGAGCCGGCGGGCCACGGCACGACCGTCGTCCGCTCCGTCCTGCACAACCCGTCGGGCGAGGACGTGCAGCTCAACTACCGCCTCCACGAGACGGGCGGGGCCTGGCGGGTGATCGACGTCTACCTGAACGGGACGGTGAGCGAGCTCGCCCTGCGACGCTCCGAGTACTCGGCCGTCCTCAAGCGCGACGGCTTCGCGAAGCTGATCGAGACGATCGAGGGCAAGACGCAGGAGCTCGCCGCAGGCTCGCTCAACTGACGCGCGCGCGAACGCGCTAGCGCGCGAAGTCGTCGCGCCGGTGCTCGCGCCGGCTCCAGATCTCCGCCTGACGGTTCTGGAAGAACGCGCTGCGCAGCGCGGCGTAGAAGTCGATCGAGCCCTTCTCGAGGCTCTCGAGCTCCTGGATCTTGTCCGCGCGCAGCGCGAGCCCGCTCATCCCGATGTCGCCGATCTGCTGGAGCGACCCGAGCCCGAACAGGAAGAGGATCGGGTTCATCGCCGCGTCCGCGACGTTGCCGAACGCGTCGCGCACCGTCGTCGGCCCGAGCACGGGCAGCACGACGTAGGGCCCGCTCGGCGAGCCGGCGATCGCGAGCGTCTGGCCGAAGTCCGACGAGTGGCGCTCGAGGCCGATGCGCGACCCCACGTCGAAGACGCCCGCGACGCCGAGGGTCGAGTTCACGACGAAGCGCGAGAGCGTGGTCGCCATGTCGACCCACTCGAGCTGGAGCGCGTCGTTGATGGCGATGGAGGGCGTGTCGAGGTTGTCGAGGGCGTTCTGGATGCCGTGCTCGACCGGGTCGGGGAGCAGCTTGTAGGCCTTCGTCATCGGGTCGAACACGACGTCGTCGAAGACGCGGTTGAACGCCATGGCGCCGCGGTTGTAGGGCTCCCAGGGGTCGGGGAACTGGGCGAGCGGCGCGCCGCCGTCCTCGGGGCAGTCGTCGTCGAAGAGCGGGTCGCAGGCGTCGGAGGGCGCGGCACCATCGGGCTCGGGAGCGTCGAAATCGGGCTCGTCGACGGAGTCGGCCGGAGCGGGGGCGCCGCCCGATGCGTAGCCGCCCGGGGGCAGGTCGTCGGCCATGTCGGCGCGGGCGGACGGAGCGAGCCCGCCGGCGAGCGCCGCTGCGAGCAGCGCGACCCCGAGCGAGCGCGCGATCGGCGAGTGCAACCCGAGCCCCCCAGCGGCCGCCTGGCCGGGCGCGAGTCAACCAAAGCGCGGCGACGCGAGCCACCTTCGCGAGCGATGGCGCGGCGCCGGCGTCGCGGGTGATGCGCGCCGGCCCGGTCGCTCGCGAGTCGGCCCCTCGGGGCCTCGACCGCTCACCAAGCGCGCGCCGCTCTGGTACGCTCGGCCGCCGCTCGAGACCGCTCGGACGCCCTTCCCACCGCCCCCTCCGAACCCCAGGGCGCATCCGACAACAAGGCCGCGATGGCGCGACGCGCCGAGCCGCGGCCTCCACGGAGAGGGACCGACCACCAAGCCCCGCGATCGCAGTGCGTTCACGCTCGGCGTGCGCGGAGTGGCTGGTTCTCGTTCGTGATCAGGAGGATCTGGTTTGGACGTCTTCGCCAAGTGCGACCGCTACACGCTCTCGCGCGAGGTGCGCGCCGCCGGCATCTACCCGTACTACCGCGCGATCTCCTCGGCCCAGGACCCCGTCGTCACGATCGACGGCGAAGAAGTCGTGATGCTCGGGTCGAACAACTACCTCGGGCTCACGAACCACCCCGAGGTGAAGGCGGCCGCGATCGCCGCGCTCGAGCGCTACGGCACGGGCTGCGCGGGCTCGCGCCTCCTGAACGGCACGCTCGACATCCACGTGGAGATGGAGGAGCGGCTCGCCGCGTTCATGCGGCGCGACGCCGTCCTGTCGTTCTCGACGGGCTACCAGGTGAACGTCGGCGTGCTGTCCTGCCTGCTCGACCGCCACGACACGGCCTTCCTCGACAACCTCGACCACGCCTCGATCATCGACGGCGTGCGGCTGTCGTTCGGCAAGGCGCTCAAGTTCAAGCACAACGACATGGAGGACCTCGCCGAGAAGCTCGCGAACAGCGACCCGGAGCGGGGCCGGATCATCGTCGTCGACGGCATCTTCTCGATGGAGGGCGACATCGCGAAGCTGCCCGACCTCGTGCGGCTCAAGAAGCAGTACGGCGCGCGGCTCATGGTGGACGACGCGCACGGCCTCGGCGTCCTCGGCGACAACGGGCGCGGCACGGGCGAGCACTTCGGGCTCGAGCACGAGGTCGACCTCGTCATGGGCACGTTCTCGAAGAGCCTGGCCGCGATCGGCGGCTTCATCGCCGGCGGCTCGCAGGTCGTCGAGTACATCAAGCACCACGCGCGCGCGGAGATCTTCTCGGCGGCGCCGCCGCCGGCCTCGTGCGCGGCGGTCACCAAGGCGCTCGAGATCATCGAGCGCGAGCCGGAGCGGCGGAAGCAGCTCTGGGAGAACACCGAGTACATGAAGCGCGAGCTCGAGGGGCTCGGCTTCGACACGGGCGTCTCGAACTCGCCGGTGATCCCGATGGTCGTCGGCGACGACCTGACGGCCTTCACGTTCGCCGCGCGCCTCCAGGACGAGGGCGTCTTCGCGAACCCCGTGATCACGCCGGCCGTGCCGCCCGGCGAGGCGATGATCCGCACGTCCTACATGGCGACGCACCGCCGCCCGCACCTCGACCGCGCGCTCGAAGCGCTCGAGAAGGTGGGCAAGGAGCTCGGCGTCCTCTGATGGCGGCGGGCGGGCCGGCTGCGCCGGCCCGCCCGCTCCTCCCGCTCTCGCATCCCGCCGCGGCTCGCGCCGCGCGGCACCCCGGCTAGCCCTGCGCGCCCGGCCGCGCGCCGCGCGCCCGCACGCTCTCGGGCGGCGCGACGCCCGGCGCGAGCCGCTCGCAGGGGACGGGCTCGCCAGCCTGCGTCCGCAGCGGCACGACGCCCGCCCAGTGCGGCAGCTCCCAGTCCTCGTCCTCCTCGAGCGGGCCGCCCGTCCGCACCTTGGCCGACGCCTCGCCGAGCGGCACGGCGAGCACGAGCGTGCGGCGCAGCTCCTCGTCGTTCGGCGGGCGCGTGTCGCGCCAGCGGCCGGGCGCGACCTTCTCGATCAGGCACTCGAGCGCCGCGAGCTTCTCGGCGCCCGCGAGCTCGCGCGCGCGGCCGTAGGCGACGACCGAGCGGTAGTTCACGGAGTGGTGGAAGGCCGAGCGCGCGAGCACGAGCCCGTCGCACAGCGCGATGCCGATCGTCGCCTCCGCGCCGTCGCGCAGCGCGCGCAGCACGCGGTTTCCGGTCGAGCCGTGGAGCACGAGCTCGTCGCCCATGCGGGCAAAGAAGATCGGGATCTGGTGGGCCGCGCCGTCGACCGCGCAGGCGACGTGGCAGAGGAGCGCGTCGTCGGCGATCGCCCGGACGACGTCGCGCTCGTAGGCCGCGCGCGCGGCGCCGCGCTTCACGGTCGTGCGCGCGGTGGGCGGCGCGGCGCGCGGGCGGAGCGGGGCCTCGTCGGCAGGGGCTGCGGCGTCGATCGGGGACATGGGAAGGACCTCGCGTCTCGGGCGCTCCCGGCGGGTTGCGCGGGATTTTTGTTCTAGTACGTTACTTGTTCTGTGACTGCACAGAAGAAGCGAGCGCAGCGTATCACCGGCGCGGGCGCCGTCCAGGTGGCGGCGAGCATCGAGGCGTCGATCCGGGCGGGCGAGCTCGCCCCCGGCGACCCGCTGCCGACCGTGCGCGAGCTCGCCGGCCGGCTCGGGCTGGCGCCGGCGACCGTCGCCGCCGCCTACCGGGCGCTGCGCGCACGCGGCCTCGCGGTCGCGCGCGGGCGCCGGGGGACGCGTGTAAGTCCCCGTCCTCCCATCGCTTCGGCCCCGCCGCCCGCCGTACCGGAACACGTTCGCAATCTGTCGCTCGGCAATCCCGACCCCCGCCTCCTGCCCGACCTCGCGCCCTTCCTCGCGACGCTCGCGCGCGACGGCGGCCCCTCGCGGCTCTACGGCGAGGCCGTGATCCACCCCGACCTCGAGCGCCTCGCGCGCGCGGACTTCCTGGCCGACGGCATCCCGTGCGAGGCGGTCGGCATCGCGAGCGGCGCGCTCGACGCGATCGAGCGCGTGCTCCAGGCGCACCTGCGCCCGGGCGACCGCGTCGCCGTCGAGGACCCGGGCTTCACGGGCGTGCTCGACCTCGTCGCGGCGCTCGGCCTCGAGGCGGTGCCGGTCGCCGTCGACGCCGAGGGGCCGCTGCCGGCCTCGCTCGAGGCAGCACTCGCCCGCGGAGCGGAGGCGTTCATCGCGACCCCGCGCGCGCAGAACCCGACGGGCGCCGCCATCTCGGCCGCCCGCGCCGCCGCCCTCCGCGCGGCGCTCGTCCGCAGCCCCGACCTCCTCGTGATCGAGGACGACCACATGGGCGCGGTCTCGGGCGCTCCCTACGCGACGCTGCTCGAGCACGCCCGCGCGCGGCGCGTCGCGATCCGCTCCGTCTCGAAGGCGCTCGGCCCCGACCTGCGCGTCGCCGTGTTCGCCGCCGACCCGGCGACCGCCGCGCGCGTCGAGGGCCGCCAGCTCGTGGGCGTGCGGTGGGTGAGCTTCGTGCTGCAGCGGCTCGTCGCCGCGCTGCTCGAGGCCGACGACGTGCGCGCGATGCTCGCGCGCGCGGCCGCGACCTACGCCGAGCGCCGCGCTGCCGCACTCGAAGCGCTCGCTGCGCACGGCATCGCGGCGACGGGCGTGTCGGGCCACAACATCTGGATCCCGGTCGCCGACGAGGCGCGCACGCTGCAGGGACTGCTCGACGAGGGCTTCGCCGTCGCCGCGGGCGAGCGCTTCCGCATCGAGAGCCCGCCCGCCGTGCGCGTCACCGTCGCCGACCTCGGGCCCGGCGACGCTTCGGCCTTCGCCGACGCCTTCGCGCGCGTGCTCACGCCGCCGCGCCGGACGCACGGTGCCTGAGGCGCGACGGCGAAGGGCGGGAAGGGCCGCCGCGCCGGATGCGGACGGCCGCGAGCGGCGAGCGCCTAACGTTCGCCGTCCGGCGTCGACGCGGTGGCGCGCTCGAGGGCGAGCCGCCCGGCGAGATCGTCGGCGAACTGGCGCGCGACGCGACCGGAGCGGCTCGCGCGCTCGAGCGCGAAGCGGAGCGCATCGGCGCGCACGCACTCCCAGCTCGGGACGCCGCCGCCGGAGGCGGACCCTTCGGAGATGTCGACGTTCGCGCGCGCCAGGCAGTGGCGCACGATCGCGAGGTAGGTGTCCTGGTCGAACGGGTAGAAGCCGAGCTTCAGACCGAAGCGATCGGAGAGCGCGAGCTTCTCGTCGAGCGCCTCGCCGAGGTGCAGCTCGCCCGCTTCGTCCACGTGCGCGCCGCGGTTGTCGGCCATCGACTCGGGCAGGAGGTGGCGGCGGTTGCTCGTCGCGACGATCCGCACGGAGGCGGGCGGGCCCTCGAGGCTGCCCTCGAGCGCCGCCTTGAGCTCGCGGTAACCCGCCTCTCCCGGCCCGAACGAGAGATCGTCGACGAAGAGCAGGAACCGATGGCGGCCGCCGTCGGCCGCGATCGCGGCGAGCACGTGCGGGAGGTGGACGAGCTCGTCGCGGTGCACCTCGACCATGCGCAGCCCCTGCGCGCCGAAGCGCGCGAGGAGGCCGCGCACGGCGGACGACTTGCCCGTTCCCCGCTCGCCGTAGAGGAGCGCGTTGTTCGCGGGCAGGCCGCGCACGTGCTGCTCGGTGTTGCGGACGAGGCGCTCGACGTTGCGATCGACGCCGACGAGGTCGTCGAGCGCGAAGAGCGCGGGATGCGGGATGCCGACGAGCCGCCCGCCGTCGGACGAGGGCTCGAAGCGGAAGGCGAGGTGGCGCGCGAAGAAGTCGCCGTCGTACGCGGGCGCGCGGTCGCGCAGCATGCGTTCCTCGGCGAGCGCGAGCACGCGTTCGAGCCCGTCGAGCAAGCGCGCGAGGCGACCCATGGCGCGCGATTGTAGACTGCGCGCATGTCGCGCCCCAGCTCGCACGACGCGCGCCGCGAAGGCCCGGCGCGCGCGCGCGAACGCGAACGCACGCCCTCCAGGCGCGGACGCGCGCGCGTCGCGAGCGATCCGACGCGTCACCCGTCGTACCCCCGCGATCTGCGGCCGCTCGGCGGCCTCGCGTCGCTGCGCGCGATGCGGAGCGGCGCGATCGCGCTGCGCTTCGACGGCGCAGTGGGCGAGCTCGCGGTCGCGCTCGACGGCAGCGTGCGCCTGCGCCTCGCCGCGGGCGACGCGCTCGCGCCCGAACCCGCCGAGGCGCTCGGGCGACCCGCCTGGCCGCTCGCGTCGATCGACGCGCGCGCGCACGCGGGCGGCGAGGGCGAGGTCGCGATCGCGTGCGGCGCGGCCGAGAACGCGCCGCGCATCGCGCTGCGCGCCGACCCGTTCGAGGTGCGCATCGAGACGCGCGACGGCGCCGAGCTCGCGACGCTCGTCGACGCGCGCGTCGGCGCGTCGGGCGGCGGGGCGATCGCGTTGGCGACGCGGCCGCGCGAGCACGTCTTCGGGCTCGGCGAGAAGAGCGGCGCGATGGACCGCCGCGGCCGCGCATCGGTGCTCCGCAACCAGGATCCCGAGATCGGCCTCGGCGCCGACGCCCTCTACGTGTCGATCCCGTTCGCGCTGCTCCACGACGTCGCGGCGCGCCGCGCGCGCGGCGTGCTGCTCGATGCGACGTGCGCGTCGTTCGTCGACGCGGGCGCGCGCGACCCGGAGCGCATCGAGCTCGCCTGCGGGTTCGGCGCGCTCGACGTCGTCGTCTATCCCGGGCCCGCCCCGGCCGACGTGCTGCGCCGCTTCACGGCGCACGTCGGTCGCAGCGCGCTTCCCCCGCGCTGGGCGCTCGGGCACCACCAGTCGCGCTGGTCGTACGCGAGCCAGCGCGAGGTGCAGGCGCTCGCGCGCGCGTTCCGCGCGCGCGGCATCCCGACCGACGCGATCCACCTCGACATCGACCACATGCGCGGCTACCGCGTGTTCACCTGGAACGAGCGCCGCTTCCCCGATCCGGCGGCGATGACGCGCGAGCTCGCCGCGCACGGCATTCGCGCCGTCGCCATCACCGACCCGGGCGTCAAGGTCGACGAGGCGTTCGCGCTCTTCCGCGAAGGGCGCGAGCGCGACTACTTCCTGCGCGACGAAGGCGGCGGACGGTTCCCGCTGCGCGTCTGGCCGGGCGACGCGGCGCTTCCCGACTTCGGCCGCGCGGACGTGCGCGCGTGGTGGGCGCGGAATCACGCGCCGCTCCTCGACGTCGGCGTCGCCGGGATCTGGGTCGACATGAACGAGCCCGCCGGCTGGAAGCGCGACGTGCGCTTCGGCACCGGCATCCCGCTGCTCCGCCCGGGCGGCGAGGCCGATTTCGCGCGCGCGACGCAGCGCGCGCTCGCGGGCGGCGAAGGCGACGTGCCGCACGAGAGCGTGCGCAACGCCTACGGCCTCTCGCAGGCGCGCGCGTCGCGCGCCGCGCTGCTCGACGCGCGCCCCGGCGAGCGGCCCTTCGTGCTCTCGCGCTCCGGCTGCCAGGGCGTGCAGCGCTTCGCGGCGCTCTGGACGGGCGACTCGCTGAGCCGCTGGGACGACCTCCGCGAGAGCGTGCGCATGCTGCTCGGCCTGTCGGTGTCGGGCGTCGCGTTCTGCGGCGCGGACATCGGCGGCTTCGCGGGCCGCGCGACACCGGAGCTGTTCGCGCGCTGGATGCAGATCGGCGCGCTCTATCCGTTCGCGCGCACGCACTCGATGTGGGGGGCCGGGCGCCAGGAGCCGTGGAGCTTCGGTCGACGCGTCGAGACCATCGCGCGGCGCGCGCTCGCGCTGCGCATGCAGCTCCTTCCCTATCTGTCTTCGCTCTTCCACGAAGCGGCGCGGAGCGGCGCGCCGGTGTGGCGCCCGCTCTTCTTCGAGTTCCCGGACGACGGCGAATCCGTCTTCTGCGAGGACCAGGTGATGATCGGGCCGTGGCTGCTCGCGGCGCCCGTGCTCGAGCGCGGCGCGCGCGAGCGCGACGTCTACCTGCCGCCCGGCGTCTGGCTCGACTGGTACGACGACGCGCGCCACGTCGGCCCGAAGCGCCTGCGGGTCGCCGCGCCGCTCGACCGCATCCCGCTCTTCCTGCGCGGCGGCGCCGCGCTGCCGATGCAGAGCGCCGAGCTCTCGACCGGCGCGCCGCTGCGCGAGCCGCTCGTCGTCGAGGTCGCACCCGGCGCCGACGGCCAGACGGTGCTGTACGAGGACGACGGCGCGACGGAGGACGGGCCGGTGACGCGCACGCGGCTGCGCGTGCGCGACCGCGCGGCCGGGCGCCTGCGCCTCGAGATCGCGCGACGCGAGGGCGACTTCGACGTCGGCGAGCGCGTCGTGCGCGTGTGCTTCCGCGGCGTCGGCCGACCCGAGGCGGTGCGGCTCGGCGGCGAGCCGGTCCCGCGCGGTCACGACGTGCCGAGCTACCGCGTCGACGCCGGGCGCGTGCACGTGCGGCTGCGCGACGCGGGCGAGGTGCACGCCGTCGAGATCGAGCCCGCGCCGTGACGGCGCGCGCCGCGAGCGACGAGCGGGCCGGCCTGTGCGCGCGCTGCGCCCACGCGCGCGTGCAGGCGAGCGCGAAGCGCAGCGGCAGCACCTTCACGCGCTGCGCGCGGGCCGACGACGACGCGCGCTTCGCGCGCTACCCGCCGCTCCCCGTCCGCGCGTGCGCGGGCTTCGAGGTCGAACATCGTTTGCCCGACGGCGGCGCGCGCGAGCCCGACGGGACAGATGTGGTTTGACAGCGCGCCCGGTTCTCTCGTAATCAATCCCTCTTCAGCGCAGCGCGCCGGCCGCGTGCGACCGGCGCTCCCTCCGACCGAGCGGAGACGTCCCCGTGCCGCATCCGATCGTCGAAGACGAGCTCGCGCAGCTCGAGACCGTCCGCGAGCGGCTGAAGGCGATGCCCGCCGTGCGCACCGCGTCCGAGGAGCCGATCGTGCGCGAGCTCGAGACGCTCCGCGCGCAGCTCGTGTCCGGGTCCGAGAACAAGGATCGGATGGCGCTCACCGCCGAGTGGCAGCGACAGAGCGCCCTGCTCGAGCAGATCCGCGCCGGCAAGCCGACCGGCGAGGTCGACCCGCACTCGCCGTACTTCGCGCACCTGCGACTGCGCGAGGGCGGAAACGACCGCGACCTCTTCCTCGGGCGCGCGACCTGCGTGCAGAAGGGCGTGCGCATCGTCGATTGGCGCAATGCGCCGGTGACGCGGATCTTCTACCGCTACCAGCAGGGCGACGAGTACGAAGAGGAGTTCGCGGGCCGCACGCGCGAGGGCGAGGTCGTCGCGCGGCGCATGGTGCGCATCCGCGACGGACGCCTCGAGCGCATCGACGCGCCCGAGGGCGTGTTCCAGGGCGACCCCGCGCACCCCGAACGCTGGGAGGCGTGCGCGCGCTCGGCGCCGCGCCTCGCGGGCGGCGAGGCCGCCGCCCTGCGCGCATGGGACGACGCGCACGCCGGCGCGCGCGCCCTCGGCACCGACGCGCAGGGGCGCGTGCAGCGCGCGGACAAGCGGCTCCCCGAGATCACCGGCCTGATCGACCCGGAGCAGTTCGAGCTCATCACGCGCAAGGACGCGGGCTTCCTCGTCATCCGCGGCACGGCGGGCTCGGGCAAGACGACGGTCGCCCTGCACCGCATCGCGTACCTCGCCTACGACGACCCGTCGATCGACTCGGAGCGCACGCTCTTCGTCGTGTTCTCGCGCGCGCTGCGCAGCTACGTGTCGGGTGTGCTGCCCTCGCTCGGGATCGCGGACGCGCGCGTCGTCACCTACGGCGAGTGGGCGCACGAGCAGTGCCGCCGCCACTTCCCGCGCCTCCCGACGGCGCGCCGCGGCGACACGCCCGCGATCGCGACGCGCATCAAGCTCCACCCCGAGATCGGACGCGTGCTCGACGCGCACGTGCGCAGCATTCCCGGCGAGCCGAGCCCGCGACAGGCGCTCGACGACTGGGCGAGCGCACTCACGAACGAGCGCCTGCTGCGCGAGGTGCTCGAGCGCGAAGCACCGGGCGACGTGAGCGCCGACGAGCTGCAGCGCTTCGTCGACCTCCAGCGCAAGCGCAACGAGGAGGTGTTCGCGTACCTCGGCGGCGATCGCGACGTCGAGGCCGAGCTCGATCCGGAGGATGACGCGCTGCTGCTGCGCGCGTGGCAGCTGCGCGTCGGTCCGCTCCGCGCGGCGGGCGCGCAAGGCGACCCGCGCCCCGTGCGCTATCGCCACGTCGCGATCGACGAGGTGCAGGACTTCGCGCCCGTCGAGGTGCAGGTGCTGCTCGAGTGCCTCGACGAGCGCAAGAGCATCACGCTCGCCGGCGACACGCAGCAGCACGTGATGCAGGCGAGCGGCTTCACGTCGTGGGCCGACTTCTTCCGCCACCTCGACGTGCCCGGGACGTCGATCGAGACGCTGCGCACGAGCTACCGCTCGTCGCACGAGATCGCGTCGTTCGCGCTCGAGGTGCTCGGCGACCTGCGCGAGGACGACGAACCGCCGCGCACGACGCGCAGCGGCCCGCCCGTCGAGCTCTTCCGCTTCACCGACCGCGGCGCCTCCGTCGCGTTCCTCGCCGACGCGCTGCAGCAGCTCGCGCGCGCCGAACCGCTCGCCTCCGTCGCCCTGCTGACGCCCTCGCCGCGGCTCTCGCAGACCTACGCCGAGGCGCTCTCGCGCTGCGACCTGCCGCGGCTCCACCTCGTCACGGACCAGGACTTCTCGTTCGAGCCCGGCGTCGAGATCAGCGAGGTCGCGCAGGTGAAGGGGCTCGAGTTCGACTACGTGGTCGTGCTCGACGCGAGCGCCGACCACTACCCGGACACGCCCGCGTCGCGGCGCCTGCTGCACGTCGCCGCGACGCGCGCCGTGCACCAGCTCTGGCTGACGAGCATCGGCACGCCGTCGCCGCTCGTCGGCGCCGCGACGCTGATCTGAACGCGCGCACCGCGCGCGGCCTTCCGCACGCCTCACGCGTCGGGCGCGACCTCCTCGAGCTCGCGCCCCGCCGACTCGGGCAGCATCCACACCGCCAGCGCGGCGATCGCGAGCGAGGGCAGGAGCGCGACGACCGCCGCGCCGTGGCTCCCGGAGAACAGCGCCGCCTCGGCGTAGAAGCCGAGCGCACCGCCGAGCGACGCGACCGACATGCGGAAGCCCGCGGCCGTCGAGCGCGACGACGTCGGGAAGAGCTCGCTCGAGAGCGCGGTCAGGATCACGTTGCAGCCGGTCATCGAGAACGAGCCGAGCGCCCATCCGACGGGCGCCCACGCGGCTTCGCCGCGATAGAGGATGGCGGTGCCGATCGCCATGCCGGCGAGCATCGCGACGGCGAGCGGCCGCCGCCCGAAGCGGTCGCTCAGCTGGCCCGCCGCGACGTTGCCACCGACGCCCACGAGCCCGCCCGCGAAGACGACGAGCGAGACGCCGCCGGGCGTGTAGCCGTGCGCGTGCTGCAGGTGCTTCGAGACGAGCAGCAGCGCGGGCCACGACACGAACTCGAAGGCGAGCGAGAACACGGCGAGCGCGGCGACGCGCCCGCGGCCCGACGCGACGAGCGCGCGCAGCGGGCGGACGAGCGCCGCCGCGAGCGGCTCGCGCGGCGCGCCGCCCGCCGCCTGCGCCGCGAAGCGCTGCGTCTCGCCGAGCCGCCGCGCGAGCGCGGGAAGCGCGAGCAGCGGCAGCGCGCCGGCGAGATGGAGGTAGCGCCAGCCCGCGGCGAGGCCGTCGAGCGCCGCGTAGAGGCCGATGCCGAGCGCGTACCCGACGGCGCCCAGCATCGACAGCGCACCGATGCCGAAGCCGCGCGCGCTCGCGGCGAACTCCTCGGCGATGACGACCGCGCCCAGCATGAACTCCGCGCCGAGAAAGACGCGCAGGACGGTCTGCACCGCGACCAGCTCGGCCTCCGTGCGGACGAGCCCCGTGAGCGCCGTGGCCACGCACTCGGCCGCCGTGAACGCGAGCAGCATGCGGCGCCGCCCATAGCGGTCGGCGAGCGCGGTCACGAACACGGTCGCGATCATGCCGATGCGCACGCTGCCGCCGATCGTCCCGACGTGCGCCTCGGGGATCGCGAGGCTCGTCTGGATCTGCGGCAGCGACATCACGAGCAGCGACGCCGCGTACTGCGACGCGATCTCCGCGACGAGCACGAGGCCGAGCACGTCCCAGTGGTGCGCGTCGAGCGGCGGCGGCCGGCTGGGTAGGATGCGGCTCCACCAGGGCCGCGGCGCGGGCGCGCTCACGAGCCGGCGCGCTCCGGCGCGATGTCCTCGAGCTCGCGCCCCGCGGTCTCGGGGATGAACGCGACGAGCAGCGCGGCGAGCGCGAGGCCGGGCAGCATCCACGTGATCGCGAGCGCGTGCGCGACCTGCTCGGCGTTCGGCGTTCCGGCGAGCGAGGCGAGCGCGTCGTCGTAGAGCGCGCTCTGCGCGCGGAATCCGAAGTAGCCGCCGAACGTCGCGACCACGAGGCGCACGCCGGCCGCGGTCGAGCGGTAGGACGTCGGGAAGAGCTCGCTGCCGAGCGCCTTGATCAGCACGCCGAGCCCGGTCGCCGCGAACGCGATGCCGATCCACGCGGCGATGGGCGCGGCGCCGTCGAAGTTGTAGAACGCGAAGGCGCTCGTTCCGTGCACTGCGATCAGCCCCGCGATCACGGCGCGCCGCCCGATGCGATCGGAGACCGCCCCCGCCACGACGTTGCCGAGGATGCCGAGGGCGCCGCCGGCGATCACGACGGTCGAGACCGCAGCGGGCGAGAACCCGTGCACGTCCTGCATCGCCTTCGGGAGGAAGCCGAAGGCCGGCCAGTGCACGAAGTCGAAGCAGAACACGAACGCGCTCATCGCGAGCAGCCGTCCCGGATAGGCGACGACGAGGCTGCCGAGCGGGCGCAGCGTCTCCGCGACGCCCGCGCTGCCCGCGCGCTCGCGGCGATGCCGCTCGAAGCGCTCCGTCTCGGGCAGGCCGCGCCGCATCCACGCGACGACGAGGAGCGGGCCGGCGCCGAGCGCGTAGAGCGCCCGCCAGCCGCCGGGCAGCGCGTCGACGAACGCGAACGCGAGCGCGGCGAGCCCGTAGCCGAGCGCACCGAGCGCGCCGAGCAGGCCGAGCCCGTAGCCGCGATCGCGCGCGGCGAGCTCTTCGACGAGCACGACGCTCGCGAGCATGATCTCCGCGCCGATGAACGCGCGCGCGACGAGCTGCGCGACGACGAACTCGCCCGACGTGCGCGCGAGTGCGGAGGCGAACGTGAAGACCGAGAAGCCGACGAGCGTGAGCAGCAGCAGACGGCGGCGACCGAAGCGGTCGGCGAAGAGCGTCACGGCGAACGACGCCAGCATGCCGAGGCGGATCGTGCCCTGCACGGTGCCGAGCTGCGCCTCGGGAATCGCGAGCCCCTGCTGGATCTGCTTGATCGCGATCGTGACGAGCGCGGCGTCGTAGGTGTCGAAGAGCTCGGCGACCGCGAGCAGCGCGAGCACCTTGCGCTGACGGGGGGTCAGCGCGCGAAGGCGGCCCGCGGCGCGGGGGGACGACGGCGAAGCGCTCTCGCGGTGGTCGGGCGGCGCCGTCGTGGGTTCCCGCTCGGGCAAGGCCGGACAGGAGTACTCGATCGCTCGCGCGGCGCCAAGCGGCCCGCCGCGCGAGGTAGGATGCGCGCATGGCACGCGGCCTCTCCGTCGGCGACCGGGCTCCGGACTTCGCGCTTCCCTCGACGCAGGGCGAGGTGTCGCTCGCGGCGCTGTGCGAGCGCGGCAGCGTGCTGCTCGTCTTCTATCCCGGCGACGACACGCCCGTCTGCACGAAGCAGCTGTGCGACTACCGCGACCACCTCGGCGCGTTCGCCGACCTCGGCGTGCAGGTCGTCGCGATCAATCCGCAGCCGATGGCGTCGCACGAGGCGTTCGCGCAGAAGCACGCGCTCCCGTTCCCCGTCGCGTCGGACGCCGACAAGCGCGTGTGCCGCGCGTACGACGCGATCGGCCTGCTCGGGATGACGAAGCGCGCGCTCGTGCTCGTCGGCCCGGACGGCCGCGTGCGCTGGACGCGGACCGACCTCCCGGTGTTCCACCGCAGCGCGGCCGAGCTGCGCGAGGTGATCGCGAGCCTTCCCTGACGACGCAGGAGCGTGCACGCATGCGCAGCTGGTTCCTCCTCTCCGCCATCGGTCGCGACAAGCCCGGCCTCGTCGCCGAGCTCGCGCAGCTCATCTACGACGCGGATGCGAACCTCGAGGACTCGCGCATGACGATCCTCGGCAGCGACTTCGCGGTCATCCTGCTGTGCTCGTCGACGCGGCGCGAGGCGGCCGACGACATCGCGCGCGGCGCGAAGCACCTCGAGCGCGATCACGGGCTCACGATCCTGCTGCGCGGCCTCGAGGAGGGGCCGCGCCCGTCCGTGCCCGCGCCGGGGACGCGCCTCTACACGGTGTCCGCCGCGGGCGAGGATCGCGCCGGCATCGTCGCGAGCATCTGCCGCGCGCTCGCCGCGCGCGGCGTCAACATCGCCGACCTCTCGACGCGCAGCCGCCCCGGGCCGGGCGGCTCGCCGCACTACGAGCTCGAGATGCGCGTCGAGGTGCCCGAGACGATCGACGTGCGCGAGCTGCGCGACGCGCTCGAGGACGAGGCGGACCGGCTCGTGATCGACGTCGCGCTGATGCCCGCGTAGGCGCGCGCGGCGCGCCGTCGCGCACGCGCGCTCAGGACATCGCCTCGTCGCGGTCGAACGACCAGCGCTCGGGGAGCGGGCGCCCGACGATCCCGAAGAACACCTCGAGGAATCGATAGGTCAGCCCCCAGACGACGTGGCGCCCGGGCTGCCCGACGAGGATGCCCGGGAACTCCATCTGCGCCCCGGGATACGTGTGCGGCACGTGGCGCGCGGGCACGTGGAGGTCGGCGAGCGGGAACCAGAAGGCCGATGCGACCTCGCGCGCGTCGAGCGCGAGCGGCGCGTCGCCCTCCCAGACGTAGACGTGCCCCGAGATGACGAGACCGTGCTCCTTCGCGGCGCCGCGGCCGGGCAGGTCGTCGAGCCTTCCGATGTGGTGCGCACCCGCGAGGTCGAGCCCGACCTCCTCGAGCGTCTCGCGCTCGGCCGCCGCGCGCTCGTGCGGGTCGGCCGCGTCGACGCGGCCGCCCGGGAACGCCATGTGCCCCGACCACGGATCGCCCTCGTGGCGCGCGCGCTCGATGAAGAGCACCTCGGGCGCAGAGCCCGCGGCGCGCCCACCCTCGCGCAGGATCATCGCGACGGCCGCCTGGCTGCGCGCCGCGTCGCGCAGCAGGAGCGGCTCGTGGCGCGCGAGCGCGCGGCGAACGGCATCGAGCTCGACCATGCGAGCGACTCTACTCGCCGGCGCGGAGCGCTGCACGACGCGGCGCGCGTTGCGCCGCGGGGGGCGCGGCGCGCCGCACCGTGGGTGGCGGGGCGCGACGTCGTTCCGCGCGGGCGACCTGCTAGGTTGCGCGCGATGCAAGGCCCCCCGGCCCCGATCGACGTCCTCCCCGAAGCCCGACGCATCCTCGCCCTCGCCCGACGCGACGAGCGCGAGGCCGAGCGCGCGCTCGCCGCACTCCCACTTCCGATCCAGGTGGCGGTCGTGTGCGAGGCGCCGGCCGCGCAGCGCGCGAAGCTGCTTGGCCTGCTGCCCGCGCCCGAGCACGCGATCCCGATGCTCCCCGATGCCGAGCTCGTGTTCGCCGTGAAGGCGTCGGGGCTCGACGACGCGAGCTGGCTGCTCGCGAGCGCGACGCCTCGCCAGATCGCGACCTGCTTCGACCTCGACGCGTGGGCGGGCCTCGCACCCGATCGCGCCGCGCTCTCGCAGTGGTTCGCCGTGATCGCGGAGGCCGGCGACGAGACGCTCGTGCGCGCCGCGCACGCCATCGACGCGGAGGTGCTCGCGCTCTTCCTGCGCTCGCGCATCGAGGTCGCGCTCGATCCGAAGGACGAGCAGTGGCAGGCGCCGCCCGGCGCGCGCACGCTCGAGGGCCAGTTCTGGTTCTGGGCGCGCGCCGACGGCGACGACGTCGAGGACGTGGCGACGCTCCTCGACGCGCTCTTCCGCGAGGACTACTGGCTCTACTTCCGCATGATGCAGGCGGTGATGTGGGAGCTCGAGACCGAGCTCGAGGAGTGGTCGCTGCGCTGGCGCAGCGGTCGACTCGCCGACCTCGGCTTCCCGGAGTGGGACGACGCGATGCGGATCTACGGCTTCCTGCACGCGGAGCAGCGCGACGTGCTCGCCGAGCGCCCGGTCGACGTCGCCGCGACGGAGTGGGACCTGCCGGTCTGGATCCCGAACCTGCCCGCCATCGCGGGTGGCTCGCACGCGATCTTCCGCGCGGCGTTCGACCTCGCGCCCGAGGCGCGGCGCGCGTTCTTCTACGCGTTCGTGGCGCTCGCGAACAAGGTGGCGGTCGCCGACGCGCTGCCGCTCGGCGACACGGAGACGCTGCCGCGTTCGATCGAGAAGGCGGCGCGCTTCGCGAGCGCGGGGCTCGAGCACGTCGCCGCGCGCAACGCGACGACGCTCGTCGACGCGCTCGCGCGCACGACGGTCGAGCACCTCTTCCGCGTCGGAGCGAACCTCGACCCGGATGCGGCGCGGCCGGCGCGCACGGACGCACCGGGCGACGACGGCGAACGTTAGGCGGCCGCGCGCGCCCCGCCCGGGCGCGCCGCGGGCGAGCGGGCGCGGGCGCGGAAAAGAGAAGGGCCCGCCGGCTCGGCCGGCGGGCCCCTTGATTCGTCCCTGGCAGCTGCCTAGAGATCGACGCCCTTCAGCGTCTTGCGCTTGTTGCCGACCGCGCGCTCCTCGGCCGCCTTGATCAGGTTGCGGACCGCCGCGTCGAGGGCGCCGTAGAACTCGCCACCGACGTTGCACTTCTTGACCGCCGCCTTCACGCGCGACTTCGAGATGATGAGATCGCCCGTCGCCTTCGCCGCCTTGCGGCCCGCGGCCTTCTTCTTCTTCGCTGCCATGTCGTTCCGTCCTCTCCAAGCATCGCCGCATGCAACGCCGCACTCCGCGACGAACGACGACACCCCCATGTCACGATTGACGCCGACGTACACCCTCGGGCACGTCGGTGGCGCGGAGCATAATGCAAGCGACCCCCGTGGCAAGCCGGAAAACGCCGCGAGAAGGCGTCTCGCGGCCGAACTCGGGGGGCTCCCGTCGAGCGGGATGCGGCCTGTCGTCGACGCTCGGCAGCGCGCCGGGTAGCCTGCGCGGACCGTGCTTCCGCGCAGCGAGCAGCTCCGGGTCGGCGATCGCGGCCCCCGACTCCACGCACTCCACTGGGGCGCGGCCGGCGCGCCGCTCGTCGTGCTCCTCCACGGCGGCGGCGCGAACGCCCACTGGTGGGACCACGTGGCGCCCGCGCTCGCCGCGGGCCGCCACGTCGTCGCGCTCGACTTCCGCGGCCACGGCGACTCCGACCGCCCCGACGACCTCCGCCCCGGCGCCTTCGACGAGGACCTCCGCGCGCTGCTCGAGCACGTCGGCGCGGGCGACTGCGTGCTCGTCGGCCACTCGATGGGCGCGCACGTGGCGCTCGCGCGCGCCGCCGACGACCCGCCCCGCGGCCTCGTGCTCCTCGACCCCTCGCGCGGGAGCGAGAAGCGCAGGAGCCGGCGCCTGCGGCTCGCGCTGAGCTTCCGGCGGAGCTACGCGACGCGCGAGGAGGCCGTCGAGCGCTTCCGCTTCCTGCCCGACGCCGAGCACGCGGCCGACGCCCTGCGCCGCGCGATCGCGCGGCACTCCGTCGAGGAGCTGCCCGACGGGCGCTTCGGGTACAAGTTCGACTCGCGCTGGTTCGGCCTGCCGCCGGCCGAGCGGCCCGACCCCGCGCGCGTCGCGTGCCCGACCCTGGTCGTGCGGGGCGAGGAGAGCGAGATCCTGTCCGACGAGGGCGCGCGCGCACTGTGCGACGAGCTGCCGCGCGCGCGCCTCGCCGTCGTCGCCGGCGCCGGTCACCACGTGCAGATCGATCGGCCGGACGCCGTCATCGAGCTGCTGCTCGGGTTCCTCGCGGAGCTCGAGGCCGGCCGCGACGCGCGCACGGCCTGACGCCGTCGCGAGGCGGGCGCGGCGAGCCGCCGCCCGCGGAGGACGCCATGACACGCCCCGCCGCCCCGAACGATCCGCTGCGCGCGTCCGTCGGCGAGCTGCTCGCCGCGCTCGACGCGCGCCAGCTCTCGTGCGTCGAGCTCGTCGACGCGGTCTACGAACGCATCGCGCACACGCAGCCGACGCTCAACGCGTTCACGAACCTGCGCGATCGCGAGCGGGCGCTCGCCGATGCGCGCGCGTCGGATGCGCGGCGCGCGCGCGGAGAGGCGCGCGCGCTCGAGGGCCTCCCGCTCGGCGTCAAGGATCTCGAGGACGCCGAGGGGCTCCCGACGACGCTCGGCTCGCGCGCCTTCGCCGACGCCGTCGCCGAGCGCGACTCGACGCAGGTGGCGCGCTTGCGCGCGGCGGGCGCGATCGTCGTCGGCAAGACGAACACGCCCGAGCTCGGGCACACGGCCGTCACGAAGAACCCGCTGTTCGGCGCGACGCGCAACCCGTGGAACCTCGAGCGCACACCGGGCGGCTCGAGCGGCGGCGCGTCGGCGGCGATCGCGGGCGGCGTCGTGCCGATCGCGACGGCGAGCGACGGCGGCGGCTCGGTGCGGATCCCGGCCTCGTGCACGGGATGCTTCGGCCTCAAGCCGACGTTCGGCCGCATCGCGCAGGGGCCGGGCGAGCTCTGGAACATCGACCACACGTCCGTGCAGGGCCCGCTCACGCGCACCGTCGAGGACGCGGCGCGTCAGCTCGACGCGACGTGCGGGCCCGACGCGAGCGATCCCTTCTCGCTGCCCGCGCCCGAACGGCCGTTCGCAGCGTCGCTCGACGAGCTGCGGCGCGCGGGCCGCCGCCTGCGATTCGGGTTCTCGCCCGACCTCGGCTATGCGGTCGTGCAGTCGGACGTCGCCGACGCAGTGGAGGAGGCGGCGCTCGTCTTCGAACGCCTCGGTCACGCGATCGTGCCGATCGCGGGCGGCCCGCCGGAGCCCGGCCGGGAATGGAGCCTGCTCGGCGCGTTCGAGCAGCGCACGAAGCTCGCCCCCTGGCTCCCGGAGCGGCGCGAGGCGTTCGGGCGCGCCTATCTCGAAGGCGTCGAGCGCGGCGCCGAGCGCATGACGATCGAGCGATGGCACGCCTATCGAGTGCGGCGCCGGGAGATCCACGACTGGTGCGCCGCGCTGTTCGAGCAGGTCGACCTCCTGCTCACGCCGACGATCCCGTACGACCCGCCGCCCGCGCGCGGCCCGCTCGCGGCCGAGGTCGAGGGACGCGCACAGCCGCCGGCGAACATCGGGAGCTTCACGATGCCGTTCAACCTCTCGCTGGGCCCGGCGGCGAGCGTGCGCGCCGGGCTCTCGCGCGCGGGGCTCCCGGTCGGGATGCAGATCGCGGGGCCGCGTCTCGCCGACGCGCTCGTGCTGCAGGCCGCGTTCGCGTTCGAGCGCGAACGACCGTGGCATCCGCACTGGCCCGTCGAGCGGAGCGACGACTGACACGCCGCCGTGTCGGCAGAACTTCCGAAGGCCAATCCACCCGCTCACGACCGACGAGTTCCGAAGCGCGTTCGCGAGGTTGCGCCGTTCCTCGCGCGAGCTAATCCTCGCGCCGTGATCACGACGGCGATGGCGGCGGTCGTCACGGCGCCGCGCGAGCGGGTGTGGCGGGCTCTCACGAGCGCGGCGGAGATCGTTCGCTGGGACGAGGCGCGCACGGCCCTCGTCGATGCGCCGGACGCCTTCCCGATCGCCGGCGCGAAGGTGCGCTGGCGCAGCCGCCTCGGGAACGTCGCGCTCGTCATGAACGAGACGCCGCAGATCGTCGAGGCGCCCGAGCGGCTCGCCGTCTCGTGCAGCATCGGAAGCCTGCAGTTCGACCAGCTCTACGCGCTCGTCGAGGAGCCCGAGGACGCCGCGCAGCCGGCGCGGACGCGCGTCTCGCTCAAGCTCGCGGCGCGCAACCAGGTGCACCTGATCGGCGCCGACGTCGATCGCTTCGAGGTGCGGCGGATGCTGATCGAGCGCATCGACGCGACGCTCCGCGCGCTGCAGAAGTGGTGCGAGAACGCGGAGCCACCGGCGGGCGACGACGCCGCGGCCGACTAACGACCTTCCGCCGCACCTTCGTCGTCGGGCGCGCTCGCGGCGCCCTCCGGCCGCCAGACCTCGGTGTCCGGATGGAAGGCCTTCCACGCGAACCAGTACGCGTCGGTGACGCGGACGTCGTCCGGCGCCTCCCAGCTGAACGCGCCGACCGCGCCGTCGTACGCGACGTGCACGCGGTGCCCCGCGATCACGTCGACCACGCGCCCGCCCGCGCTCGTCAGCACCGAGCCGAGATAGGCGCGCGAGACGCCGCCCGCTTCCATTCCGAGCGCGACCTCCTTTGGGTGGTAGCGATCGTCGCGCGCCGCGACGGGGAACGGGATCGTGTCGGAGACCCAGTAGGCCTCGAACGGGCTGTAGCGGTAGTCGACGCGCTCGGGGTCGGGCCGCTCGAGCACGCGCGTGTCCGGATGCCGGTGGCGCCAGACGGCGAACGCCTCCTGGCGGACGCGGAGTCGCGCGATGGCGGTGCCGGCGCGCGGCCCGGCGATCGCCTCGCCGCGCAGCGGCGACCACAGGCTCTCGCTCTCGCGGTCGAAGAGCAGCGCGTGCGACTGGAAGACGAGCCCCGAGACGCCGAAGCGCAGCGGCGCCTCGCCCTCCTTCACGACGGCGCGGAACGCGACGGGCGCGCCGGCGAGCGGATCGTACGAGACGACGACGGGCGTCCCGGCGACGACGTCGTTCACGACCTGGTGGTACTCGAGCAGATGGACGGGGTAGGCGCGCGCCTCGCCGCCGAGCGCGAGGCCGACGACGACGGTGTCGGGCGCGACCCACTTCGCGTCGTCGGCCGACGCGAACCCGGGGGCGTCGACGGCGCGGATGGCGTCCCGCACCGGCCCGCCCGCGAGGATCTCGTCGCGCGGCACGCGCGCGTCCGCGACGTCGAAGCCGTTCGGACGGCCGGGAGCCGCGTCGTCCGCGCGCGCGAGCCCGCCGGAGGCGAGCCCGACGAACGCCGCGAAGGCGACGATCGCTGCGCGCAGCGCGCGCGCGATGGCTAGAGGACCTCCTCGGCGATGACGCGCAACGCGTCGACGCCGCCGCCGATCAGCATCGAGCCGACGTGCTTGCGCGCCGCCGCCTCCTTCCACGCCGCCAGCCGCTCGACGATGCGCTCGCGCGGCCCGACGAGCGCGACGGCGTCGACGAGCCGGTCGGGCACCGCCGCCGCGGCCTCGGCCTTCTTGCCGTCGAGGTAGAGATCCTGGATCCGCTTCGCCTCGGCCTCGAAGCCCATGCGCGTCACGTAGTCGTTGTAGAAGTTCTTCTTCCTCGATCCCATGCCGCCGACGTACAGCGCCATCATCGCCTTGACCGGCATGCGGCACTTCTCGACGTCGTCGCCGAGCACGGCCGTCACGAAGGGCGCGACGTCGAAGTCGTCGAGCGACTTCGGGCGCCCCGCCGCCGCGAAGCCCTTGTCGACGTGCGGCGCGAACAGGTCGTAGCGCTCGGGATCCATCCAGATGGGGAAGAAGCCGTCCGCCGCTTCGGCCGCGCACTCGATGCCGTTCGGCGAGATCGCGGCCGTGTAGATCTTCAGGTCCGCGCGCCCGTGCAGGATGCTCTTGAGCGGCTTGCCCTGCCCCGTCGTTCCCGGGCCGGTGTTGGGGATGTGGTAGTGCTCGCCGTCGTGCGTGAGCGGCGCCTCGCGCGCGAAGATCCTGCGCACGATCTCGATGTACTCGCGCGTGCGCGTGAGCGGCTTGCCGTACGGGACGCCGTACCAGCCCTCGACGACCTGCGGGCCCGACGGCCCGAGGCCCAGCACGAAGCGCCCGCCCGAGAGGCCGTCGAGCGTCATCGCGGTCATCGCCGTCATCGCGGGCGCGCGCGCGGGCATCTGCATGATCGCCGTTCCCGCCTTGATCTTCGTCGTGCGCGCGAGGATCCACGCCGCCGGCGACACGGCGTCCGATCCGTAGGCCTCGGCGGTCCACACCGAGTCGAACCCGAGGCGCTCGGCCTCGAGGATCGTGTCCATCGGGAGCGACATCGACGCGGGCGAATAGCCCGCCATCAGTCCGAGCTTCATGGCGACTCCTGTCGTCGTGGTGCGGGAACGCGCGAGGCGCGCAGTCTATTCGTCGGGCGGCGGAGCGTCGAGCGGCAGGTCGATGTGGAACGTCGCTCCGTGCCCGGGCGTCGACTCGACCGAGAGTCGCCCGCCGTGCCGCTCGATGATGCCGTGCGACAGCGAGAGCCCGAGGCCCGTACCCGCGCCCACGGGCTTCGTCGTGAAGAACGGATCGAAGATCTGGTTGCGCACCTCGGCCGGGATGCCCGGTCCGTCGTCCGCGAACTCGAGGTGCACGCCGAGGTCGCCGGGGCGCGTGCGGATCGTGATCGTGCCGCCGTCGCCCATCGCGTCGCAGGCGTTCATCACGAGGTTCATGAACACCTGGTTGAGCTGCCCGGGGTAGCAGCGGACCTGCGGGATCTCGCCGTACTCGCGCTTGATCTCGACCTTGTTCTTGAGCCGCGGCTCCATGAGGCCGAGCGTGCGCTCGATCTCCTCGTGCAGGTCGGCGCGCTGGAGCTCCGCCTGGTCGGTGCGCGAGAACGAGCGCAGGTCCATCACGATCTGCTTCACGCGCTCGGTGCCCTCGCGACTCCGCTGCAGCAGCTTCGTGATCGCCGCGCGCGCCTTCTCCGCGGCTTCGGGGTCCCGCGGCGGACCCTGCGCGCGGGCGAGCTTCTCGAGGTACTCGTCGAGCAGCTGCAGGTTCGCGTGCACGAACCCGATCGGGTTGTTGAGCTCGTGCGCGACGCCCGCGACGAGCTGGCCGAGCGACTTGAGCTTGTCGCTCTGGATGAGCTGCGCCTGCGTGCGTCGCAGCTCGCGCGTGCGCTCCTCGACGCGCGCCTCGAGCGTCTCGTTCAGCTGCGCGATCTCGTCGAACGCCTTGCCGTTCTCGATCGCGATCGCGCTCTGGTTCGCGAGCGTCCGCAGGAGCTGTCGGTCGTCGACGGTGAGCCGCTCGCCCGAGAGCTTGCGACCGACCGCGATCACGCCGAGCAGGTCGACGCCGAAGAGGATCGGGACGAGGAGCTCGATCTCGAGCGAGTCGAACACGTCCCAGCACGCCTCGCGCCGCTCGGTGTCCGTCTCGTCGTCGAAGTCGGCGCGCGAGAGCTCCTCGCGCCGCATCCACAGCTGGCGCCAGACGGGATGGTCGGCCGGGATCTCGATCTCGACGTCGTCCTCGTCCCAGTCGCCGCGCTGCGCGGACGGCCTCAGCACGCGGTCGCGCTCGTCGATCAGCAGCACCACCGCGCGATCGACGCCCATCGTCTCCGTCACCGCGATGAGGATGCGATCGCTGATCTCGCCGAGGCTCAGCATCGACACCATCGCTTCGGAGATCTCGCGCACCGCCGAGCGGTAGCGCGACTGGTCGCGGTCGAAGAGCTGGTCGACGAGCCGCTGCATGCGGTCGCGGAGCGGATCGAAGGCGAGGATCGCGAGGAAGAGGAACGCGACCTGCACCGAGCGTTCGTCGACGCCGAACAGGTCGACGAGCGTGTCGGCGAACGTGATGAGGAAGGCGAAGAGGCCCGTGATGGCGAGCGTCGAGGCGCCGTACGCGGCGGACGAGCGCGCGACGATCCGGAAGTCGAAGAGCTGGCGCCGCAGGATCCCGTAGCCGACCGCGATCGGGAAGATCGCCACCCACAGCAGCACGAGGTGCACGGGCAGCGGAACCTGGAGCAGCGCCTCGGCGACGAGCACGAGGAGCGCGGGCAGCAGGCTCAGCGTCGCCGCGAGGATCATGATGTCGGTGCGCGCGCCGATGCCCGCGTCGTACGCGCGCCGCCGCTCCATCAACGGGATCGCGAGCGACGCGACCGCGAGCCCCGTTCCGAAGAAGAACGCGCTCTCGTAGACGACCGCGGCACCCGCGTCGCCGAACGCGCCCGCGAAGAGCACGAGCGGCACGAGCACGAGCGCGGCCAGGTACGGAAGCGCGCGGATGCGCCGATGCCGCACGATCCAGTTGGGCTCGATCGGATACGACGAGAACAGGTGGAACGCCGACGCGCCGAGCAGTGGCAGGTTGGCGAGCACGCGCGGGAACGACCACGGCGCGAGGTCGAGACGCGGCGACGACGCGACGTCGGCCGCCATCATCGAGCAGAACAGCATGAAGGCCCACGCGTCCGCGCGCTCGTGGCGGCTCCACCAGACGACGCCGCCGGCGCCGAGGTAGAGCGCCGCGACACACAGCAGCGCGACGTGCAGCAGCGTCTGACCGGGCCGGCGATGGAAGCTCGCCGGCGCGGGGGCGAGATCGACGACGAGCACGCGCCCGTCGGGCTTCTCGATCGCGTAGCGGTTCGCGCTTCCCGGCTCGAGGAACCCGACGCCCTCGCGCAGCACGGAGCTCATCGGGATGCCGTCGATCGACAGGATCCGATCGCCGCGCTGCACGCCCGCGTTCTGCGCCTCGGGCGTCGACCACTCGACGAGCGCGCGCGTGCCGGCGACCGAGCAGCGCAGCGGGAGCGCGAGGTCGTCGGGCGCGACGAACAGGATCGAGACGGAGTAGCCGATCGCGGCGATCGCCCAGGCGACGGCCGCGAGGCCGGTCACCCGACGCAGTCGCAGTGTGGAGCCGGGATCCATGCGTGCGTGGCTTCCCCGCGTGCGCACGGCGGACGACGGGCCGTCGCTCGGGCTGGGGCGCGAAACCGGGCCGGAGGATGGCACAGATCGCGGGGGCGGACCGGGAGGCCCGCGGCGGCGCACGCCGCGGGCGGGAGGGCGCGACTAGCGGGGGCTGGCGGGCGGCGCGCTCGAGAGCTCGCGCGAGATCGCGCGCAGCTCGGATCCGGTGGCGGATCGATAGTTCATGCCCGTCGTGCTGAGCGGAACGAACGCCTGGCCGTCGGCGCCGGCCGCGAGCTGCATCTGCGTGCGGACGCGCTTCGCCTTCGCGTGCATCTCCGCGCGGCGGGCGGTGCGATCCGGAATGCGGCACTCGGCCGCGGCCTCGGGCGGCGCGTCGGCGCGCGCGATCTCGACACCGGGGAACGCGAGGAGGAGGCATGCGATCGTGCACGCGACTCCGCCGAGGTGCTTCGCTCCGTCGAGCGCTCGCGAGAGGGACGTCGAGCGGGCGAGCAGGCCGGCGGGCGTGACCATCGATGCACCTCCGAGCGCGGCCGCGCGAGAGGGTCGCGCGGCCTCGCGGAGCATCGGCCTCTCGCTCGCGCACTTGAGCGCGCCGGCCGCGTGCGGGCGAGCGCTGCCGCCCGCCTGCGCGCCGACTGCGCCGCTTTGCGCGGCCGCGGCGCCGACGGGCGGGAGCGAGGGCTCAGGCCGGCGTGTACCGGATGAGCACGCGCGAGCCGTCGGCGAAGCCGCTGCGCATGCGATCGCGCCACGCATCGATCTCGTCCGGGTACTTCGTCGCGTAGGTCGCGAGCAGCCGGTCGAGCAGCGAGGCGTCGCGGCTCGCGGCGCCGCGCGCGTCGAAGCTCGGTGCCGAGCGGAACGACTCGTTGGTGCCGACGAAGCCGCGCCAGCGCCCGTGGTCGCCCACCCAGATGCGCGCGCGATCGCGGCCCGACGCGAGCGCGCGCGCCTTCCACCGGTCGGCGGCGACGATCACGACGACTGCCTCGTCAAGCCAGGCGAACCACAGCTCGGCGTGGCAGCGGCTCTCGCGACCATCGGCGAGGAGCGGCGAGACGTAGACGTAGGGACTCGTCGGGAGGAGACGCCGCGCGGCATCGGAGAGCGTCGCCGCGCGCGCGACGCGGGGCGACGCGCCGAAGCGCACGAGGCTCGCGCCGGCGAGCACGCGCAGCGAAGTCGCGAGAAATCGTCGGCGGCGAGGATCCACGTTCCCTCCAGTCCTGGACGCCGCCGTCGCGGGCATCCCCGTCGCGGCGCGATGCGCCCGCGCGGCTCAGATCCCCGAGCCGCCCTCCTCGATCTGCAGGTGGAGACCGCACTCCTTCGTGCCGTCCTCCTCCCACCACCAGCGCCCCGCGCGCGCATCCTCGCCCGGCTTCACGGCGCGCGTGCAGGGCGCGCAGCCGACGGACGGATAGCCCTGCGCGTGCAGTCGGTTCAGCGGCACGTCGTGCTCGTGCACGTACGCCATCACGCGCTCGTGCGACCAGTCGGCGATCGGGTTGATCTTCACGACGCCGCCGTTCGCGCGGTCGATCTCGACCTTGCGCGTGCTGCTGCGGTTCGCGTTCTGGTCGCGACGGAGGCCCGTGACGTAGGCGTCGAGCTCGGACAGGTAGCGGCGGAGCGGGTCGACCTTGCGGATGCGGCAGCACTGCCGCCGCTTCTCGATCGACTCGTAGAACAGGTTGGGCCCGTGCTCGCGGACCATCTCGCCGACGTCGGCCGCGTCGGGGAAGAGCACCTCGACCTTCTTGTCGAAGCGATCGCGCACGCGATCGATCAGGTCGTACGTCTGCTGCGGGAGCCGGCCCGTGTCGATCACGACCACGCGCGAGGCCGGCTCGATCGCGTGCATCATGTGGAGGAGCGCCATCCCGTCGGGCGCCCCGAAGCTCGCGGACAGCGCGAGCCTCGGGTGGAAGTTCTTGATCGCCCAGGTGAGGATCTCTTCCGCGCTCGCCGGCTCGAGCTCGTCGCGCTCGATCACCCGCGCGACCTCGGCGGAGAGCTCCTTCTCGCGACTGGCGGGCAGCGGATGAGCCATGGGCCGCATCTCCGTGGGCGGGCGCGCCCCGTGCCTCCCCCCTGGCACCGGCAAGTCTGAGTAGTCCATCGCGCTGGACGTTACAAATTGTCGATCGTGGGTATCGGGAATGTGCGGCGGGTGGGCTGGCGCAGGCTCGCGGCGACGTCAGCGCGCGAGCCCGGGCCCGTTCGGAGCCAGCAGCCACTGCGGGAGGCCGAGCCAGGTGCTGCTCGTCGTCGACGGGCCATAGGCGCCCTGGCGCAGCAGGTGCACGCGCCCGAGGCCGCCCGCGGTGAAGCCGACGATCACTTCGTCCGTGCCGTCCTCGTCGAGGTCGACGCGTCCGGGTCGGACCTCGCCGTTCGACGAGTTGTAGGACGAGAAGCCCGCGAACAGCGACGTCGCGCCTGCCTTCGTGACCGGAAGCGGCTCGAACGCGAACGAGAAGACCGCGCGCCGCGTCGCGTCCTCGAGGAAGACGAGCTCGCCGTTCGAGCCCTTGCCGAGACCGACCACCACCTCGAGGGCGCCGTCGATGTCGAGCTGCACGGCGGAAGGCCACGTGGCGCCGTCCGCGCCGGGACGATCGAACTGGAGCCAGCCGCGCTGCGCGCTCGGCGTCCACATCGTGGCGAAGCGCTGCGCCATGTCGTCGCGCACCGCGACGAAGCCCTGGCCGCCCGCTCCGAGACCGATCAACACCTCGTCGAGACCGTCGCCGTCGATGTCGCCCGCGGCGGGCCGCGTCTCGCCGACCGACTGCGCGTACTCGTCCCAGTCGAGCACGATCTTCCGCAGGTGCGCGAAGCCGGCGTTCGCATCGTCGTAGACGTCGACGATGCCGTCGCCGCCGGCACCGCGACCGATCAGGAGCTCGTCGCGGCCGTCGCCGTCGACATCGCCGCACGCGGGGAACGTCGCGCCACTGCGCGAGTGGAAGGAGCTCGTGCCGACGGCGAGCGTCGCGATCGTCGAGAAGCCGCGCGACTGACCGCGCCGGAGCTCGACGACACCGCGCGAGCCGCTGCCGAAGCCGAGGGCGTACTCGCTCGTTCCGTCGCCATCGAAGTCGCAGCGCGCGGCGCGGATGTCGAGGAAGGCGGGCGTGAACGCGCCACCGGGCGGCCGGATGTCGAACGTGCCCGCGATGCTGAGATCGCTTCGGTGCACCTGCACCTGCACCGACGTGCCGGTCTGGAACGGCGCGAACACGAGGCCGACGTCCGCGTCGGGCTCGGCGGGCGTGTCGATGCCGGGCACGTCGGGAACGAACGCGATGGGCTGGGAAGGCGGAGAGAACGGACCGAGCTGGCCGTTCGCGGCGTAGGGACGAACGCGGACCGTGACGGTCTCGCCGTAGTTCGCGCCGACCTCGAAGTCGACCTGGCCGGCGGGAAGGGCCGCGGCGAGGCGGCCGGGCGCGGGCTCGTCGCCCGTCTGCAGATACACGAAGTAGCCGGCGACCGGACCCGAGGCGGGGGAGAAGCTCACGCCGACGTTGGTCTGTCCGACGACGTCGACGGCGGCAGCGCTGCCCGCGACGAGCAGGCCGAGCGCGCAGAGCAGCGAGGTGGCCGCGATGCGCGCGCATCGCGTCGAGCTCGCTCGCCATCGTTGGTGCCGGATCCGTCCCCTCGACATCTCTCGCTCCGCCGCTCCCCGGTGCGTCGAACTCGCTTCCGTGTCGAACCCGCTTCGCGCTCTCTCGCCGCACTTCGTCGGCAGAACGACCGCTGCCCCGTCGCAGCGGCGGCCGGATCATCGGGGAAGTCGCGCACATACGACGTGATGATGGTCACCGGCCCCACATCGCGCGAAAGATCGCGATGGAGGCTGCGACGACGGACGTCGTCCCGGGCGCGCCGGTCCTGGATTCACGGGTGCGCGCGGGCTCGCGGAGCCGCGAGCCGCGCCGCTGCGGCGAGCCCGGAGAGCGCGCACGCGTGGGGGGACGGGCGCGCCCCGCGCTCGCGAGTTCGGGGCGGCGGCAGCGTACGGGATCGGGGGCGACGTCGCAGCGCCGGGGGAGGCCCCCCGCGAGCCGGGCTGCGGGCGGGGCCGGAGGCGCCGCGCGCGGGCGTCGCGGCCAGGGGCCGCGTGGGGCCCTCAGTAGAGCTCGACGATCGGCTCGCCCGGCGCGCCCAGGACATCGGCCGTCGTCCGGCGGATCCGCTCGTTCGACGGCGCGCTCCGGAGGCCGCCGCGGCTCACCGCGACGATCGCGACGTAGACGTCCTTGTCGTCCGGAATCGCGATCTGCGCCGAGAACACCGGGCCGTTCGGCGTCGGAACGCCGAGGCTCACCTCGTGCTCGTAGTTTCCCGACCCGAACCCGATCAGCGCGCGGAACTCCGCGATGTCGCTCGCGTCGGGGTAGAGGAAGGAGAGGACGGTCGTTCCAGCCGACGCGGCCGGCGCGAGCGCCGCGCAGGCGAGCAGGGCGAGGAACGCACGAGAGAGGACGCGGCCGGCGCGCGAGCGCACCGCAGGCCGACGACGGCGCGCCGACGCCAACCGCTGTGCCACCAGATTGCAGGACGTGTCCACCGCTCTCCCCTCCAGATCCGCGCCACCCGGCGCACCGACTTGTGCGATCCCACCTTCGGTCGGCGGCCGCGGGCAGCGTGAGTCGGCCTGCCTGTGCGCGCAGTGACCACGCTCACGGTGTCGTGGCCGGGACGCAGCGTAGCCGGGCCGCTACCCGTCGTGCTCGGCCAGCTTCCGCTCCACGGCCTCGACCTTGGCCTCCATCGACGCCGTTCGGTCGCGCCGGTCGTCGATCTTGAGCACGGTTCCCACGCGCCGCGCGCCCGCCGCGAACACGGCCTCCTCCATCGCCAGCACGAGGTCGAGGATGTCGCGCAGGTCGCCCTCGAGCGTCGTGAACATCGGGTCGAGCCGATAGCGCACGCGCTCCTGCGCGCGCACGACGCGGAGCGCGGCCGCCACGTACGCCGACACGCTCGTCCCCTCGCCCACCGGCGCGATGCTGACCGCCGCGATCGCCATGCTCGTCACCTCCCGGAGCGCTCGCCGTCTGCGCGCCCGCGCACGCCTGCGCGGCCCGCGCGACCCGCGAGCTCGGCGATCGTCCGCTGCAGGACCGGATGCCACAGCTCGCCCGCGACCTCCGCGAGCGGCACGAGCACGAACGGACGCTCGTGCAGACGCGGATGCGGAACGACGAGCGCGGGCTCGTCGATGCGCGCGTCGCCGAAGAGCAGGAGGTCGAGGTCGAGCGTGCGCGCGCTGTTGCGCGGCCGGTCCGCGCGAACGCGTCCCGCGTCGGCCTCGATCTCGTGGAGCCGGGCGAGCAGCGCGCGTGCGTCGAGCGACGTCTCGATGCGCACGGCCCCATTCAGATAGGGGCCCTGCGGCGGCGGACCGACCGGGTCGGTCTCCCAGAGCGACGAGCGCGCGACGACGCGGACGCCGCGCGTGGACTCGATCGCATCGATCGCCTCGCACAGCGTCGCTTCGCGATCGCCGAGGTTGGCGCCGAGCCCGATGCACGCCGTCACCGTCACGTTGCGCTTCCCCTCCCGTCCGCCCGGTATCATCGCGCCGCGATGCCGACCGCGCGACGCCGAGCTCCGTCCTCGCCGATCCCGACGACGCGCGCGACGCGTCGTGCCGCGCGCGCCGCCCTGCTCGCACTGCTTCTCGCGCTCGCGGCGTGCTTCGCGGGCGCCGACCGCGCGCACACACCCGCTTCGATGGCGACCGAGCCGAGCGGCGCGGTCGCGCCGGACACCGCCGCGGCCGCGCGCGCGCCGACGGTCGTCGTGCTCTCGCTCGACGGCGTCCGCTTCGACATGCTCGAGCGCTCCGACCTGCCCGCGTTCGCGCGCCTGCGCCGCGAGGGCGCGCGCGCGGCCCGACTGCTCCCGCCCTTCCCCTCGCTCACGTTCCCGAGCCACGTCACGGTCGCGACGGGCGCGCCGGCGGACGTGCACGGCATCGTCGCGAACCGGTTCCGGGATCGCGCGCGCGGCGAGGAGTTCGACTACGGCGCCGACGCGAGCTGGATCGACGCCGAGCCGCTCTGGGTGGCGGCCGAGCGACAGGGCGTGCGCGCGGCGGTCTTCTTCTGGGTCGGGTCCGAGACCGACTGGCGAGGCGCGGGCGCGACGTACCGGATGCGGCCGTTCGACTCGAAGGTGCCCGAGAGCGCGAAGGTCGACCGCATCCTCGCCTGGCTCGACCTGCCGCCGGGCGAACGACCGCAGCTCGTCATGGCGTGGTGGCACGGCGCCGACCACGCCGGGCACGAGCACGGCCCCGCATCGCCCGAGGTCGCGGCCGCGCTGCGCGCGCAGGACGCCCAGCTCGGGCGGCTGCTCGCCGGTCTCGACGCGCGCGAAGCGTGGGCGGCGACGACGCTCGTCGTCGTGAGCGACCACGGCATGATCGACGCCGGCTCGCCGATCGACGTCGGCGCGGCACTCCGCGCAGCCGGCGTGAGAGCGCGCGTCGTGCACGCGGGCGCGGTCGCACACGTCCACCTCGACTCGCCCGGCTCGGAGGAGGCGGCGCGGGCGGTCGCCGCACTCGCCGGCATCGACGGCGTCGCCGCCTACGCGCGCGACGACCTGCCGCCGCGGCTTCGCTATGCGCATCCCTCGCGCGTCGGCGACGTCGTCGTCGTCGCGGGTCCGACGCGCGTGCTGACGAGCGCGCGGGGAGGGCTCGCACGGGTGCTCGGCGGCGCGGGCGGGCCGCGCGGCATGCACGGCTACGACGTCGCGAGCGTGCCCGAGATGGCGGGCGTCTTCCTCGCGCTCGGGCGCGGCACGGGGCGCGGCGCGGCGCTCGGCGACGTGCGCTCGATCGACGTCGCACCGACCGTGGCCGCGCTCCTCGGCATCGCGCCGCCCGCTGCGTCCGAGGGGCGCGCGATCGCGCTCGACCCGCGCTGACGCGTCGCGCGCCGGCGGGCGCGCTCGTGCCGGCGCGCGCGGGCGCATTGCTAGCATCGGCCGCCGTGTCGCCCCCCGACGCCCCGAACTCGCGCGACTCCGCCGCAGGCGCGGGCGAGCGCTTCGCCCCGCTCGCGCCCGCGCTCGTCGCGGGCGTTCCCGGCCCGCGCTCGCGCGCGCTCGCCGCGCGCCTCGCGCGCGTCGAGAGCCGCAACGTCACGTGCCTCGTCCCCGACGCGCCCGTCTTCTGGGAGCGCGCGCACGGCGCGAACGTCTGGGACGTCGACGGCAACCGCTTCGTCGACCTCTCCGGCGCCTTCGGCGTCGCGAACGTCGGCCACGCGCATCCCGACGTCGTCGATGCGATCGCCGCACAGGCGCGCGAGCTCCTCCACGGAATGGGCGACGTGCACCCGCCGCGCGTGAAGGTCGAGCTGCTCGAGGCGCTCGTCGCGCGCTATCCGGGCGGTGGCGACGCGCGCGGCGTGCTCGTCTCGTCGGGCTCGGATGCGGTCGAGACGGCGCTGAAGACGGCGCAGCTCGCGACCGGCCGCGCGGGTGTCGTCGCGTTCGAGGGCGGCTACCACGGGCTCGCGTTCGGCGCGCTCGACGCGACGTGGCGGAGCGACTTCCGGGCGCCGTTCGCCGCGCGCCTGCCCGACGCCTGCGCGCACGCGCGCTTCGGCGACGCGGCCGACGTCACGCGCGCGGCCGACGCGCTCGCGGCCCGCGGTGTCGCGACCGGCGCCGTGCTCGTCGAGCCCGTGCAGGGGCGCGGAGGCGAACGCGTGCCGCCGCGCGGCTTCCTGCGCGCGCTCCGCGCGCTCTGCGACGAGCGCGGCTGGCTGCTCGTCGCCGACGAGGTGTACACGGGCTTCGGTCGCACCGGGAAGCTCTTCGCGTGCGAGCACGAGGGCGTGGCGCCCGACCTGCTCTGCATCGGCAAGGGACTCTCGTCGGGCATGCCGATCGCCGCGTGCCTCGGCCGCGCGGAGGTGATGGACGCGTGGCCCGCGTCGACGGGTGAGGCGCTCCACACGCAGACCTTCCTCGGACATCCGGCGAGCTGCGCCGCCGCGCTCGCGTCGATCCGCGCGCTCGAGGCCGACGGGCTGGTCGAGCGGAGCGCGTCACTCGGCGCGCGAGCGCTCGCACGCGCGAGAGAGCGGCTCGCGAGCCTCGACGCGGTCACCGACGTGCGCGGGCTCGGGCTCATGATCGGCGTCGAGTGCGCGGACGCAGCGCGCGCGCTGCGCGCGTGCGCGGAGGTGCTCGCGCGCGGCTTCATCCTGCTGCCGTCGGGCGACGGCGGCCGCGTGCTGTCGCTGACTCCGCCGCTCTGCATCGCCGAGAGCCAGCTCTCGGCCGCGATCGACGCGCTCGCGGACGCGCTGGCATGACCGGCGGTCGCGACGGCGCGCGCGGAGCGGCGCGCCCGGCGGAGCGCGACGCCTGGCGCGCGGACCTCGACGCGCGCGTGCGCGCGTGGATGCGCGAGGCGGCTCGGGCGCCCGCGTTCGCGCGCGACGACGCGCGCTTCGAGGCGCTCGCCCTCGAGCTCTTCGCGTTCCAGCTCGCGCACTGCGCGCCGTACGCGCGCTACTGCGGCGCGCTCGGCCGCACGCGCGAGAACGTGCGCGGCTGGCGCGACGTTCCCGCCGTGCCGACCGGCGCGTTCAAGGAGCTGCGCATCGCGAGCTTCGAGCCCGCGCGAACCGTCAAGGTGTTCCGGACGAGCGGGACGACGACGCAGCAGCGCGGCGAGCTCGCGCTCGACACGCTCGCGCTCTACGAGGCGTCGCTGCTCCCGACGCTCTCCCATCTCCTGTTCCCCGACGTCGCGGGACGCATGCGCATGCGCGTGCTCGCGCCGTCGCCCGCCGAGGCGCCCGACTCGTCGCTCTCGCACATGTTCGGCTGCCTGCTCGCCGCGCGCGGCACCGACGCGAGCGGCTTCGACGTGCGCGACGGCGCGCTCGACGCCGCTTCGCTCGAGCGCGCGCTCGACGACGCGCGACGCGCGCGCGAGCCCGTCGCGCTGCTCGGCACCGCGTTCGCGTTCGTGCACTGGCTCGACGCGCGCGCGGGCACCGCGGCCACGCCGCTCCCGCCCGGATCGCGCGCGATGGAGACGGGCGGGTTCAAGGGACGCGCGCGCGAGGTGCCGCGCGACGAGCTGCACGCGGCGATCGCCGCGGCCCTCGGCCTCCCGCGCTCGCACGTCGTCAACCAGTACGGCATGACGGAGCTCGGCTCGCAGTTCTACGACGCGTCGCTCGCCGACCCGGGCGGGCCGCTGCGCAAGCTCGGCCCGCCGTGGGCGCGCGTGCGCGCGATCGACCCCGCGACGGGTGCCGACGTCGCGCCGGGCGAGGTCGGCGTGCTGGTCGTGCACGACCTCGCGAACACCGGGAGCGTCGCGGCGATCGAGACGGCGGACCTCGGGCGCATCGTCGCCGCGGGGAGCGATGCGGCGTCGGCGCGGCACGGCGAGGGCTTCGTCGTGCTCGGCCGCTCGCCCGGCGCCGAGGAGCGCGGCTGCTCGATCGCCGCCGACGCGATGCTAGGCGGGGAAGGCGCAGGCGCGGGCCCGAAGCCGGGCGGCGAAGGCGCGGGCGAGAGCGGGTCGTGAGCGACGTCGCCGGCGCCGCGCGCGTGCTGCGCGAGGCCGGGCGCGCGCTCCGCGCGCGCCCGCACGACGAGGTGGTCGCGGCGCTCGCGCGCGTGCTCGACGCGTGGAGCGACCCGGACGGCCCGTGGCAGCGCGCGCTCGTCCCCGCGCACGCGCGCGCCGCGGGCTTCTCGGAAGCGAACGTGCGCGACGCGCTCGCGCGCGCGCTCGCGGGCTTCACGGGCGACGCGTTCCGCGCGGCGTTCGACGCCGAGCTCGGCGCGCGCGCGCACGCGCACGGCGCGCCGCTCACCTCGCTCCTGCTCGCCGGCTCGATCCCGATGCCGACGCTGCTGCACGTCGTGTGCGCGCTCGCCGTGCGCACGCCCGTGCTCGCGAAGCCTGCGTCGCGCGACGCCGCGACGCTGCCGCTCGTGCTCCGCTCGATCGCCGAGGTCGACGCCGCGCTCGGGCGGTGCGCGGCGATCGCGTCGTTCGACCCGGCGCGCGACGACGCCCGCGCGCGCGCCTTCTTCGCGAGTGAGTGCATCGTCGCGAGCGGCGCCGACGCGACGCTCGACGCGGTGCGCGCGCGCCTCTCGCCGCAGCAGTCGCTCGTCGGCTACGGGCATCGGCTGTCGATCGCCGTCCTCGGGCCGTCCGCGCTCGACGCGGCGACCGCGCGCGCACTCGCCGTCGACGTCGCGGATTGGGACCAGCTCGGGTGCCTGTCGCCGGCCGCGGTGTTCGCGGTCGGCTGCGCGCCGGAGGCGCTCGTCGCGTTCGCGCACGCGCTCGCCGACGCGCTCGAGGAGCGGGAGCGCGCGGCGCCGCGCGGCGCGGTCGACACCGCGGCCGCCGCCGCGATCCGGGCGGAGCGCGAGAGCGCGCGGCTGCGCTTCGCGTCGGCCGACGCGCGCCGTGCGCACGTGCTGCGCGAGGCCGCGGCCTCGACCGTCGTGCTCGAGCCGGACGCGCGATGGCGGGCCGCACCGCTCCACCGCTTCGCGCGCCTCCACCCGGTCGCGAGCGTCGCCGCGCTGCGCGAGGCCGTCGCGCCGATCGCCCGCTTCCTGTCGACGATCGCCGTCGCCGGGATCGGCGACGCGGAGGCCCGGGAGGCGCTCGCCGGCCTCGGCGGCCATCGCCTGTGCGCGCCGGGCGAGATGCAGTCGCCGCCGCTCGCGTGGCGGCGCGACGGGCTCGGGCTCTTCGCGCCGCTCGTCGACGCTGCACCCGCCCCCGGCTAAGCCACTGGATTCACTCGGGTCTTTCCCGAAGGTCGGCGCGCGGCCGGGAATCGGACCTCTTCAGTCCGACATTTACGGGACCGAAGCGGTCCGATATAGTGCGCGCCGTCGCGCCCGGGGCGGCGCGAGCTGCGCGCACCGGGCGCGCGGCCCCCGACCGACTCGAAGCCGCTCGCGGCGCCCCGCGGCGCCGCCAGGACCCGCATGTTCCGACTGAGCAAGATCACCGACTACGGCATCGTGCTGCTCGCGCACCTCGCGAAGGGCGCGCCCGCCGACGCCGCGCTCGGTGCGAGCGAGCCCGAGCCGCACAACGCGCGCGAGCTCGCGGCCGACGTCGACCTCCCGGTTCCCGTCGTCAGCAAGGTGCTCAAGCTGCTCGCGCGCGGCGGCATCCTCGAGTCGCAGCGCGGCTCGAAGGGCGGCTATGCGCTCGCGCGACCCGCGCAGCGCATCACGGTCGCCGAGGTGATCGACGCGCTCGAGGGGCCGGTCGCGATCACGGAGTGCGCCGTCGGCCCTTCGGTGTGCCTGCACGAAGTGCGCTGCGCGGTGCGCGACCCGATCACGACGATCAACCAGGTCGTGCGCGACGCGCTGCGCGCGGTGACGCTCGCCGACCTCGTCGACCCGCACTTCGGCGCGTCGCACTTCGCGAGCGACGCGCTCCGCCTCCTCGAACGAACGCCCGGCGCGCCGCCGCGCGCGCGAGCGGAGTAGCCCGCATGGCCACCGACGCCGACCTCGAGAAGCTCGCGAGCCGCGAGTACAAGTGGGGCTTCACGACGAACGTCGAGCAAGACCAGATCCCGCCCGGGCTGTCCGAGGACGTCGTCCGCCTCATCTCCGCCAAGAAGGAAGAGCCCGAGTGGCTGCTGGCGTGGCGGCTCAAGGCGCTCCGCCGCTTCGAGCAGATGCTCGCCGAGCACTCCGAGCCGACGTGGGCGAACGTGAGCCACCCGCCGATCGACTTCCAGTCGATCGTCTACTGGGCCGCGCCCAAGCAGAAGAAGAAGATCGAGAGCCTCGACGAGGTCGACCCCGAGATCCTCGAGACGTACGAGAAGCTCGGCATCCCGCTCCTCGAGCAGAAGCGCCTGCAGGGCATCGCGGTCGACGCCGTCTTCGACAGCGTGTCGGTCGCCACGACGTTCAAGGCCGAGCTCGAGAAGCAGGGCATCCTGTTCTGCTCGTTCAGCGAGGCGGTGAAGGAGTACCCGGAGCTCGTCCAGAAGTACCTGGGCTCCGTCGTCCCGTACTCGGACAACTTCTACGCGTGCCTCAACTCGGCCGTCTTCAGCGACGGCTCGTTCGCCTACGTGCCCAGGGGCGTGCGCTGCCCGATGGAGCTCTCGACCTACTTCCGCATCAACGCGGCCGGCACCGGGCAGTTCGAGCGCACGCTGCTCGTCGCCGACGAGGGCGCCTACGTGTCGTACCTCGAGGGCTGTACGGCACCGCAGCGCGACGAGAACCAGCTGCACGCGGCCGTCGTCGAGCTCGTCGCGCTCGACGACGCGGAGATCAAGTACTCGACCGTCCAGAACTGGTACCCCGGCGACGAGAACGGCAAGGGCGGCATCTACAACTTCGTGACCAAGCGCGGCGCGTGCCGCGGCAAGCGCAGCAAGATCTCGTGGACGCAGGTCGAGACGGGCTCGGCGATCACGTGGAAGTACCCGAGCTGCATCCTGCAGGGCGACGACTCGGTCGGCGCCTTCTACTCCGTCGCGATGACGACGAAGCGCCAGCAGGCCGACACCGGCACGAAGATGATCCACATCGGCCGGAACACGAAGAGCACGATCGTCTCGAAGGGCATCTCGGCCGGGCACGGACAGCAGAGCTACCGCGGCCTCGTGCACATCGGCCCCAAGGCGACGGGCGCGCGCAACTACTCGCAGTGCGACTCGCTCCTGCTCGGCAGCGAGTGCGGCGCGCACACGTTCCCGTACCTCGAGGTGAAGAACGACGACGCGACCGTCGAGCACGAGGCGACGACCTCGAAGATCGGCGAGGACCAGCTCTTCTACTGCCGCCAGCGCGGCATCCCGGAAGAGGACGCGATCTCGATGATCGTGAACGGCTTCTGCAAGGAAGTGCTGCGCGAGCTCCCGATGGAGTTCGCGGTGGAAGCGCAGAACCTGCTCGGCGTGAGCCTCGAAGGCAGCGTCGGCTAGGCGAGAGGAACGTTTCGTGGCCCTGCTCGAGATCGAGGACCTCCACGCGACCGTCGGCCTGGGCGACGACGCGAAGCCCATCCTGCACGGCATCGACCTCGTGCTCGAGGCGGGCTCCGTGCACGCCATCATGGGGCCGAACGGCTCGGGCAAGAGCACGCTCGGCAACGTGCTCGCCGGCCGCCCCGGGTACACGGTCACGAAGGGCGCGGTGCGCTTCCGCGGCCGCGACCTGCTCGAGATGGAGCCCGAGGAGCGCGCGCGCGAGGGCGTCTTCCTCGCGTTCCAGTACCCGGTCGAGATCCCGGGCGTGAACAACAACTACTTCCTGAAGGCCTCCCTCAACGCGATCCGCGCGCACCGCGGCCTGCCCGAGCTCGACGCGTTCGACTTCCTGAAGCTCATGCGCGAGAAGATGAAGCTCGTCGAGATGCCCGAGGCGCTCGTCAACCGGCCGATCAACGTCGGCTTCTCGGGCGGCGAGAAGAAGCGCAACGAGGTGCTCCAGATGCTGCTCCTCGAGCCCGCGCTGTGCGTGCTCGACGAGACCGACTCGGGGCTCGACATCGACGCGCTGCGCACGGTCGCCGAGGGCGTCAACGCGCTGCGCTCGCCCGAGCGCGCGATGCTCGTCATCACGCACTACCAGCGCCTGCTCGACCACATCGTCCCCGACCGCGTGCACGTGCTCTCGGGCGGGCGCATCGTGCGCTCGGGCGGCAAGGACCTCGCCCTCGAGCTCGAGGCGAAGGGCTACGGCTGGATCGAGAGCGGGGGCGACGCGGCGGGAGCCGCGCGGCCGTGACGGGTGCGCTGCGAGAGCGGCTCGGCACCGCGCGGCCCGGCGAGCCCGCGTGGCTCGGTGCGCTGCGCGCCGATGCGCTCGCGCGCTTCGCCGAGCAGGGCCTCCCGACGTCGCGCCTCGAAGACTGGAAGTACACGGGCTCGGCGCTCCGCGCGCTCGACCTCGACGCGCTCGCGCTCGCGCCGTGCGCGCCGCGCATCGAGGGCGGCGACGGCGCGGCGAGCGCGCTCGGCGACGTGCTCGCCGGCGCGCGCGGCGACTCGCGCGGCGAGCCCGACGACGCGGGGCTCGAGGGCCGCCTCGGCTCGCTCGCCGACCCGAAGCGCGACGCGTTCGCCGCGCTCAACACCGCGTGCTTCGACGGCGGTGCCGTCGTGCGCGTGCCGCGCGGCGCGGCGCTCGACGCGCCCGTGCGCGTCGCGTTCGAGGCCGCGCCCGGCATGCAGCACCCGCGCCTGTGGCTCGAGGCCGCGGCCACGAGCCGCGCGGTCGTCGTCGTCGACTTCGCATCGCGCGCGGGCGCGGGCGGCGGCGGCTCGCTCGGCGCGCGCTTCACGAACGCGCTCGCCGAGCTGCGCGTCGGCCCCGGCGCGCGGCTCGACGTCGTATGGCTGCAGCGCGAGGACGACGCCGCGCTCCACGTCTCGCGCCTGTTCGCTCGCGTCGAGCGGGGCGGCTCGCTCCGCGTCGTCACGCTCGCGCTCGGCGGCGCGCTCGTGCGAAACGACGTCGAGGTCGTGCTCGCGGAGGAGGGAGCCGCGGTCGACCTCGACGGGCTCTTCCTCGGGAGCGGCACGCGCCACGTCGACAACCACACGCTCGTCGACCACGCCGTCCCGCACTGCACGAGTCGCGAGCTCTACAAGGGCGTGCTCGCCGACCGCTCGCGCGGCGTCTTCCGCGGCCGCGTCGTCGTGCGGCCGGACGCGCAGAAGACGTCGGCCGAGCAGCGAAACCCGAACCTGCTGCTCTCGCCGCACGCCGAGATCGACACGAAGCCGCAGCTCGAGATCTGGGCCGACGACGTGCGCTGCAGCCACGGATCGACGATCGGCCAGCTCGACCGCGACGCGCTCTTCTTCCTGCGCTCGCGCGGCATCGCCCGCGGCGACGCGCACCGCATGCTGGTCGAGGCGTTCGCGAGCGAGGTGGTCGACGACGTCGCGGCGCTCGCGGGCGACGTGCTCGGCGCCGCGGTGCGCGAGCGCGTGCGCGCGGCGATCGGCGGCGCCGCCGGCCTCGAAGGAGCCGAGCGATGACGCGCGCCGCGCTCGACGTCGCGCGCGTGCGCGCCGACTTCCCGATCCTCGCCGAGCCCGTGCGCGGCCGGCGGCTCGTCTTCCTCGACAGCGCGGCGAGCGCGCAGAAGCCGCGCGCCGTGCTCGACGCGATGACCGCCTTCTACGAGACGAGCTACGCGAACATCCACCGCGGCGTGTACCGGCTCTCGCAGGCGTCGACCGAGGCCTTCGAGGGCGCGCGCGCCACGGTCGCCCGCTTCCTCGGCGCGGCCTCGCCGCGCGAGATCGTGTTCACGCGCAACGCGACCGAGGGCATCAACCTCGTCGCGCAGGCGTGGGGACGCGCGAACGTCGGCGCCGGTGACGAGGTGCTCGTCACGCAGATGGAGCACCACGCCAACATCGTGCCGTGGCAGATGCTGTGCGCGCAGACGGGCGCGCGGCTGCGCGTCGTGCCGATCGACGACCGCGGCGAGCTCGAGATGGACGAGCTCGCGAAGCTCCTCACGCCGCGCACGAAGCTCGTCGGCGTGACGCACGTGTCGAACGCGCTCGGCACGATCAACCCGGTGAAGGAGATCGCCGCGCTCGCGCACGCGCACGGCGCGCTCGTGCTCGTCGACGGCGCGCAGGCCGCGCCGCACCTGCGCATCGACGTCGCCGACCTCGGCTGCGACTTCTACGTCGTCACCGGGCACAAGATCTTCGGGCCGTCGGGCATCGGCGCGCTGTGGGGCCGCCTCCCGCTGCTCGACGCGATGCCGCCGTGGCAGGGCGGCGGCGACATGATCGAGCAGGTGACGTTCGAGCGGACGACCTACGCGCCCGTGCCCGCGAAGTTCGAGGCCGGCACGCCCGCGATCGCCGAGGCCGTCGGGCTCGCCGCGGCGATCGAGTACGTCGAGGCGCTCGGGCTCGACGCGATCGCCGCGCACGAGCACGACCTGCTCGCGCACGCGACCGAGCGGCTCGGCGCCGTGCCCGGGCTGCGCATCGTCGGCACCGCGCGGCAGAAGGCCGCCGTCGTCTCCTTCGTGCTCGACTTCGCGCACCCGCACGACGTCGGCACCATCCTCGACCAGGAGGGCATCGCGCTGCGCACCGGCCATCACTGCGCGCAGCCGGTGATGGACCGCTACGGCCTGCCCGCCACCGCGCGCGCGTCGTTCTCCATCTACAACGGGCGCGACGACGTCGACGCGCTCGTCGCCGGCATCGAGAAGGTGCGGGAGCTCTTCGCCTGATGGACGACCTGCGCGAGCTCTACCAGACGACCATCCTCGACCACAACAAGCGGCCGCGGAACTTCCGGCGCATCGAGGACGGCGCGCGTCAGGCCGACGGCCACAACCCCGTCTGCGGCGACAAGCTCACCGTCTACGTCGCCGTCGACGACGCCGGCCGCATCGCCGACGTCGCATTCGAGGGCGAGGGCTGCGCGATCTCCACCGCGTCCGCCTCACTCATGACCGAGTACGTGAAGGGCCGCACGCTCGCCGAGGTCGAGGCCGCGTTCACCGGCTTCCACGATCTCGTCACCGGCCCGCCCGGCGGCGCGTCGCCGGATGCCGTCGACGCACTCGGCAAGCTCGCGGTCTTCGCCGGCGTCCGCGAGTTCCCCATGCGCGTCAAGTGCGCGACGCTGTGCTGGCACACCCTCAACGCCGCGCTCGCCAACCAGCGCGAGACGGCCCGCACCGAGTAGTCGGGAGAGGCGAGGACCCAACGATGAGCGAACCCACCTCGACGACCGGCGCCACGACGCGTGCGAGCCACACCGAGCAGCCGCAGGCCGACGGCCCGCGCACCGCGAAGGACGTCCACGACGACGTCGTCGCGATGCTCAAGACCTGTTACGACCCCGAGATCCCCGTCGACATCTACGAGCTCGGCCTCATCTACACGATCGAGGTGCGCGAAGGGAATGCCGTCTTCGTCCAGATGACGCTCACCTCGCCCATGTGCCCCGTCGCCGAGACCCTCCCGCCCGAAGTCGAGGACAAGGTCCGCAGCGTCCCCGGCGTCGCCGGCGTCGAGCTCGAGCTCGTCTGGGACCCGCCGTGGAGCCCCGACCTGATGAGCGAAGCGGCGCGGTTGACGCTGAACATGTAGTCGGGGCGGCGGGAGAATCGCCTCATGTCAACTGAGTGGGTGCGGCCCGAGTACACCAGGGAGCGAGTGAACCGAGCCGGAGCTCGCTTGATCGGCGAGTCTTCCGTGCCGCTCGACGAGGCGCTCGACATCCTCAGCAACTGGCGTTCATCGCACAGCTTTCCCCTCAACACGATCGCAATGGACCTTCGGACCAAGGCGAAGCGCGTCAACTCAAGACCCGTCCTCGCTCAACGCCTCAAGCGAGCGACATCGATCCGGAGGAAGCTTCAACGGACGCCCAAAATGAAGCTATCTCGGATGCAGGACATAGGTGGCTGCCGCGCCGTAGTCAGCAGCTATTCCGATGTCCAGCAAGTAGCGGCGCTCTATGCAAGTAGCCGCGCAGCTCACGAGCAGGTTCGGGTCGACAACTACGTCGATGCCCCTCCCTCAAGCGGCTATCGCGGAGTTCACCTCGTACTCCGGTTTCATTCCACGAGAAACCCCGAGTTCGACAAGCTCTGCATCGAGGTCCAACTCCGTTCAAGAATTCAGCACGCATGGGCAACCGCAGTGGAGACTGTTGGCACACTCCAAGGACGTCGCTGTTGAGGAGCTCGATCGCTACTACAGGAGCGAGGCTGCGCTCACCACGGCGCTAATGGGCCTAATCGCTGAGGAGAGCCTCATCGCACAACGTCTCGGGAAGCTTGGAAGGAAGAAGACCGCAGGATGAGGTGCACCGGATCTCGAACCGCGAGCCAACCAACAAGCCGATGAAGCTGGCGGCGGCGGGCTTCAGCGGAGTTGACGGCGGCACTCGGCGCCGGAATGCGTCACCCCGGCGCGTTATACAGCCGAGATTCTGATCTCGCGGGCGGGATCGGAGGAGCGCTTCGCGGACCCAATGGTCCAGGCAGTGAGGGCGACGCAAGACCGAGGAGGCGCTCAGTTCGAGACGACTCAGGTTGGGGCTCAGCTCAGACCCATGCGCACCTCGCGCCCGGTGGGACGACAATTGTTCTGATCCGGGCCCGGCGTCGCGACGTGTAGTCTCGCGTCGTTCGCAGCCTCGAGGGGTGGGCAAGCACCGGGCGTCCTCCCGCTTCGTTCGCCAAGCCGCGCTGCGGCCACGGAGGGCTGGATCGTGAACCCTTCACCTGCTGTCCTTCTTTGCGCGACGCTTCTCGCGACGACGACCGGTTGCATGCACTTGCGGCGAGGACCGCTGCAGACGATCTCGATCGATACGGTCCCGAAGGACGCGACCGTCACGATTCGCCCCGCGCCGGAGGACGGCTCGGATCGGAAGCACATATCCCTTCGTCGCAAGCCGGCCGAGACTGTCAACAGCGACGATCCCCGCTTCAAGAACGCGGCCTACATCGTTACGGCGTCGAGCCCGGGATACGGAGATCGGTCGGTTGCCATCGAGAGCGGCATCCCGAGCGAAACATGGGTCCGGAACCTGATCTGGCTGCACCCGTTCCTGGTCGGCGGAGGCATTCTCGTGGATGTATCGACGGGAGCCGGGTACGAGCTCCGCCCGTCGAACATCCTGATCGAGCTCGAGCCCACGGCCGCGACCTCCGAGGACTGACGTGCTCCTCGATCTCCGCCGCGCGACGCCCGACGACGCCGACGACATCGCGCGCGTGCACGTCGCGAGCTGGCAGGCCGCGTACCGTGGCGTGGTTCCCGACTCCGTACTCGAAGCGCTCGACCCGGTCGTGCGAGCGCGACAGTGGGCCGCGAACATCGCGGAGCCGGTGCGCCACGTCGCGCTGGCGCGCGCGGGCGGTCGTGTCGTCGGGTTCTGCAGCTCGCAGCCGCGGCGCGACGAAGGCCTGGGGGAGCGCGTCGCCGAGATCACGGCGATCTACGTCGCGCCGCGTGCGTGGGGGCAGGGCGTCGGGCGCGCGCTCCTCGCAGCCGAGCTGCCGCGGCTCGCGTCGGCGGGCTTCGTCGCGGTCGTGCTCTGGGTGCTCGACGCGAATGCGCGCGCGCAGCGCTTCTATCGTGCGGCGGGCTTCGCGGCCGACGGCGCACGACGGCTCGCGCTCGGCGAGCTCGCGATTCCCGAGCACCGCTTGACGCGTCCGCTCGACGGCGCGTTCGGGTCGCCCGGCGACGCCGACGGTCGCCGCGGCCTCGCGACGGACGGGCCGGCGGCGTGATCGAGCACGTGATCTTCGACCTCGACGGAACGCTCGCGGACTCCGCGCCCGGCATCACCGCGTGCCTCGCGCACGCGATCCGCGTGCTCGGTGCCGCGCCGCCCTCGTTCGGCGAGCTGCGCGCGTTCATCGGCACGCCGCTCGAGGAGATCTTCGCAGCGGTCGTGCCCGACGCGTGCGACGACGACGTCGCATCGGCGGTCGACGCCTATCGCGTCGAGTACCGCCGCTCGGGTGCGGCGCGGAGCCCGCTGTTCCCGGGGATCCCGGAAGCGCTCGACGCGCTTCGCGAGCGCGGGCACCGGCTCGCGGTCGCGACGGCGAAGCGCCACGACGAGGCCGCCACCGTCGTGCGCGGCCTCGGCCTCGCGGGCCGGTTCGACGCGGTCGTCGGGAGCGACCGGGCGCGGGGCGTCCGCTCCAAGACGGACGTGCTCCGCGCCTGTGTCGAGGAGCTCGGCGCGCGGCCCGCGCGCATCGCGATGGTCGGCGATCGGCACCACGACGTCCGCGCGGCGCGCGAGCTCGGCGCATTCTCGATCGGCGTCGCATGGGGATACGGCGCGCGCGCCGAGCTCGACGGCGCGCACGCGATCGCGAATGCGCCGCGCGATCTCCTCGACCTCGTCGCGCGGGCCGCGTAGCGTCGGCGGTCGCGCCCCGCGACTTCCCGCGCGCTCGGCGCGCGCACGAGGAGCCACCCGACCATGATGCGAGGAAGCTGCCTGTGCGGCGGGGTCCGCTACGAGGTCACGGGCCCGTTCGGCCCGGCGATCCACTGTCACTGCTCGCAGTGCCGGAAGGCTTCGGGCAGCTCGTTCGCGACGAACGCGAGTGTCGCAGCGAGCGACTTCCGGATCGTCGCGGGCGAGGAGCTGCTCGGGCGGTACGAGTCGTCACCCGGCCAGCTCCGCTGCTTCTGCTCGCGCTGCGGCTCGCCGGTCGTGAAGCTCTACGCGGGCGACGTCCCCTTCGTGCGCGTGCGCCTCGGAACGCTCGACGACGACGCGGGCATCGAGGTGCGCGAGCACTTCCACGTGGGCTCGAAGGCGCCGTGGACGCGGATCCTCGACGACCTGCCGCAGCACCCGTGACGGCGGCGCCCGTCGCTAGTGGAACGCCTCGGGGCCCGCGACGAGCTCGGCGAGCCGGCGCGCGAGCGGATGCCGCGAGAAGCCGCCGAACACGCGCGGCTCGGGGATGAACACGATGCGGCTCCCGAGCTCGGTCGGGCGCCGGAAGTGCAGCCACACGAGCTCCGGGTTGACGAGGAGGCTCGCCGAGACGCGCTCGACGTCGCGGAGGGGCACGCGGATCGTCGTGCGGTAGTTCGAGATCACGAAGTCGGCGCCGTCGAGCGACACGACCTTGGCGCGCATGCAGGCCCAGTAGAAGAGCGCGGTGCCCGCGACGAGCGCCGCGAGGAAGATCCAGCGGAGCACGCTCACGTCCTCTTCCGGGTCGAGCCACTCGGGCGCGACGAACATCAGCGCGGTCGCGCCACCGAACGCGACGATCCAGACGGTGGGGAGCACGAACTTGTAGAGGAAGGTCTGCTTCGAGGAGAGGCGTTCCACGCGTGTTCGTCCCCCGCGCAGTGCGCGCGCGCCGTGCGCCGTGCGCCGCGCGCCGCGCCGTACCCTAGCCGAGCCGTCCCGTCCCGCCGCACTCCCGGGTGGCAGCGCCTAGCGTCGGAGCAGCGGCGCGCACCGCCCTCTCGGACGCGACACGCGCGGGCGCGGAGAGGTACGCTCGCCGCTCGCTCGCGCTCGTCGTCGCCGTCGCCGTCGCCGCCTGGCTCGGAGACGAGTCGGGGCCGCGCGGCCGAACGCGGGAGGCGAGGGGCACGGGCATGACGTTCGCGACGCTGCGGCGCCCGACGCCGGCCGCGATCGACGCGGTGCTCGGCGACGCTGCGCGTCCGTTCGGCTACCGGGAGGTCGGCGCGACGTCGTACGTCGGCGCCCCGCTGCCCCAGCACCTCGCCGCGCGCTACGACGTCGACCACCACCTCTTCGCGATCGGCCGCGGCCGCGACACCTACGCGCGCGCGCGCCGCGCACTCGCGCAGTGGCGTCACTTCGAGATCCCCTGGCTCGAGCTGCACGGCGCGCGTGGCGAGGTCGCGCCGGGCCAGACGGTCGCGACGCTCGTGCGCGTCCTCGGCGTGTGGCTCGTGAGCCCGTGCCGCGTCGTCCACGCGGCACTCGACGAAGGCGCGAGCGACGTCGCGTCCTTCGCCTACGGAACGCTGCGCGGCCACCCGCTTCGCGGCGAGGAGCGCTTCACCGTCGCCTACGACCCCGCGACGAAGGAGGTCACGTACGAGATCGCGGTGTTCTCGGCGCCGGAGATCGCGCTCGCGCGGCTCGGCCGCCCGTTCGCGCGCCGCCTCCAGCGCCGCTTCGTCGCCGCCTCGGCCCGCGCGCTCGCGCGCGCGGCGTCGCCGCCTCGCTGAGCCGGCGCACTCGACGCTAGGCTCCGCGCCGTGCCGACGATCGTCCCCTTCGACCGCGAGCACCTCGAAGCGGTCGTGCGCCTCGCGCTGCGCGCGTGGGAGCCCGTGTTCCCGTCGATCGAGGAGGCGATGGGCACGGAGATCTTCCGCGCGCAGGTCGCCGACTGGCGCGCGAGCCAGACCGCGGCCGTCGAGGCCGCGTGCACGGACGGCGGGGGCGAGGCGTTCGTCGCGCTCATTGCGGGCGAGGTCGCGGGCTTCGTCGCGCTCCGCACGCACGCGGCCGACCGCATGGGCGAGATCCACATGATCGCCGTCGACCCGCGCCACCAGCGCCGCGGCATCGCGGCGGCGATGACGCGCTTCGCGCTCGCGCGCTTCGCGCAGGCGGGCCTGACGACGGCGATGGTGGAGACGGGCGGCGACCCGGGGCACGCGCCCGCGCGCAGCACGTACGAGGCCGCGGGCTTCCGGCACGTGCCGGTCGCGCGCTACTTCAAGAAGCTGTGAGCGGGCGGGCCGCGCGAGCACCGGGGGCGAAGGAGGGCGCGCGGGCGCGCGCCGCGCGCGGCCCGAAGGCGCGGGCGTTCGATGCCCCGGGCGCGCGCGACCTCGCGCTGCGCGCGCCCGACGCGCGCGACGAGGTGGCCTTCGTCGCCGCCGCGCGGCGGAGCGGCGCGCTGCACCGCCCGTTCGTCCACGCGCCGTCGACGCCGGACGCGTTCCGCGCCTGGCTCCTCCGCGCGCGCGAGCCCGGGCGCGCGTGCCACGTGCTCGTCGACCGCCGCACGCGCGCGCTCGTCGGCGTCGTGAACCTGAACGAGATCGCGCACGGCGCGCTCCAGTCGGCCTGCCTCGGCTACTACGCGTTCGCGCCCTTCGAGGGGCGCGGCCTCCTGCGCGCGGGCGTCGCGCTCGCCGTCGCGCGCGCGTTCGGCGCGCTCGGCCTGCACCGCGTCGAGGCGAACATCCAGCCGGCGAACGCGCGCTCGATCGCGCTCGTGCGCGCGCTCGGGTTCCGCTGCGAAGGGCTCTCGCCGCGCTACCTGAAGGTGGGCGGGCGCTGGCGCGACCACGAGCGCTGGGCGCTCCTGCGCGAGGAGTGGCGCGCGGCGCCCCCGCGCCGCGCGTAGCCACGCAGCGCTATCGTCGGCCGCCGTGATCGCGGGCGCCGCCTACGTCCACACCAACATCGTCGCGCGCGACTGGCGCGCGCTCGCGCGCTTCTACGAGGCCGTGCTCGGCTGCGTGCCCGTGCCGCCCGAGCGCGACTACGCGGGCCCGGCCCTCGAAGCGGGAACGGGCCTCGCGAGCGCGCGGCTGCGCGGCGCGCACCTGCGCCTGCCCGGCTGCGGCCCCGACGGGCCGACGCTCGAGATCTACACCTACGACGAGCAGCTTCCGGGCCTTCCCACGGCGGTGAACCGCCCGGGCCTCACGCACATCGCGTTCGCCGTGGCCGACGTCGCGGCGGCACGCGACGAGGTGCTCGCGAACGGCGGCGCGCCGGTCGGGGACGTCGTCGAGCTCGTCGCGGCGACGGGGGCGCGCGTCACCTGGTGCTATGTCGCGGACCCCGAAGGCAACATGATCGAGCTGCAGTCCTGGCGGCCGCCCGAACCCGCGGCGGCCGACCGCGGCGCGTGACGCGGTGACGCTCGACGTCGCCGTCGTCGGCGCAGCCGCATTCGGCGCGTCGCTCGTGTCGCTCTTCTCGGGCTTCGGGCTCGGCACGCTCCTGATGCCGGTCTTCGCGCTCTTCTTCCCGGTCGACGTCGCGATCGCGTCGACGGCGGTGGTGCACGCCGCGAACAACCTGTTCAAGTTCGGGCTGCTCGCGCGCGGTGCGCGGCGCGAGGTCGTCGCGCGCTTCGGCGTGCCGGCCGTCGTCGCCGCGTTCGCGGGCGCGGCGGTGCTCACGGAGCTCGCGCAGTCCGACGCGCTCGCGCCGCTCGCGACCTGGCAGCTCGGCGGGCGCACGGCGCACGTCACACCGCTCGGCCTCGTCGTCGGCCTCGCGATCGTCGCGTTCTCGCTCGCCGACCTCGTGCCCGGCGTCGCGCGTCTCGAGGCGCCGGCGCGCTGGCTGCCGCTCGGCGGCGCGCTCTCGGGCTTCTTCGGCGGCCTCTCGGGACATCAGGGCGCGCTGCGCGCGATCTTCCTGGCGCCGCTCGGGCTCGCGCCGGCCGAGTTCGCGGCGACGCAGGCGGTGATCGCGCTGCTCGTCGACGGCGCGCGCCTCGCCGTCTACGGCGTCGCGTTCGGCGCGACGATGCGCGGCGACGCGTCGATCCCGTGGACGAACGTCGCGGCGGCGACCGCGTGCGCGTTCGCGGGCGCCTACCTCGGGAAGCGCCTCCTCCCGAAGACGACGGTCGGCGCGCTGCGCGCGCTCGTCGGCGCGCTGCTCCTCGTCGTGGGCGCGGCGCTCGCGACGGGCCTCGCCTAGCTTCTGCGCCCCCGCCGCGCCCCTCGCGGCACACCCGGAGCGCGCGATGCCCGCCGTCGTGAAAGCCGTCCTGCTGCTCGTCCTCTCCAACGCGTTCATGACCTACGCCTGGTACGGCCACCTGCGCGACCTCGCCGGCCGCCCGGCCTTCGTCGTCGCGCTCGTCGCCTGGGGCGTCGCGTTCTTCGAGTACCAGCTCCAGGTGCCGGCGAACCGCATCGGCTACACGGCGCTCTCGCTCCCGCAGCTCAAGATCCTGCAGGAGATCGTCTCGCTCGCGGTGTTCGCGCCGTTCTCCATCTTCTACATGCGCGCGCCCATCCACTCGGACTTCCTGTGGGCGGGGCTCTGCCTGCTCGGCGCCGTGTTCTTCCTGTTCCGCTCCTCGTGGCTCGGCGCGCCGGCGGCCTGACGCGGCCACCCACGCATGCTCCCCCTCGGCGGCGCCGCGTTCCTGATGTTCGGCTTCTCGCTCGTGCTGCTCGGCGTGTGCCAGCCGGGCATCGCGCAGTCGCTCGCGCTCGACCACACGCGCTTCGGCCTGCTCGGGTCGGCGCTCTCGGCGGGCATCGGGACGAGCGTGCTCGCCTCGGGCTGGCTCGTGGATCGCTACCCGCGCCGGCCGATCTTCGTCGGCTCGGCGCTGCTCGCGGGCGCCGCGCTCGCGAGCGTCGACGACGGCATGGGCTTCGGCCGCGCGCTCGCGCACGTGGCGCTCCTCGGCGCGGGCTGCGGCGTGTACGACACGCTGCTCAACACGGTGACCGTCGAGCGGTGGGGCGAGAACGCGGTGCGCCCGATGTCGCTCCTCCACGCGGCCGTTCCCCTCGGCGCCGTCGTCGCGCCGTGGCTCGTGCACGCGGCGGGCGGGAGCGGCGAGTGGATCGCCGTCTCGCGCGCGGCGGGCGCATGTTATTTCGCGCTCGCGGCGTGGGCCGCGTTCGTGCCGCTGCCGCCGCCCTCGGCGCGCGCACCGGGCGCGGCGCGGGCCGCGCCCGGGAGCTTCACGAGCGCGGCCTTCCTCGCGCTCTGCGCCGTCGCGTTCGCGTACATCGGGATCGAGGCCGCGCTCACGCTGTTCGCGACGCCCTACGCGATGGGCGCGCTCGCGCTCGGCGAGGCCGAGGGCGGCCGCGCGATCAGCGGGCTGTGGCTCGGCATCGGGCTCGGGAGGCTCCTGCTCCTGCTGCCGACGCGCGGCGTCGACGCGCGGCTCATGGCGGCGTCGGGCCTCGCGGCCGCGGCCGTGGTCGGGCTCGGCGTGCTCTTCGAGGTGCGCCTCGTCGACTGGCTGCTCGGCGCGTGCGGCGTCGCGGTGTCGGCCGTCTTCCCGCTCATGATCGCGCTCGCGGGAAGGCTCGTGCCGCAGGCGCCGGGGCGCGCCGTCGGCCTCGTCGCCGGCCTCGGCTCGATCGGCGGCTTCGCGCTGCCGTGGATCACGGGCGCGCTGTCGGACGCGGTGGGCATCGCGGCCGGCTTCGGGAGCCTCGCGCTGTGGTGCGCGGCGATCGCGGCCGCCGCCGTCGTCGCGCACCGCGCGCACCCGACGACTCGTTAGGCGCGCGGCCGTGCTCCCGCCGGCCGCTCGTTCGCTCGTTGGGCGCGGCACCGCGCCCGGTCGGCGGGCCGCGTCAGACCGAGACGGGCAGGACGGCCGCGAGCACCCAGCCGAGCACGACCGCCTGGAACGACGCCGCGAGCAGCGCGCGGCCGCCGCCCGCGCGCATCGCCGCGCACGGCAGCTCGAGCACGAGCAGGAACGAGCCGAGGATCGGCAGCATCAGCGACACGACGCGCGGCAGCACGCCGAGCGCCGTCGCCGCGGCGAGCGCACCGACGACGAGGAGCCGTCCCGCGAGCGAGAGTGCGACGCCGCGCGCGAGGCCGCCGCGCCGCACGCCGCCCTCGAGCGCGAGGAACGCGGGCAGGAGGAGCGCCGCACACGCGAGCGCGATCGCCGCGCGCGCCGGCGTGAGCGCGAGCCCGTGGAACACGCAGCCGAGTGGCGCGAGCAGGAGCAGGAGCGCCACTCCGCCGGCCGCGCCGGCGGCGAGCGCGGCCGCGGGCTCGCGCACGAGCGCGCGCACGTCGAGGCGGCCGAGCGCGGCGAGCCCCGCGAGCGCGAGCGCGCCCGCGATCGTCAGGTAGGGAACGGCGAGCTCGCCGATCTCGAGCGAGAGCGCGGGCAGCGGCGAGCCGAGCGCGATCGCGGGAAGCGCGGCGACGAGCGAGACGACGAGCACGCCGAGCTCGACGGCGCCGGCGGGCGCGTCGCCCGGCCGCGCGGGCGCGGCGGGCGCGCGCGCGCCGAGCGCATCGCCCGGCGCGAGGCGCGCGCACGCGAGCCCGAGCCCCGGCAGCACGAGCACGGCGAGCAGCGCGCCGAGAGCGGCCGTCGCGCGCCGCGGGTCGTCGAGGCCCGCGGGCTGCGCGCGGTCGCGCCCGTCGATCGCGTCGAGCCAGCGCACGATCTCGCGCACGGCCGCATCGTCGGCCACGATGCCGACGTGGCTCGCGCCCGCGACCATGACGTGCGCGACCGCCGTTCCGTTCGCGAAGTCGCCGTGCACTTCGCCGTCCGCGAGCGACGCGCCGCCCGCGAGCCGCGACGCCAGGCGCTTCACGCCGTCGTGGAGCTCGCGCCGGTCGCCCTCGGCGTAGACGAAGAGCGCGTTCGCGGGCGCGTGCGGGCCCGCGATGCGCCAGCCGCCCGCGATCATCACGGCGCCGTCGATCGTCGGGTCCCACGACGCGTAGCCGAGCGCGGCGCCTGCGCCCATCGAGTGGCCCATCACCGCGATGCGCGCACCGTCGACGAGCGGGCTCGCGCGCAGGTAGTCGACCGCCGCCTCGAGCTCGTCGTGGAAGTCGCTCTTCGGGTGCGAGCGCGCGGCGCGGAAGCCGCCCGCGCGGCGGTTCTCGCCGTGGCCGGCGAGGTCGAGCGCGAGCACGGCGTAGCCGGCGTTCGCGAGCGAACGCGCGAGCGGGCTCATGTTCGCGCGGTCGGACGCGAAGCCGTGCGCGAGCACGACCGCCATCGGGCGCTCGCCTTCGGGCGCGGGCTCGGGCAGGCCGAACGCGCGCGCGCCGGGACGCGGCGGCAGGTAGAGCGTCGCGGGCGTCCACTCCGCGATGCGCAGGTCGACGTGGGTGGGGCCCTCGGCCTGCTGCGCGGCGAGCCGGAGCAGGAGGCCGAGCAGCAGCACGAGCGCGCCGGCGCTCGCGAGCGAGAGCATGCGTTGCATGCGCACAGGAGACCGCTCGCGCGCGCGGAAGTCAACGCGCGTCGGAGGGCGCGGGCCCGATGCTAGGATCGGCCGCCATGCCCGTCCTCGTCACCGGCGCGAACGGCCACCTCGGACGCGCGCTCCTCGAACGGGCGGACGACGGCGCGCGCTTCCGCGCCGCCGTGCGGTCGCAGCGCGCGGCCGCGCAGCTCGAAGCGCTCCCCGCGAGCGCGCGCCCGCCCGTCGCGCTCGTCGACTACGCGGACGAAGCGGCGATGCGCGAGGCCGCGCGCGGCTGCGAGGCCGTCGTCCACCTCGTCGGCATCCTCAAGGAGGCGAAGGGCGCGAGCTACCGCGACGCGCACGAGGAGAGCTGCCGCGTGCTCGCGCGCGCGGCGGCCGCGGCCGGCGTGCGGCGCATCGTGTACCTGAGCATCGTCGGCTCGCGGCCCGGCGCGCGCAACGCGTGCCTCGCGTCGAAGGGCGCGGCCGAGGAGACGCTGCTCGCGGGCGCGGTACCGGCCACGATCCTGCGCGTGCCGATGGTGCTCGGGCGCGGCGACTACGCGGCTTCCGCGCTGCGACGCCAGGCGCTCGCGCCACGCGCGCGCCTCGTCGGCGGCGGCCGCACGCTGCAGCAGCCGATCGACGCGCGCGACGTCGTCGACGCGATCCTCGCCGCGGCGGCCGACACGGGCGACGAGCGCGCCGCGCTCGACCTCGGCGGCCCCGAGTGCCTGCCGCACCGCGAGCTCGTGGCGCGCGCGGCGCGCGCGCTCGGCCGCCCGGCGCCGCGCATCGCGTCCGTGCCGCTCGCGCTCGCGCGCGCGTTCGCCGCCGCCGCGGGCGCGCTGCTCGCGAACCCGCCGATCACGAGCGCGATGCTCGGCGTCCTGCAACACGACGACCGCGTCGACCCGCAGCCCGCGTGCGCGCGGCTCGGCATCGCGCTCACGCCGCTCGACGACACGCTCGCCCACTGCCTGCGCGCCGACGACGCCGCGCCGGCCCCGGAGACGCGATGACCAACGCTCCCGCTCCCGCCGCTCCGCGCAGCTTCGCCGCGCGCGGGGTGCGCCTGCTGCCGTGGCTCGTCACGATCGCGTGCTTCGCCTATCTCTACACGCGCATGGCGGGCGCGGCCGCGCGCGAGCACACGACGGTGCTCGCCTACCTCGGGCGCGCGTTCGCGAACGTGAGCTGGCCGCGCTGGCTCGCGCTGATGGTCCCGTACTCGTTCCTGTTCTTCCTCGTCGACTCGGCCGTCGTGTGGCGCGTCGTCAACTGGTTCAACACGCGCGTCGCCTACCGCGACATCCTGCCCGTGCGCGGAAGCTCGTACATCCTGTCGATCCTGAACGAGCAGGTGGGGAAGGGCGCGATGGGGCTCTACCTCTATCGCCGCCACGGCGTGCCGGGCTGGGAGCTCGGCTCGAGCATGCTCTTCATCATGCTGTGCGAGCTGCTCTACCTGTCGACGTGGGCGACGGTGGGCTGGTGGATCTCGGGCGACGCGCTGCCCGAGGTGTTCGCGCTGATCCCGCGCGTGTACGTCGGCATCCTCGTCGCGTTCGCGCTCTTCCACCTCTTCATGACCGGCGCGATCGCGCCCGGCGTGAGGCTGCGAGAGCGCCCCGTCTTCCGCGCGTTCCGCGAGGCGCGCTGGCACTACTACCCGACGATCATCGCGCTGCGCTCGCCCGCGCTGCTGACGGCGGTCGTCGTCTACACGCTCGCGCTGCACCTGTTCGGCGTCGACGTCGGCTTCGGCTCGATGCTCGGCTACCTGCCGGTGATCTTCTTCGGCGCCGCGACGCCGGGGCCGATGCGCTCGGTCGCGATCACGCTCTGGGTCGTGCTCTTCCCGAACCAGGACCCGGGCGCGATGACCGCCTTCGGCCTCGTGCAGCACAACTTCTTCATCTTCTTCAACGCGGCGATCGGGCTGCTCTTCCTGCGCCGCGCGAACCGCGAGCTGTTCGGCGAGGCGCCCGCCGGCGGCGGCGCCTAACGAGCGCGGCGCGCGGCGAGCGCGCGGTCGAGCATCGAGGCGAGCGTCGTCGCGACGAGCGCGAGCCCGAGGGCGTGCACGAGGCCCGCGGGCGGCCACCCGAGGCCGAGCCCGTCGCGCACGACGGGAACCCCGAGCAGCGCGAAGTAGGCGATGCCGTTCCAGCGCCCGAGCGCGCTCGCGCGCAGCGCGCGCCCCCGCGTCGCGCGCGAGTCGACGACGTACTGCACGAACGCCGCCGCGACGAGCGCCGGCAGCGCGAGCGGCGCCTCGCCGCGCAGCGCCACGGCGAGCAGGCCGAGCGACGCGAACGTCGCGTCGGTGGCGTGGTCGAGGAGCCCGCCGAGCGGCGATGCCTCGCCGTAGCGGCGCGCGACGCGCCCGTCGACGAGGTCGGTCGCGACTGCGAGCCAGAAGAGCGCGAACGCCGCGCCGTGTGCGCCGCTCGCGATCGCGAGCGCGCACGCGGGCGCGGCCGCGAGCCGCACGGCCGTGAGCGCGTTCGCGCGCGTGCGCCAGCGCGGCGCCGCTTCGCGCGGCGACCCGCTCGGCGCATCGACGGGGCCCGGGTGCTCCACGGCGCGAACCATAGATCGCGCTCCGCGCGCTCGCGCGCGCCCGCGGCGCGGCTACTGTCCGGGCCGCAATGCGGAGAGGAGCCCGGGCGACGATGCGGAGAAGAACGACGGGAAGGGCGATGGCTGCGGCGGGCGTGCTCGCGCTCGCCGTCGCGGCGTGCGGCGGGGGCGACGAACCGAACGCGAACGCGCGAGCGTCCGAGCCGGGTGCGCCCGCGCGAGCCTCGAGCGCGGGAGCCGAAGCGCCCAAGGCGCGCGGCGCCACATCCGATGCATCCGCCGGCGCAGCGTCGGGCACGCCGTCGCAGTCGGAGCTCGTCGCGCGCGGCGAGCGCATCTACAACGTGAACTGCATCGCCTGCCACCACCGCGACCCGACGCAGGACGGCGGCCTCGGCCCGGCGATCGCGGGCTCGCCGCGCGCGCTCGTCGAGGCGCGCGTGCTGCGCGGCGAGTACCCGCCCGGCTACACGCCGAAGCGCGACACGCGCCTCATGATCCCGCTTCCGCACCTCGAGCCCGAGATCGACGCCCTCACCGCCTTCCTCGCGAGCCGCGCGCAGGGCGGCGCGAACTAGCGAACGACCGCCGAGAACGAAGAAGGGCCCCGGAGCGCGGCGCTCCGGGGCCCTCTTCGTCCGGTCCGCGCGCGCGGCGCGCCGCGGTCAGCTGTTCAGGAAGAAGCCGATCGCCCAGAGCACGGCCGCGAGGCCGAGGCCCCCGTGGATCGTCCCCGAGACGGTGGTGAGCGGCTTCTGCGTCGCGGCGCCGGGCCCGATCAGCCCGTTGATCTCGACGAGCACGATCAGGCCGCCGGCGACGAGCCAGTAGAGCATGTCGTTCGCGCCGTTGTTGAGCGACTGCAGGTGGCTCGCCGACGCCATGAAGAAGAGCATCGGGATCGAGAAGAGCGTGTTCGTGCGCGAGGCCATGCCGGCCTTGCCGCCGCGCGCCGGCGCTTCGGGGATCGCCTGGCCGCCGCCCGCGACCTGCTCGGCCGAGCGGATCACGACCTGCTGCGCCGGCCAGATCACGAACCACACGTTGGCCCACATGAACGTGCCCATCAGACCGCCCGTGAGGATGCGCGTCATGTAGCCGTCGGTGAGCGAGAAGCCCTGGTGGAGCTTCATCAGCACGATGGTCCAGCCGGAGAGGAACGTGAACATGGCGCCCCAGCGGAACCACCAGAGCGCGTTCGGCACGAGGCCGCGCGTCATCGCGCCCTTGGCCTGCCCACCGAGCTCGCTGCCGAAGAACGGCGTCTGGATGAAGTTGAAGTAGTAGAGCACGCCGATCCACGTGATCCCGGCCAGGAAGTGGATCCAGCGGAGCAGGAACTCGCCGTATTCCATGGTGCTTCTCCTCGGGGCTGGGGCCGGGGGCGGTGACATCGCGCCGCACCGGGCCCGGGGCGGCGGATTCTATCCGCGAATCCCTCGCAGCCGCGAGCCTTTTCGGGGAGAGCTGCAGGACGCCCCGCGCGCCCGCCGCCGCCGCTCGGCGCCCACGGCGCCGGCCTCGCGCGCGCGAAGCGGTGCTCCGGGCGGGGCTCAGTCCGCCCAGACGGGGATGCGGCTCGCGATGCGCCCCCAGCCGAGCTCGGCGAAGAGCGGCTCGACGGCCGCGCGATCGGCGCCGCGCAGCGCGAGCTCGCGCAGCCCGGCGCGCAGGCCGGGCACGTCGGCGCGCACCGTCGCGAGCGCGCGCGTCGCGAGCGCGGCGTCGCGGTGCGTGGCGATGCGCAGGGCGGCGCGCGCCGCGCCGCGGATGCCGAGCCCGTCCCAGCGCGCCGCGTCGGCCGGGATGTCCTCGATGCGCCGGAACGCGCGCAGCGCGGCCGCCGCCGTCTTCGCCCCGACGCCCGGCACGCCCGGCAGGTTGTCGACCTTGTCGCCGACGAGGCCGAGGTAGTCGGGGATCTGCGCGGGGTCGACGCCGAACTTCGCGCGCACCGCGTCCGCGTCGACGACGTCGTCCTTGCCGAAGTCCGCGAGCCACGCGCGCCCGTCCTCGCGCACGAGCTGCGAGAGGTCCTTGTCCGTCGTGTGGATCGCGACCTCGACGTCGGGCTTCGCGAGCAGCCCTCGCGCGAGCGTCGCGATCACGTCGTCGGCCTCGAAGCCCTCGCACTCGAAGACGGGGAAGCCGAGCGCCGTGGCCGCCCGCCGGCACAGGTCGAACTGCAGCTCGAGGTCGGCGTCGGGCTCGCCGCGCTGCGCCTTGTAGGCCGGGAACAGCTCGTTCCGGAAGCTCGTCATCGCGTGGTCGAAGCAGACGGCCATGTGCGAGGGCCGCCGCTCGCGCAGGTGCCGCAGCAGCATGTTCGCGAAGCCGTAGGCCGCGTGCGTCGGGCGTCCGTCGGGCGCGCGCATCTCCGACATCGCGAACCAGGCGCGGAAGATGTAGACGTGCCCGTCGACGAGGTGGACGGTGCGCGGGGCCATCGCTAGTCGCCGGTGCCGCGCGGCGCGGGCGCGGCGTCGAGCGGCACGAGCCGCAGCGGCGTCGACGCGTCGTAGTCGCGCAGCCAGCCGATGGCGCGGTCGGCGAAGCCGTACTTCGCGCGCATGCGCGCGTTCACGTCGCGCCGCGCGTCGTCGCCCGGGCGCTCGACGACGCGGTAGCGCCGCGTCGCGCCCGCGCGGTCGAGCTCGACGGTGCCCGCGCGCACCGCGTCGGCCACCCAGCCCTTGCCGGCCGACCCGCGCACGAGGAGGCCCGCGTCGTCGTCGACGACCCAGATGCGCGTCGCGCGCGCCCCCGCGCCGCCCGCGGCCGCGCTGTGGATCACGACCACCTCGCCCATCTCGGAGAGCCCGATCATCGACGCGGCGAGCGCGACGAGCACGCCGCCCGCGCCGCCCGCGATGCGTCCGAGCCGCCCGACGGCCACGTCCGCGCCCCGCCTAACGCCGGCTCTCGAGCACGAGCTCGGCGACGTGGTCGGCGGCCTTCTCGACGTCGAGCTTCGACGTCTCGCCGTCGCGGCGGCGCACCACCTCGACCTTGCCCTCGGCGAGGCCCTTCGGGCCGACCGTGATGCGGAACGGGATGCCGACGAGCTCGGCGTCCTTGAACTTGACGCCCGGCCGCTCGTCGCGGTCGTCGAGGATCGCGTCGATGCCGGCGGCGAGGAGCTTCTCGTAGATGCGCTCGCCGGCCTCGAGCGGCTCGACCTGCTTCGCGTCGAGCACGCTCACGACCACTTCGTAGGGCGCCACGTTCACGGGCCAGCAGATGCCCTTCTCGTCGTGGTGCGCCTCGACGACCGCCGCGACGTTGCGGCCGATGCCGATGCCGTACGAGCCCATGATCACGGTGCGCTGCTTGCCGTCCTCGCCGAGGACCTTCACGTCGAGCGCTTCCGCGTACTTCGTGCCGAGCTTGAAGATGTGCCCGACCTCGACGGTCTTCGCGACGCCGAGCGCGCTCTCGCACATCGGGCACGCCTCGCCCGCCTTCACCTCGCGCAGGTCGAGCCAGCCCTTCACGTCGATGTCGCGCTCGACGTCGACGCCGCGCAGGTGGAAGTCGTCCTCGTTCGCGCCCGTCACCATGTTCGCGCGTCCGCGCAGCGCCTCGTCGGCGATCGCGAAGTGCGCGACGCCGACCGCGCCGAGCGAGCCCGCGTGCGCGCCCATCGCCGCGACGATCTCGTCGCCCGTCGCCGGGCGCAGCTCGCTCGCCTCGACCTGGTCGCGCAGCTTCTGCTCGACGAGCTGGTGGTCGCCGCGCAGCAGCACGAGCACCGTCTTGCCGTCGACGACGTACACGAGCGTCTTCACCTGCCGCTCGGCCGGCGCGCCGCCCTGCATGCGCGCGAGGTCGTCGATCGTGCGCACGCCGGGCGTCGGGAACTTCTCGGGTGCGGCGCTCGCCGCGGGCGCGTCCTCGACGGGCGCGAGCTTCGACGTCGCCTTCTCGAAGTTCGCCGCATACCCGCAGCTCGCGCAGACGGCGACCCAGTCTTCGCCGGCGTCGCTGCGCGCCATGAACTCGATCGAGTCGCTGCCGCCCATGTTGCCCGACGACGCCTCGACCGCGATCGCGTCGAGCCCGAGCCGCGCGAAGATCTTGCGATAGGCCTCGAAGTGGCGGTCGAACGACGCGTCGAGCCCGGCCTCGTCGAGGTCGAACGAGTACGAGTCCTTCATCGTGAACTCGCGCACGCGCAGGAGCCCGCTCTTCGGACGCGCCTCGTCGCGGAACTTCGTCTGGAACTGGTACCAGGCCTGCGGCAGCTGCTTGTACGAGCGCAGCTCGCTCGCGATCACCGAGAAGATCTCCTCGTGCGTCATGCCGAGCGCGAGGTCGGCGCCCTTGCGGTCGCGCAGGCGGAAGAGCTCCTCGCCCATCGTCTGCCAGCGCCCCGAGCGCTCCCACGGCTCGCTCGGCTGCAGGCACGGCAGCACGAACTCCTGTGCGCCGATCGCCTCCATCTCCTTGCGCACGATCGCCTCGACCTTGCGCGCGACGCGCTGGCCGAGCGGCAGCAGCGCGTACGAGCCCGCCATCAGCTGGCGGATGAAGCCGCCGCGCACGAGCAGCTTGTGGCTCGCCGCCTCCGCATCGGCCGGGTCGTCGCGAAGCGTCGGAATGAAGGCCTTCGACCAGCGCACGAGGTTCTCCGTTCGGGCACGACCGCGAGGGAAGGGGCGGCGGCCGGCGGAGAATAGCCGCGCGCCCTCAGAACGCCGTGCCGCGCTCCTTCGTGTAGGGGCCGAAGGCGTCGTCGATGCGCTGCGTGACGGGGCCGCGTCCGCCGAGGCCGACGACGGCGCCGTCGAACGTGCCGACGGGCACGATGCGCGCGCCGCTTCCCGTCAGGAAGACCTCGTCGGCGGCGAACAGGTCGAAGCGGCCGAGTGAGGCCTCGCGGGCGGCGATGCCGAGGCGCGCGGCGAGCTCGAGGACGCTCGCGCGCGTGATGCCCTCGAGGCAGCCGTCGGACGGCGGCGGCGTCGTCAGCACGCCGTCGCGCACGGTGAACACGTTCGCGACGGCGGCCTCGGCGACGAGGCCCTGCGCGTTGAGGATGAGCCCCTCGTCCGCGCCCCGAAGCCTCGCCTCGCGCTTCGCGAGCACGCTGTTGAGGTAGTTGAGGCTCTTGACGCGCGGGTCGAGCGCGTCGGCCGCGGGGCGGCGCACGCTCACGGTGACGAGGTCGATGCCGCGCGCGAGCTTCGCGGCGTCGTAGAGGCGGATGGCGTCGGCGATGCAGAAGAGCGTCGGGCGCTCGCATAGCGTCGGGTCGACGCCGAGCCCGCCCGCGCCGCGCGTCGCGACGAGCCTCAGGTAGGCCTCGTCGCGGCCGTAGGCGCGCGCCGTCTCGAGCACGGCCTTCTCGACGCCCTCGATGCCGCCGGGCAGCGCGAGGCCGATCGCGTCGAGGCCGGCGCGGAAGCGGCGCAGGTGGTCGGCCAGCCGGAACACGCGCCGGTGGTAGACGCGCATGCCCTCGAAGACGCCGTCGCCGTAGAGCAGGCCGTGGTCGGTCACGGAGACGCGCGCGTCGGCGGCCTCCACGATGCGTCCGTCGATCCATACCTTCATCGGGAATCCTTCATCGGGAGTCTCCTGGTGCGCTTCGCGCGCGGCGGGGCACCGGCGGCGCGCGGCGCGCGCCGTTCGCGTCGGCGGCCCGCGCCGCCGGACGGGGGTCGAGTTCGAGGCGCGCGGCGATCGCGTCCGCCGTCTTCCGCACGCGCTCGCCGAGCGCGCCGACGCCGAGCTCGGCGACGCGCGGCGACGACGCGGCGAGCGCGACCTGCGCGACGAGCTGGCCGCCGCGCAGCACGGGCGCCGCGATCACGGAGAGGCCCGCGATCCACTCGTCGACGTTCGCCGCGTAGCCGCGCTCGCGCGCGAGCTCGACTTCCCGCGCGAGCGCGCGCGCGTCGACGTGCGTCGCGGCGGTGAAGGCCTCGAGCGGCGGCGCGCTCGCGCCCGCGTTCGCTTCGGCGGGCTCGAGTGCGTCGGGCGCGAACGCGAGCTGGAGCTTGCCGACGGCCGTCGCGTGCGCGGGCACGGCCTGGCCGACGCGCGGCGCGGCGCGCAGGAAGCCCGTCCCCTCGACCTTGTCGAGCACGACGAGCCGGCCCGCGCGCGCGGCGACGAGGAAGAGCGTCTCGCCGAGCGCCTCGGCCTCGCGCTCGAGCACGGGGCGCGCGGCGGCGACGACGGGCTCGCGCTCGAGCACGCCGAGCCCGAGCGCGAGGAGCCCGATGCCCGGCCGGTAGCGCCCGCGCTCGTCCTGCTCGACGAGGCCGCGGTGGCGGAGCGCGCCGAGCAGGCGATGCACGCTCGACTTCGGCATCGCGAGCGCGCGCCCGATCGCGCTCACGCCGGTGGAGCCGCCCTGCGCGTGCAGGTGGAAGAGGATGTCGATCGCCTTGTCGACGGTGCCGAGCGGCGAGTCGGCGCGGAGATCGGGAGGGGAGGCCATGCGAGGGTCCGGGGGCTGCGGGCGAATTCGTTCCGGATATCAGAACTACTGTCTCATATCCGGAACAACAGCTACCACGGACCGCCATCGGGCTGCAAGGGGTCGGGCTCCGCGCCGCCGAGCGCGGCGAGGACGCCCGTGTGCGTCATCAAGGATGGATGGAGCGCAGCGGCCGCCGGGCCCGCCCCGCCGCACGGCGCCGGCCCGACCTGCCACGCGCCGACGAGCCCGAGCCACGGCGCGGCGCCGAACGCCCGCGCCAGGTAGGCCGCCTCGAGCCCGTCCTCGCCGAAGAGCGCGGTGCCGCGGCGCGCGCACGACAGCGCGAGCCCGAGGGCCGCGGGCGCGGCGCGCGGCGCTTCGCGAAGGCGCTCGGCCGCGGCCGAGAGCGCGTCCCGCGCGGCGAGCGCGTCGCGGTGCGCGAAGGCGAGGAGCGAGCCCTCGCGAACGGGCTCGGGGAGCGCGATCGCGCCGGCCGCGGCGTCGATGCCGACGATGGCGCGGACGTGCGCCGGGTGCGGGGCCGCCTCCAGCGCGGAGCCCGCTTGCGCCGCGTGCGAAGCACACGCCGCGTCCGCGCACGGCGGCGGCGGGAGCGCGACGAGCACGCTGCGCAGCGCGCGGCGCTCGTCGTCCCAGAGCGCGCCCGCCGCGTCGCGCAGCTCCTCGAGCGCGCTCGCGCCCTCGAGCTCGTGCACCCAGTGGCCGCTCGCGCGCCCGACGCGCAGCGGCGGGCCGAGCCGCACGCCGGGCGCGAGCTCGACGGCGGGCGGCGCACCCCCGCGCACGCGCACCCCGAGCACGCCGCCGCGCACCCGCTCGCCGTTCGCGACGATGGTGGCCGCGCCACCGCCGGGCCCCTCGACGCCCGCGCCTAACACACGCGCCGGCGCGCAGGCCGCGAGGCCGCGCACGAGCGCGCGCGCGTCGAGCTCGCCGGCGCAGGCGACGACGAGCAGCGCGTCGCGGCCCGCGGCGTCGAACGGGCCGAGCGCGTGGGCGAGCTCCTCGCCGACCTCGGCCTCGCGACCGCGCGCGTCGTCGACCGCGTGGACGCGCGAGCCGCCGCGAAGCGCGACGATGCCGACGCCCGGGAGGCCGACCCGCTCGTGGCCGGGGGCGAGCAGCCCGCCCACCTGTGCCGCCGCGACCTCGCGCGCGCCGAGCGCACGGCCGAGGGCCTCGGCCGCGTCGCGCTCGAGCGCGCCGTGGGAGGAGGTCGCGAAGAGGAGGGCGAGGTCGCAGCCCGGCGCGGCGCCCGAAGGCCGCGCGCCCGCAGGCCCATCGGCGGGGCTGCCAGCGAGCTGGCCGGCGAGCCGCTCGGCCGCCCGCTCGATCGCCTGCTCCGGGCGCGGGCTGCCGTCGACCTCCACGAGCGCGTGCACGGCCGGCGAGTATAGGGGCGGACTTCGCCCGTTTCGGGGGCATGGGGCGTCGGCTAGAGTCGGCGCGTCCGGCCGACGCCCTCCTCGACGCCGGACGGGGCCCCGGAGAGCCTTCCCTCCATCGCCGGGCCCGACCGCGGTTTCTTCGAGCTCGAGCAGAAGGATCCTGGCTTGGATCCAGTCGAGGGCATGGTGGCAGATTTCGTGATCATCGAGCGGCAGAGCGACCTCGAGGCTCTCGCTCAGGATCTCCTGAAAGAGAAGATCGTCGCCGTCGATACCGAGGCCGACAGCTTCTACCACTACTTCGACAAGACCTGCCTCGTCCAGATCGCCACCGCGAAGAACACGTACCTCGTCGACCCGCTCGCGCTCGGCGGGCCGTCGGAGCTGGCGCCGCTCGCGCCGCTCTTCGCCTCGCCCGACGTGCGCGTCGTCTTCCACGCCGCCGAGTACGACATCTACGTGCTGAAGCGCGACTGCGGCTTCGAGTTCGCGAACCTGTTCGACACGATGGTGAGCGCGCAGCTGCTCGGCTACCCGGCCGTCGGGCTCTCGGCGCTGATCGAGCACCACTTCGGCGTGAAGCTGCCGAAGGACGAGCAGCGCTCCGACTGGTCGCGCCGCCCGCTCACCGACGAGCAGCTCACCTACGCCGCGTCCGACGTGCAGTACCTCATCCGCCTGACGGACAAGCTCGAGAGGGAGCTGCGCAAGGCGAAGCGGCTCGAGTGGGCGCAGGCCGAGTTCGAAGCGCTCACGAAGCGCCAGTGGCCGAGCCGCGGCTTCGACAAGCTCGGCTACCTGCGCATCAAGGGCGCCAAGAAGCTCGACCCGAAGTCGTTGGGCGTGCTGCGCGAGCTCTATCTGCTGCGCGACAAGCGCGCGAGAGAGATCGACCGCCCGCCCTTCAAGGTGCTCGGCAACCGCACGCTGCTCGACATCGCCGAGGCGAAGCCGCGCACGCAGGCCGCGCTCGCCGAGATCAAGGGCGTCTCCGAGCTCATCGTGCGCCGCATGGGCAGCGACCTCCTCGAGGCCGTGCGCGAGGGCAAGAAGGAGGGCCACGGGCCCATCCCGAAGCTCGAGGGCAACGGCCGCCGCCGCATGGACCGCCGCGCCGAGCGCCGCCTCACCCACCTCAAGCGCTGGCGCACGACGCGCGCCGGCGAGCTCGGCCTCGACCCCGGCGTCCTCTGCCCGAACTCCGCCCTCGAGGCCATGGCCATCGACCCGCCCGATTCCGCCGCCGCCCTCGACGGCCGCAAGGAGATCAAGGGCTGGTTCGCGAAGGAGTTCGGCGACGAGGTCGCCGGCGTCCTCGCCGACCGCGCGGGCGACGCCGAGGACGACGGCGCGGCGGACTAACGTCGGCCGCGCTTTCGCGCGCGGCTCGCGGCTCGCGGTCGCAGCCTTCCCGCGCCAGGAGCGAGTGCTCCTCGGCCTCGCTCGCTGCTCGGGAGGGGAGGCCTCGATGCTCCGGCCGCGTTCGTGCCCGCTGCGCCGCATCGTCTCGCGGCTCCCGCTGCTCGGCGTGCTCGTCGGTCTCTCCATCTCACCTAACGAGGGTTCTGCAGTCTCGTTCACGGGGCTCGGGGATTTCGCGGGTGGGGCCTTCCACAGCGTTGCGCTCGCTGCGTCCGCCGACGGCTCCAGCGTCGTCGGCTACGGCACCAGTGCATCTGGATTCGAGGCGTTCCGCTGGACTTCGGGCGGTGGCATGGTCGGGCTCGGCGAGCTCGCCGGCGGACGCTCCCATAGCGTCGCCTACGGCGTGTCCGGCGATGGCTCGACCATCGTCGGCTACAGCATCAGCGCGTCCGCTGGCGAGGCGGTCCGCTGGACCGCGGGCGGAGGCATCGTCGAGCTCGGCGGCCTCACCACCTTCTTCATCGGTACCAGCGCGAACGACGCCTCTGCCGATGGCAACAGCATCGTCGGGTACAGAAGCAGCCCGTTCGGATCCGAGGCGTACCGCTGGACGGCGAGCGGCGGCATGGTCGGCCTCGGCGACCTCGCCGGCGGGAGCTCCAACAGCCTGGCCACGGGCATCTCCGCCGATGGCCTCACCGTCGTCGGCTACGGCACCAGTGCATCCGGAATCGAGGCGTTCCGCTGGACCGAGGGCGACGACATGATCGGGCTCGGTGATTTCGCCGGCGGGGACTACTTCAGCGTTGCCAACCGAGTGTCCGCCGATGGCTCCACGATCGTCGGTGCGGGCACGAGCGCATCCGGACTCGAGGCGTTCCGCTGGACGACGGCCGACGGCATGGTCGGCCTGGGCGACCTCGCCGGCGGCAGCTTCGACAGCGTCGCCTATGGCGTATCCGCCGATGGCGCGACGATCGTCGGCAAGGGCAGCAGCGCATCCGGAGACGAGGCGTTCCTGTGGACCGCCGGCGACGGGATGCGAGAGCTCGACGTCGTGCTCGGCTCACTCGGCGTCGATCTCGCGGGCTGGATCCTCTCCTACGCCTACGGAGTCTCGGCCGACGGAAGGACGATCGTCGGCTACGGCACCAACCCGAGTGGCTTCACCGAGGCATGGGTCGCCGTCATCCCCGAGCCGGGCACGGGCGCGCTCGCGGCCGTCGGGCTCGCGGCGCTCGCGGCTCGGTCGCGGCGTCGGCAACGGCGCTGAGTCGGCGCGGCGTGCGCACTCGCATCCGCTCTCTCGCTCGCGCCCGGAACGAAAAAGGCCCCGGCTGACCTTCAGCCGGGGCCCGTGGTTCGGGTAGATCTGTCTGGCGAGGAAGAGGGAAGGATGCGATCTGGGGGAAAGCGCCTTGGGTCTCGGGTCCTCGGCCAGGAAACCGACCGGGCCGGGGAACGCGCCCGTTTAATCCCCGACCCGGCCGTATCAGATCTCCTGACGGTCGGGGGCTAGAGCAGGATGCGTGCCAAGGCGTGGGCGCGGTGATCGCGGGCCAAGTCCGCGATTCATCGCGGTCCGGCGGCCCGGCCCGGCGCCGTCCTCTGCCAACCACGGATGCACCCACGACGAGTGCACCCTCCGGATGCGGGGCGACCCTGTCTCGGAAACATGTTCAGAATCGTATGTTTGGGATAGATGCCACATCCGGCGGCGGTGCCACTCGCGGCGGCGCCCTGGCCGGTCGGCGGTGCGGCGCGGTCATGGCGGGCGGGGCGACCTCGGGCGCGATCGCGTTCGCATTCCGGGTCCCACGCGCGGCCCGCGCGGCAACGGCGCGCGCCGCGACCGCCGCGGCGACGCTCGCTGCGGCCGGCGGGGCCCCGCTCGCTGCGACAGGCAGGGCCGCGCTCGCTGCGGCCGCCGCGGCCGCGCTCGGGTTGGGCCTGCTCGGAGCGGCGGGCGGCTGCGCCGGGCACGCCGCGACGCCGCCCGAGCCCGCACCGGCCGCGCGGCGCTCCTTCCACTTCCTCCCGCCCTCCATCCTCGAGAGCGCGAGCGAGCGGTACTGCGCCTGGTACGGCGAGGCGCGCGACGGCGTCCTCTACTTCGGGATGGCGCCGTTCTGGAGCGCGATGCGCGACGCGGGCGGCGACCCGTCGGGCGACCTGCGCGCGCCCGGCCCGCAGGCCGTCGGCCGCTTCGACCTGCGGAGCGAGCGCATGCTCGCGCCGCTCGACGTCGCTGCCGCGGCCGGCGCGCGCGCCGGGACGTGGGACGTGCTCCCGCACCCGAACGGCCGCGTCTACTTCACGACCTTCTTCGAGCCGGCGGGCTGGGTCGAGCCCGCGAGCGGCGCGGTCGTGCACCTGGGCGCGCTCGGGCTCGGGCTGAACGAGCTCGCGCTCGGGCCCGGCGGCGCCATCGGCGTGTCGCGCTACGGCGGCACGGGCGGCGACCCGGACGCGACCGGCTCGCTCGTCGTGTTCGCGCCCGACGGCGCGCTCGTGCTCGAGGCCCCGCTCGCGCCGCCCGACGGCTTCGTCGTCGCACCCAAGACGATCGCCTGGGATCCGGGCGGCGCGCGCTGGTGGATCGCGACCGACCTCGTCCGGCGGCGCGACGACGCGCCCGCGCCCGCATCGCTCCACCCCGCGATCGTGCTCGACGCGCACGGACGCGAACGGGCGCGCATCGAGGCCGACGCCGAAGGCCGCGAAGTCGAGCTCCAGTTCGTGCGCTTCGCACCCGCGCCCGCGCCGCAGGCGGGCAGAGGCGCGGGAGACGGCGCGGGCGTCGGCGCGCGCGGCGTCGGGGCGGTCGTGGTCGGCGACGAGCTGCGCCTCGCCGAGCTCGCGGGCGGCGCGGATCCGCACGCGCTCGTCGCGCCGGGCCGCGGCCTGCTCCTCGACGCGCACTTCCCGCGCGCGCTCGACTTCGTGCAGGACGTCGCGTTCGCGGGCGACGGCGCCGTGCTCGTGACGCGCTGGTCGGGCATCGTCCACGTCGTCCGCGAAGGCCGCGTCGAGTCGCTCCGCATGCCGCGTCACGCGAGCGCGCGCGACGGCGCCGCGGGGCTCTACTACGCAGCGGCGGCGACGCCCGCCGGCGACCTCTGCGCCACCGTGTGCGACGACGCCGTCGCCGTCGAGTGCGCGGCGGCCGCGCCGCCGCGATAGCGCGTGTAGACTCCGCGCGTGTTCGCCGAACGCCGACAGCGCGTCCTCGACGCGATGGGCCGGGACGCGGTCGCCGTCGTCGTCGGCGCGCGGCTCGCGACGCGCGCGAACGACACCGAGTACCCGTTCCGCCAGGACAGCGACTTCTGGTACCTCACGGGCTTCGACCATCCCGACGCCGTCGCCGTGCTGCGCACCGACGGCGGCCCGCCGTTCACGCTCTTCGTGCAGGCGCGCGAGAAGGAGGCCGAGATCTGGACGGGCTACCGCCCGGGCGTCGAGGGCGCGAAGGCCGACTTCGGCGCCGACGAGGCGTTCCCCGTCTCGGAGCTCGCGGACGAGATCCCGAAGTGCCTGGCGAAGGCGAAGCGCGTCTACCACCAGCTCGGCCGCGACGCGAAGCTCGACGCGCTCGTCGTCGGCGCGCTCGACTCGATGCGGCGCCGCTCGCGGCAGGGCGTCGTCGCGGCGCCCGGCATCCTCGACCCGCGCGAGCTCGTGCACGAGCTTCGCCTGTTCAAGAGCGAGGACGAGCTCGCGCGCATGCGGCGCGCGGCGGCCATCACCGCCGAGGCGCACCGCGAGGCCGCGCGGCTCGCGCGCGACGGCGTCTTCGAGTACGAGCTCGAGGCCGTGCTCGACTACACCTATCGACGGCGCGGCGGCTGGGGCCCGGCGTACGGCACGATCGTCGCCGGCGGCGCCAACGCCACCGTCCTCCACTACGTGCGCAACGACGCGCGCCTGCGCGCGGGCGACCTGGTGCTCGTCGACTCGGGCTGCGAGCTCGAGGGCTACGCCTCCGACGTCACGCGCACGTACCCGGTCGGCGGACGTTATTCGGCGCCGTGCCGCGCCGTGTACGAGGTGGTGCTCGAGGCGCAGCGCGCCGCGCTCGCACTGTGCCGGCCGGGCGCCACGCTGCCCGAGATCCACCGCGCGACGGTGCGCACGCTCGTCGAGGGGATGGTGTCGCTCGGCCTCCTGCACGGCACGGTCGACGACCTCGTCGCGAAGGAGGCGCACCGCGCCTACTACATGCACAACACCTCGCACTGGCTCGGCCTCGACGTCCACGACGCGGGCTCGTACACGAAGGGCGACGACGCGCGCCCGCTCGAGCCCGGGATGGTGTTCACGGTCGAGCCCGGGCTCTACGTGGCGAAGGACGACGCGAACGCGCCGGAGAGCCTGCGCGGCATCGGCGTGCGCATCGAGGACGACGTCGTCGTGACCGCGGACGGCTGCGAGAACCTCAACACCGCGATCCCGAAGCGCATCGACGAGGTCGAGGCCTGGATCGCAGGCTAGGCGAGAGCGCGCGAACCGCGGACGGGAGCACACCGACGACATGGCCGACATCGAGTCCCTGCTGAAGGAGAAGCGCGTCTTCAAGCCGTCGAAGGAGTTCGCGAAGGAGGCGAGCTGGAGCCGCAAGCAGGTCGCGGAGTACCGCGAGCTCGGGAAGAGCCCGCAGCGCTTCTGGGCGAAGATGGCGAAGGAGCACGTCTCCTGGTTCTCGCCCTGGAAGAAGGTGCTCGACTGGAAGCCGCCCTTCGCGAAGTGGTTCGTCGGCGGGAAGCTCAACGTCTCGTACAACTGCCTCGACCGGCACGTCGAGGGGCCGGGCGCGTGGCGGCGCAACAAGGCCGCGATCGTCTGGGAGGGCGAGCCGGGCGACACGCGCGTCCTCACGTACGGCGAGCTCCACCGCGAGGTGTGCAAGTTCGCGAACGTGCTGAAGGCGCAGGGCGTCGCGAAGGGCGACCGCGTCGCGCTCTACATGCCGATGATCCCCGAGCTCGCGATCGCGATGCTCGCCTGCACGCGCATCGGCGCGCCGCACTCGATCGTGTTCGGCGGCTTCTCGGCCGAGGCGCTGCGCGACCGCATCGAGGACGCGGGCGCGAAGGTCGTCGTCACGGCCGACGGCGGCTTCCGCAAGGGCGAGCCCTTCCCGCTCAAGCCCGCCGTCGACGCGGCGGTCGACGGCGCGTCGTGCGTCGAGCGCGTCATCGTCGTGCAGCGCACGAAGAGCGGCACGGCGATGAAGGCGGGGCGCGACCTGTGGTGGCACGACCTGATGGCCGAGGCGTCGGCCGACTGCAAGCCCGCGAAGCTCGACGCCGAGCACCCGCTCTTCATCCTGTACACGAGCGGCACGACGGGGAAGCCGAAGGGCATCCTGCACACGACGGGCGGCTACCTCACGCACGTCGCGACCACGCACAAGGCGATCTTCGACATCCGGGACAGCGACGTGTACTGGTGCACGGCCGACATCGGCTGGATCACCGGGCACAGCTACGTCGTGTACGGGCCGCTCGCGAACGGCGCGACGACGCTGATGTACGAGGGCACGCCGACGCACCCGGCGCCCGACCGCTGGTGGGACATCATCGAGCGCTGGCGCGTGAACGTCTTCTACACGGCGCCGACGGCGATCCGCACGTTCATCCGCCTCGGCGACTCGCTCCCGAAGAAGCACGACCTGTCGTCGCTGCGCCTGCTCGGCACGGTCGGCGAGCCGATCAACCCCGAGGCGTGGATCTGGTACCACGAGGTCATCGGCGGCAAGCGCTGCCCGATCGTCGACACGTGGTGGCAGACGGAGACGGGCGGGATCATGATCTCGCCGCTCCCCGGCGCCGTCGGCACCAAGCCGGGCTCGTGCACGCTGCCGTTCCCCGGCATCCACCCCGAGGTGCTCGGCGAGGACGGCAAGGTCGCGAAGCCGCCCGGCGGCGGCCTGCTCGTCCTGCGCAAGCCGTGGCCCGGCATGCTGCGCGGCATCTGGGGCGACCCGGCGCGCTTCCGCGAGACCTACTGGTCGAAGTTCGAGAACACCTACTTCGCGGGCGACGGCGCGCACCGCGACGGCGACGGCTACTTCTGGGTGATGGGGCGCGTCGACGACGTGATGAACGTGTCGGGGCACCGCATCGGAACGATGGAGGTCGAGAGCGCACTCGTGTCGCACGACGTGGTCGCCGAGGCCGCCGTCGTCGGACGACCCGACGACATCACGGGGACGGCGATCGTGGCCTTCGTCACCCCGATCGGCGGCACGCACGCCGACGATGCGCTCGCCGCCGACCTGCGCAAGCACGTGACGAAGGAGATCGGCGCGATCGCGCGCCCCTCCGAGATCCGCTTCACCGAGGCGCTGCCCAAGACGCGCTCCGGCAAGATCATGCGCCGGCTGCTGCGCGACATCGCCGCCGGCAAGGAGACCGTCGGCGACACGACGACGCTCGAGGACTACAGCGTGCTCGCCAGGCTGCGCGCGCACGAGGACTAGGAGGCGCGATGCCGGAGAGCGGTGCGCTCGAATCCCTGATGCGCGAGGTCGCGGCGCGCAACCCCGGCGAGACCGAGTTCCACCAGGCCGTGCACGAGGTGATGTCGGACGTCGTGCCGTTCCTCGAGGCGCATCGCGAGTACGACCGCGACGCCATCCTCGAACGCCTCACCGAGCCCGACCGCGTCATCTCGTTCCGCGTCACGTGGGAGGACGACGAGGGCCGCGCGCACGTGAACCGCGGCTACCGCGTGCAGTGGAGCAACGCGATCGGCCCGTACAAGGGCGGCCTGCGCTTCCACCCGAGCGTCACGCAGAGCGTGCTCAAGTTCCTCGCCTTCGAGCAGACGTTCAAGAACTCGCTCACGACGCTCCCGATGGGCGGCGGGAAGGGCGGCTCGGACTTCGACCCGAAGGGCAGGAGCGACCGCGAGGTCATGCGCTTCTGCCAGGCGTTCATGACCGAGCTCTTCCGCCACGTCGGCGCGACGACCGACGTGCCGGCCGGCGACATCGGCGTCGGCGCGCGCGAGATCTCCTTCCTGTTCGGGCAGTACAAGCGTCTCTCGAACCGCTTCACGGGCGCGATCACCGGCAAGGGGCTCGCGTTCGGCGGCAGCCTCGTGCGCACCGAGGCGACGGGCTACGGCGCCGTCTACTTCGCCGAGAACATGCTCGCGGCGCGCCGCGACGGCCTCGCCGACAAGGTCTGCGCGATCTCGGGCTCGGGGAACGTCGCGCAGTACGCGGCCGAGAAGCTGATGCAGCTCGGCGCGAAGGTCGTCACGATGTCGGACTCGTCGGGCTACGTGTACGACGCCGACGGCTTCGACGAGGAGAAGCTCGGCTTCGTGATCGACCTCAAGACGCGGCGCCGCGGGCGCATCTCGGAGTACGCGAAGGAGTTCGGCGCCGAGTTCCACGAGGGCGAGCGTCCGTGGCGCGTGCCGTGCCAGCTCGCCTTCCCGTGCGCGACGCAGAACGAGCTCGACGAGGACGACGCGCGCGCGCTCGCGTCGAACGGCGCCATCGCCGTCATCGAGGGCGCCAACATGCCGACGACGCCGGCGGCCGTCTCCGTGCTGCGCGACGCGCGCGTCGCGTTCGCGCCCGGAAAGGCCGCGAACGCGGGCGGCGTCGCCGTCTCCGGCCTCGAGCAGACGCAGAACATGCTGCGCACGACGTGGACGCGCGAGGAGGTCGACCTCGAGCTGCGCCGCATCATGAAGCACATCCACGAGCAGTGCGTGACGATGGGGCAGCCGCGCGACGCGTCCGCGCCCGTCGACTACGCGCGCGGCGCGAACGTCGCGGGCTTCCGCAAGGTGGCCGACGCGATGCTCGCCTACGGGCTCGTCTAGCCGCGCGCCCGCCTAACGTCCGGCCGCGGCCTCGCCCTCTGCAGCGGCGCGCAGGCGCGCGACCGCCTCCGCGGTCTCGCGGTAGAGCGCGTCGACGTCGACCGCGCCGTAGCGCGGGCCGCCGTCGTCGAGCAGGCCCTCGTCGCGCGAGCGCGCGTGCGCGCCGTAGCGCCGCGAGATCATCGTGACGGGGAAGAACCAGTTGCCGGTCTTCCCGAGCCGCAGCGCGCGCGAGCGGCCGAGGTCGTCGTCGACGATCGCCCACTCGAGCCCGAGCTGCTCGGCCATCACGTCGCCCAGCACGACGCCGAGCGCCTGCTGCGCGTACGCGTCCGTCGGCGCGACGACGTGCGCGTCGACGAGCTGCTGGAGGATGGGGAGGTCCTCGAGCGCGCCGCCGCGCGGCGCGAGGCCGACGTGCTCGCGCGCGAGCTCGCGCACGAGCGCGCGCTGCTCGTCGAGCGACGCGCGGTCGTCGGGCGAGAGCGCCGCGGACGCGTCGTCCTCGCTCTCGCGGAAGCGCGGGAACATGTCGCGCGCGGCCTCGCGCAACGCCGCCTCGCGCGGGCTCGCGCGTTCGGCCGTGCGCGCGCCGAAGCTCTGCGCATTCCAGTACGCGGCGGCGAGGCCGACGACGGCGAGCGCGTAGACGACCATCTGGCGGCGCGCGGCCACCTCGCGCCGCCGCCGTCGCTCCGCGCGCCGCGCGCGCGCGGCCTCGCTCTCGTCTCCGTCCGTCGTCCGCTTCATCGCCACCGGCCCCGCTGCGCGGCCGTGCGCGCGTTCCCTACGATGCGGCGCCATGGACGCCGACCGCAACTCCGCCGATTCCTCGGACTCCGCGCGCAGCGCCGACGGCGCGGTCGTCGCGCCGCACGGCGTCGTCCTGCTCGACGACCCCGACAACCTCTGCTTCGGCTGCAGCCCGTTCAACGAGCGCGGGCTGCGGCTCGTGTGGCGTCGCGCCGGCGGCGAGGTGCGCGCGCGCTACACGGCCGACGCGCTGCTGCGCGGCGCGCCCGGCGTCGTGCACGGCGGCATCCAGGCGACCCTGCTCGACGAGACGCTCGGCGTCGCCATCCACCAGGCGATCGGCGACCCGTCCGACCTCCATCTCGTGACGGCCGACTTCGAGCTGCGCTACCGGCGACCCGCGCCGACGGCAACGCCGCTCGAGCTCGTCGGCCGGCTCGACCGCCGCGAGGGCCGCAGCTACTTCGCGTCGGGCGAGATCCTCGCGCTCGACGGCACGGTGCTCACGCGGGCGACGGCGCGCTGGGTCGCGGTACCGGTGGCGGCTCCGGAACGTGCGCTCACGCCGGTGCCCGGCGGGCGCACGGACGCGAGCGACGCCTAACGAGCGCCGAGCTCGCGGCACGTCCAGCCGCCCTTCGGATCGCGCCGGAGCAGGACGCCCGCGCCGAGCGCGATCGGCCCGCCCTCCCAGCGCTCGCCGGTGAGCTCCTCGGCGATCGCGCGGATCACGCCGTGGTGGAGCGCGCCGACGACCGAGTGCAGCCCGCGCGCCGCGACGCGCGCGAGCCCGCGAGACACGCGCGCGCGGAAGGCGGCGCGGTGCTCGCCGCCCGGGAAGGCGAAGTCGTCGCTGCGCTCCTGCCAGTGCCGGAAGCCCGGCGGATCCTGCGCGGCGATCTCCTCGGCCGTGAGCCCCTCCCACTCGCCGAAGTCGATCTCGCGGAGCTCCTCGACGATCTCGATCGGCGCGTGGGGAAAGAGGATGCGCGTCGCCTGCCACGAGCGCTGGAGGGGGCTCGCGATGGCGAGGTCGAAGCCCTGGTCGGGAAGCCGGCGCCGGGCCGCGCGCATCTGCGCGCGGCCCGCGTCGGAGAGAGCGACGTCGGTCGAGCCGTGGTAGCGGACGCTCGACTCGCCGTCCGTTTCACCGTGTCGCACGAGCGCGAGACGTTGCATGCGTCGTCCTCCGGCCTTCGGACGCCCTGCGCGCCGCGCGCGTTCCCGCGCGCGCCGACCGAGGGGCGCATCGGGTGCAGATCCGGCGCGAGCATGACTCACGCGTGCGCTCCTTTCGAGGCGCGGCGCGAGCGATAGACTCGCGCGCACTCGCGAACGAACGTCCGGAGGGGGGAACCGTGCGCAAGCTCCTGCTGCTTCTCGTGCTCGCCGCGATCGCGGGCGGCGCCGTGTTCGCCTGGCCGCGGCTCGAAGGCGAGGCGCCGACCATCACGGCCCCCGCGCGCGTCGCGCTCGGCACCGGCGGCGCGCGCGTCGAGGTCGAGTGGGCGGACGCGCAGACGGGCCTGCGCAGCGTCGAGGCGTTCCTCGAGGTCGACACCGATGCGCGCCCGCTGCTGACGCGCTCGCTCCACGCGCGCGCCTGGCCCGGCGCGCTGCTCGCGGGCGCGGCGGACAGGCAGACGAACGAACGCGTCGAGATCGCGCTCGACCCGAAGACACTCGCCGTTCCCGACGGCCCCGCCACGCTCGTGCTCCGCGCGAGCGACTGGGCGTGGTCGGACTTCTTCGCCGGCAACCAGGCGGAGCTCCGCGTGCCGGTCGTCGTCGACACCGCGCCGCCGCGCATCGCCTCCGACACGGGCCTCACCTACGCGACGCGCGGCGGCTCGGCGGTCGCGGTCTACCGCGTGAGCGCCGACACCGTCCGCCACGGCGTGCGCGTCGGCGACGCGTTCTTCGCGGGCACGACGCTCGCCGACGACCGCGAGGCCTGCATCTATGCACTGCCGATCGATGTCGAGCCGGGCACCGTGCCCGTCGTCGTCGCGACCGACGAGGCCGGCAACGAGGCGACGGTGCGGCTCGCCGTGCGCGTCAAGGACGTTTCGTTCCCGACCGTCCCGATCTCGCTGTCGCAGCGCTTCCTCGACAACGTCGCCGCCGAGTTCGGCGACGGCGGCGACGCGGTCGCGACCTTCCGCCGCGTCAACGAGGAGCTGCGCGTCACGAGCGAGCAGACCATCCGCGGCGCGGTCGGCGCGCCCACGCCCCGCCGCTTCCGCGGCGCCTTCGAGCAGATGGCGAACTCGAAGGTGACGAGCGACTTCGCCGAGCTGCGCCACTACACGGTCGACGGGCAGCGCGTCTCGCAGGCGCGGCACTACGGCTTCGACCTCGCGTCGACCGCGCACGCGCCGATCACGGCGTCGAACGACGGCGTCGTCGTGTTCGCCGGCCCGAACGGCATCTACGGCAACCTCGTGATGCTCGACCACGGGCTCGGCGTGACGTCGCTCTACGGGCACCTGTCGTCGATCGACGTCGCGGTGGGCGACGACGTCCTGAAGGGGCGGGAGCTCGGCCGCTCGGGCGCGACCGGGCTCGCCGGCGGCGACCACCTCCACTTCGCGATCCTCGTCGGCGCGACCTACGTCGACCCGCGCGAGTGGTGGGACGCGAAGTGGGTGCGCGAGCACGTCGACGCGCTGATCGCGCCCGACGCGCTCGCCTCGACCGGGCCGTGAGCGACGCGCGCGAGGCGGGTGCGCGCCGCGCGCGCACGCGGCGCCTGCGCGCGGCGCTGCTGCGCTGGTACGACGCGAACCGGCGCGACCTCCCGTGGCGCCGCACGCGCGACCCGTATGCCATCTGGATCTCCGAGACGATGCTCCAGCAGACGCGCGTCGAGACGGTGATCCCGTACTACGAGCGCTTCCTCGCCCGTTTCCCGACCGTCAAGGATCTCGCGACCGCGGACGAGGACGACGTCTTCGCGCACTGGGCGGGGCTCGGGTACTACTCGCGCGCGCGCAACCTGCAGCGCGCGGCGCGCGAGGTCGCGTTCGCGCACGGCGGCGCGTTCCCGCGCACCGCGGAGGCGCTGCGCGCGCTGCCCGGCATCGGCCCCTACACGGCGGGCGCGCTGGCGTCGATCGCGTTCGACGCACCCGAGGCGATCGTCGACGGCAACGTCGTGCGCGTGCTCGCGCGCCTCGACGGCGTCCGCGACGACACGGCGCGCAAGCCCGTGATGGACGCGCTCTGGGAGCGCGCGGGCGAGCTCGCGCGCGGCGAGCGCCCGGGCGACCTGAACCAGGCGCTGATGGAGCTCGGCGCGCTCGTGTGCACGCCGCGCTCGCCGCGCTGCCTGGTGTGCCCCGTCGCGAAGACGTGCGACGCGCGCGCGCACGGCGACGCCGACGCGCTGCCGGTGAAGACGCGGCGGACGACGCAGACGCCGATCGAGGCCGTGTGCGCGTGGGCGCCGCGGCGCGGGCGCGTGCTGGTCACGAAGCGCCCGGCTGCGGGGCTCATGGCGGGCATGTGGGAGCTCGCGGGCGGCGACCTCGCGCCCGGTGAGGCGCCGGCCGACGGCCTGCACCGCGCGCTGCGCGAGCGCACGGGCCTCGCCGTCGCGCGGGTGCGCTTGCTAGGCGAGGTGTCGCACACCTTCTCGCACCGCGTGCTCCGCCTCCACGTCTTCGCGGCCGACGCGCCGCGCGGGCGCGTTCGACTCGACGGCCCGCAGGCGCACCGCTGGGCGACGCCCGCCGAGCTCGACGCGCTCGCGATCGGCGCCGCGACGCGCAAGGCGATCGCGCTCGCGCGCGCGACCGCCGACTAGCGTCCCGCGATGACTGCGCGCCGCACGCCGCCCTCCGACGACTTCGCGCGCGCGGTCGGCGACGCGAAGCCGCTGCCCAGGGGGCCCGAGCGCGTGCGCGCGCGAAAGCCCCCCGCGGCGCCGGCGGGCGCAGGTGCGCGGGAGCGGGAGCGGGAGCGGGAGCGGGAGCGGACGACGCGCTCGCGCGGCGCTGCGGGCGGCGCGTCCGACGCGTTCGCACGCGAAGACGCCGACGACCCCCGCCTCGCGCGCCGCGCGAGCGTGAAGGCGCGGACGTTCGCGCGCCTGTGCAGCGGTGCGCTCGCGCCGACGCGCGAGGTCGACCTGCACGGGCTGCGCGCCGCGGCCGCGCGCGAGCGCGTGCGGCGGGAGGTCGCCGCCGCCGCGGCGGCCGGACAGGCCGTCGTGCGCATCGTCCACGGGCGCGGCCGGCGGGGCGGCGGCTTCGCCGTGCTGCGCGCCGAGCTCCCCGAGTGGCTCGCGGCGCTGCCGCGCGTGCTCGCGTTCGCCCCGTCGCCGGGCGGCGAGGCGCAGGCCGACGGCGCGCTCGTCGTGCTCGTCCGCACGGGCGACTAGCGAAGCGCGCCGACGCTCGGGTGCGAGGCGCCCGGCCGTCGCACGCGGCGGCGCGGCGCCCGCCTCAGTCGCCCACCGCGGCCGTGCACGGCGACGAGGAGCTCGGCGACCCGTCGCGCGGGAAGCGACACGCGAGCCGGATCTTCTTGCGCGGGCTCGCGGCGATCGAGGCGGCGAGCGTACCGTGGCCCGGCGTGTGCGACGTGGTGCGCCAGGAGCACAGCGCGTCGTCCGCGTCTGCCACGCACTCCTCGGGAACCGCGCCGACGACGCCCACCACGGCGTCGAGCGTGCGCGCGCTCCCGAGCTCCGCGAGCGCCTGCGCGCGCGCTTCGCGCGCGCGCTCGTTCTCCGCTTGCTGCTTCAGGCCGCGCTTGCCGTAGCGGCGCAGCGCGACGAACTCCTCGCGGTTCGAGCGCCGCGGGAACGCCTCGCAGCCGCGCGCCACGCGCGCTCCGCTCTCGCGCTCGAAGCGGCACACGAGCCCGACGCGCGCGTCCGTGCGGATCGCGCGCGCGAGCGGCCGCCACGCGGCGTCGCGGTCGCCGAAGTGCCACTCGCAGAGCTCGGTGCGGTCGCCGGGCAGCGCCGCGCAGCGCACGGGGGGCCGACCGAGCGCAGCGATCGCACTCGCGCGGTCGCGCCCGAGCTCGAGGAGCCCGTCGTCGACCGGCTCGGCCGAGACGACGCCCGCGGCGAGGACCGCGGCGACGAGTACCGCGAGCAGCGGGAGCGGCGCGGAGGCGCTCGCGCGCAGCCCGCGGCGCGCGCCCGCGCGCGGGCAGCTGCGGTCGGGCGCTCCGCGCGAGGCGCGGCGCGCCACGGAGGGCGACGGGGCGGCGGGCGACGACATGGCGCTGTGGACCTCGGGTGGGCGCCGCGCGGTGACGCGGCCCGTGCGCCATCCTCGCACGCGAGGCGGCGGGGCGCGGTACTCTCCGCGCCTCGATTCGCCCTCGTCCTCCCCGCCGTGGAGCCCATTCCTCTTGAGCAGCTCGTTCGGCCGCGCCTTCCGCATCACGACCTTCGGCGAGTCGCACGGCGGCGGCGTCGGCGTCGTCGTCGACGGCTGCCCGCCGCGGCTCGCGCTCGACGTGGCGGAGATCCAGCGCGATCTCGATCGACGGCGCCCCGGGCAGAGTCGGCTCACGACGCCGCGACAGGAGGCCGACCGGGCGGAGATCCTCTCGGGCCTGTTCGAGGGCCGCACGCTCGGCACGCCGATCGCGATCCTCGTGCGCAACACCGATGCGCGGCCGAGCGCCTACGAGCACATGAAGGACGTCTACCGCCCGTCGCACGCCGACTTCACCTACGAGGCGAAGTACGGCATCCGCAACTGGCAGGGCGGTGGGCGCGCGAGCGCGAGAGAGACGATCGGGCGCGTCGCGGCGGGCGCGGTGGCGCGCAAGCTCCTGCGCGAGGTCGCCGGCATCGAGGTGCTCGCGTGGGTGTCGCGCGTGCACGAGGTCGAGGCGAAGGTCGACCCCGCGAGCGCGACGCTCGCGCAGGTCGAGGCGAACGAGGTGCGCTGCCCGGACGCCGAGGCCGCGCGCGAGATGGCGGAGCGCATCGACGCCGCGCGCCGCGCGGGCGACTCGCTCGGCGGCGTCGTCGAGTGCGTCGCGCGCAACGTGCCGCCCGGGCTCGGCGAGCCCGTCTTCGACAAGCTCGACGCGCAGCTCGCGCACGCGATGCTCTCGCTCCCGGCCGCGAAGGGGTTCGAGATCGGCAGCGGCTTCGCGGGCACGCGCATGACGGGCCTCGCGCACAACGACCCGTTCGTCCCGGGCGAGGGCGGCGCGCCGCGCGCGCCGAGCAACCGCAGCGGCGGCGTGCAGGGCGGCATCAGCAACGGCGAGCCCATCGTGCTGCGCGTCGCGTTCAAGCCGACGGCCACGATCGCGAGCGCGCAGCAGACGGTCGATCGCGCGGGCCACGCCGTCGTACTCGAGGCGCAGGGCCGCCACGACCCGTGCGTGCTCCCGCGCGCCGTCCCGCTCGTCGAGGCGATGACGTGTCTCGTGCTCGCCGACGACTGGCTCCGCCAGCGCGCGAACGAGGTGCTCTAGCGCGCGCCGGCCGGCGCGCGCGACTCAGGGAAGCAGCACGAAGCCCGTCGCGAACGCGACGGCGGATGCGAGCAGCGCGGCGAGCGCGAGCCGCGCGTGCGGCGCGCGCAGGGGGAGCGCCCCTTCCTCGAGCCGGTGCCCCGTCACGCCCGCCGCGACGAAGAGCGCGAGCGTCGCGACGCCGACCCAGGCGTGCAGCGTGCGGAAGGGCGTCATGTCGCGCGCGAGCACCGCGGCGACGGGCCCGAGCGCGAAGCCCGCGACGAGCAGCGGGAGCGCGAGCTTCGCGCGGAGCAGGTGCGAGCGCCGCAGGGCCGCGAGCCCCTCGCCGCGCCGCGCGCGGCGCCGCCGCAGCTCGAGCCCGCTGCGGAGCGCGGCGAACGCGATCGCGAGCGCCGCCGCCATCCACGTCGGGTGCAGCCAGGCGAGTCCGCGCAGCAGCGCATCGCGGCCGTCCGGGTCCACGACGCTCGCTATTCGACCCTGTGGACGGCGTCGCTCGGGATGCGCTCGAGCAGCGACGCGACGGCGCGCTCGAGGTAGCCCTCGTCGCGCGACTCGAGCGTGAGCAGCACGCGGTAGTGCTCCTCGCCGATGCGCGGGTACGAGCCGAGCATGAGCTCGGGGAAGTCCTGGAGCAGCGCGTTGAGCGAGTGCGCGATGTCGCTCTCGTGGCGCGTCACGTACACGCGCCGCAGCTGGAACGGCACGCCGCGGAAGCGCTCGCGGATCGACTGGAACTTCTTCTGCAGCAGCTCGGGGATGCCCGGAAAGATGTGGACGTTCTCGACCACGACGATCGGGAACCACAGGTCGCCCGAGTCGACGAGCACGGCGCCCGAAGGGATCATCGCCATCTTGCGCTGGCTCGCGTTGGGCGCGCGGCCCTGCGCGCGCTCCATCCGCTCGATCATCGAGGCGTTCTCCTCGATGGCGCGGCCGAAGGCCTGGGCGACCCCCTCCATCGTGAGGTCGTCGTGCGTAGGCCCGATTCCGCCCGACGTGAACACGAAGTCGTAGGCCGCGCTCATCGCGCGCACCTCGCGCGCGATCCCGTCGACGTCGTCGGGGATGGTGAGGATGCGCTCGAGATCGACGCCGAGCTCGCGCAGCTCGCGCGCGAGATAGGGCGAGTTCGTGTCGACGACCTTGCCCGACAGGATCTCGTTCCCGATCACGAGCAGGCCGGCAGTGGGCATGGCCGGCATCCTACCAGAGGCCCCCGCGCGCGAGCCCCGCCGCGCGGAGCGCGCACCCGCGCAGTATGCTCGGCCGCCGTGAGCACGCCGCGGCACGACTCGTCGAGGGACGACGCGCACGACCCGGCCGCGGCGGAGGCCGGGCCGGGCGCGCGGCCCGCGCTCGTGCCGGTGCGCTTCGAGCCGTCGGGCGTGCGCGTGCAGGTCGCCGTCGGCACGAAGCTGCTCGAGGCGGCGCGCGCGGCAGGTCTCCCCGTCGCGAGTGCGTGCGGCGCGGACGGCGTGTGCGCGCGCTGCGGAATGCGCGTCCTCGAGGGCGCCGACGCGCTCGCTCCCGAGACCCCGCGCGAGGTCGAGATCAAGCGCCGCAACCGCATCGACGCCGAGCTGCGCCTCGCCTGCCGCACCGAGGTGCGCGCGCCGCTCGTCGCGACCACGACGTACTGGTGACGGCGAGCCCCCGTCCGTGAACGCGATCGTGCTGATCGACCACGGGAGCCGGCGCGCCGAAGCGAACGCGCAGCTCGAGGCGCTCGCGCGCGAGGTGCGCGCGCGTCGGCCCGACGCCCACGTGGCGACCGCGCATCTCGAGGTGGTCCCGCCCGACCTCGCGCACGCGGTCGCCGCGTGCGTCGCCGCGGGCGCGACGCGGGTCGTCGTCCATCCCTTCTTCCTGTCGCCGGGCCGCCACACGCAGGAGGACCTGCCGCGGCTCGTCGACGCGGCGCGCGCCGAGCACCCGGGCGTCGCGATCGCGCTCTCCGAGCCGCTCGGCCTCGACGCGCGCATCGTGGACGTGGCGCTCGCGCGGATCGATGCGGCGCGCACCGACGCGCCGGAGCGCGCGTGACCGACGGCGCGCGGCGCGCGCGGCCCGCCGCGAAGCTCGCGCTCGCGGCCGCCGCGCTCGCGCTCGCGCTCGTCGGGGCCGAGCTCGCGCTGCGCGCGCTGCCCGCGACGACGCTCGGCTACGAGGTGAACGCGACGGGCTTCATCCGCCCGCGCGAGTTCGCGCGCGACGATGCGCACAACACGCTCGGCATGCACGACGTCGAGCCGGCGCCGAAGGCGCCGGGCGCGCGGCGCGTGGTGCTGCTCGGCGACTCGTACGTCGCGGCCGTCTCGGTGCCGCTCGCGCAAGGCGTGGCGCGGCGGCTCGAAGCCCACCTGCACGAGCGGCCGGGGCTCGGGCCGGTCGACGTCGTCGCGCTCGGCAAGGAAGGATGGGGACAGCGCGAGGAGCTCGCCGCGCTCGCGAAGCACGGACGCGCACTCGCGCCCGACCTCGTGCTGCTCCTCTTCACGACGCGCAACGACGTCTACAACGACGCCGAGGGCTTCGACGCGAAGCGCGCCGAGCAGGAGGCCCTCGCGCGCGCCGCGCGCGAGGGCCTGCCCATCGCCGAGCTCGTTCCGTTCGAGAGTGCGATCGGCCTGTGGGTGCGCGGCTCGGCGCTCAACCAGCTCGTCGCGCACCGGCTCACGCTCGCGCGCATCCGGCGCGACGCGCCGCCGCCCGTGTCGTTCCGCGCGTTCGCGCCCGCCTACGCGGACGAGTGGGCGCCGGCGTGGGCCGCGACCGAGCGGCTGCTCGTGCGCATCGAGCGGCGCGCGCGCGCGCTCGGCGCGGGGTTCGCCGTCGCCGCGGCGTCGACGCCCGAGGGCGTGCTCGACCCGGCCGAGGGCGCGGCGCGGCTCGCCGCCTCGCACCCCGACTACGCGGGCGTCGCCTTCGACGTCGATCTCGTCGACGCGCGCCTCGCGCGGCTGTGCGCGGAGCGCGGGTTCGCGTTCGCGGCTCTCCAGCCCGCACTGCGCGCGCTTCGCCGCGAGACGGGCCGCGAGCTCCACTGGCGCTACGACGGGCACTGGAACGCGTTCGGCAACGATGCCGCCGCGCGCCTGCTCGCGGAGCTCGCGGCGGAGCGGCTCGGCCCGGCGCGCGCCGACGCGGCGAGCGGGACGGCGGCGGGCGCGGCGCCGGGCGACGCCGGTTGACCGCGGCGCGCACGCTGGCGGATCATCGCCGCAACGACTCGAGGAGAACCCCATGGCCCGCGTCATCAAGCTCGGCGTCAAGCGCCCCGTCACGAAGCCGCTGCTCCCCGATCCGGAGCCGGCGGTCGTGCGCCACACGATCCTGTCCGTCGACGATCACCTGATGGAGCCGCCGCACACGTTCGAAGGACGCATGCCGCGCAAGTTCGAGGAGCGCGCACCGCGCGTCGTCGAGACGGAGGAGGGCCACCAGATCTGGGTGTACGAGGACACCCCGTTCTTCCAGGTCGGCTTCATGTGCGTCGCCGGCCGCCCGCGCGAGGACCACCGCGTCGAGCCGGCGCGCTTCGACGAGATCCGGCGCGGATGCTGGGACATCCACGCGCGCGTGAAGGACATGGACATCGGCGGCATCTGGGCGTCGGTGAACTTCCCGTCCGGCGTCACCGGCTTCGGCGGCACGCTCTTCAGCGAGAGCAAGGACCAGGAGCTCGGCCTCGCGTGCGTGCGCGCGTGGAACGACTGGCTGTTCGAGGAGTGGCACGGCTCGTACCCCGATCGCATCGTGCCGCTCGGCATCACGTTCCTGTCCGATCCGGCGAAGGGCGCCGAGGAGATCCGTCGCAACGCGAAGCGCGGCTTCACCGCGGTGACGATGCCCGAGCAGCCGCACAACCAGGGATTGCCGCCGATCTTCGACGCGTACTGGGAGCCGATCATCCGCGCGTGCGCCGAGACCGAGACGGTCATGAACCTGCACGTCGGCTCGTCGGGCTTCGCGAAGATGCCGCCGGGCGCGCCCGGGCTCGAGCTCGGCGCGACGCTCTTCCAGGCGATGGCCTTCGAGTCGTGCGCGCAGTGGCTGTGGAGCGGCTGGGCCGCGCGCTACCCCGCGCTCAAGATCGCGATGAGCGAGGGCGGCATCGGCTGGGTCGGCGGGCTGATCGACCGCCTCGACAACATCATGGCGCGGAGCGGCTACGGCTCGGGCTGGCCCGACAAGTCGATCTCGCCGTCCGACTGCCTGCGCCGCAACTTCTGGTTCTGCATGATCGACGACCCCTCGACCGTCGTGACGCTCCCGGCGATCGGCGTCGAGAACGTGCTCTTCGAGAGCGACTACCCGCACGGCGACGGCACGTGGCCGAACACGCAGAACGTGTTCGTCGACCTCTGCGGCGACCTGCCCGTCGAGCAGCGCCGCATGATCGCGTGCGAGAACGCCTCGAAGCTCTACCGCCACCCGCTCCCGGAGAAGATCGTCCCGTAGCCGCGCGGCGGCGGCGCGCCGCGCGGTCGGCCGAACCGAGCGACTCGCTAGGCGCGCTCGGCGAGCTCCCACGCGTAGAGGCCCGCGAGCACGAGCGCGTGATCGATCGCGCCGGCGCGCACCGCGTCGTGGAGCCGCGCGCGCGCGAGCAGCTCGACGCGCGTCTCCTCGGCGCCCTCGTTGCGGATGGGAGCGACGCGCTCGCAGCCCGTCGCGACGAAGGTGTGGACGCGGTTGCCGAAGAGCGCGGGGTTCGGGTTCACGCGGCCGACGGCCGCTACCGCGCCGGCGCGGTAGCCCGTCTCCTCGAGCAGCTCGCGCGCAGCGGCTTCGGCGGGCTCCTCGCCGGGGTCGACCATGCCGCCCGGGATCTCGAGCGTCGTCGCGTGCAGGCCGTGGCGGTACTGGCGGACGAGCACGAGCTCGTCGCCCGGCGTCAGCGCGACGACGTTCACCCAGTCGGCCGAGTCGAGGCGATAGAAGTCGTGGAGCGCGCCCGTGCGCGGCGAGCGCGCTCGCTCGCGGCCCACGCGGAAGACGCGGCAGTCGTGGAGCTGCTCGGTCTCGACCACCTCCCAGGGCGGCGGTGCGAGGCCTTCGGACGACGAGTTCGGCATCGCGCGAACCTAGCAGCCGCTCCGCTCGCGATCGCGAGCTGCTAGCCTCGGCGCGCGCCGCCGGCGCGCCGCGTCGAAGGGGGCTCGTCATCGCGCACGCACACGGAGCCCCCGCGTCCCAGCGCGACAAGCACCTCGTCCTCGTCGCGCTCGCGATCGCGGTCGGGCTCGCCGGCGCGATCGGCGCGCTGCTCTTCCGGCTCATGATCCGCGCCGTCACCGCCTTCGCGTTCGAGGGCCTGGACGGCCTCGGCGCCATGCTCGACGCGGGGCTCCTGCGCGAGGCGGAGGATCCGATCGCCCCCGCGCGCGAGCTCGCGTGGACGTGGCGCATCGCGATTCCCGCGATCGGCGGCGCGGTCGTCGGGCCGCTCGTGTGGCTCTTCGCGCGCGAGGCCCGCGGCGACGGCGTGCCCGAGGTGATGAAGGCCGTCGCGCTCCGCGGCGGCATCATCCGCCCGCGCATCGCGGGGCTCAAGGCGCTGACCTCGGCGATCACGATCGGCTCGGGCGGCTCGGCCGGCAGCGAGGGCACGATCGTCCAGATCGGCGCGTCGATGGGCTCGACGCTCGGCCAGCTGCTCGGGCTCAAGGTGCGCGAGCTGCGGACGCTCGTCGCGTGCGGCGCGGCCGCCGGCCTCTCGGCGACGTTCAACGCGCCCATCGCGAGCGCGCTCTTCGCCGCGGAGATCGTCGTCGGCGACTTCGGCGTCTCGAACTTCAGCCCGATCGTCATCGCGTCCGTCGTCGCGACCATCGTGTCGCGCTGGGCGCTCGGCAACCACGCCGCCTTCCCGGTGCCGCCGTACGAGATCGTGAGCCCGCTCGAGGTGTTCCCGTACATGGTGGCAGGCGTCGTCGCGGGCCTGGTCGGCGTCGCGTTCATCCGCACCCTCTCGTTCACCGAGGACCGCTTCGCCGCCGTGCCGCTGCCCGAGTGGGGGAAGGCGGCGCTCGGCGGCGCGCTCACCGGGCTCGTCGCGCTCGCGCTGCCGCAGGTGTACGGCGTCGGGTACACGTCGGTCGGCGCGGCGCTCGCCGGGAAGCTCGCCGCGGGCACGCTCGGCGCGCTGCTCGTGGGCAAGCTCGTGGCGACGTCGCTCACGCTCGCGTCGGGCGGCTCGGGCGGCGTGTTCGCGCCGTCGCTGTTCCTCGGTGCGATGACCGGCGGCTTCCTCGGCCACTACATCCACGCGTGGTTCCCCGACGCGACCGCGACCTCGGGCGCCTACGCGCTCGTCACGATGGGCGCCGTCGTCGCGGCGACGACGCACGCGCCGATCAGCGCGATCCTGATCATCTTCGAGATGACGCAGACGATCGACATCATCCCCGGGCTCATGGCGGCGTGCGTGTTGTCGACGGTGGTGTCGCAGCGGCTCTCGCGCGACTCGATCTACACGACGAAGCTGCGGCGCCAGGGCGTCGACATCTTCACGCAGGACGATCCGAACGCGCTGAAGCAGCTGTTCGTGCGCGACGAGATGCAGCCCGAGCCCGAGGTCGTGCCGGCGAACGCGCGCTTCGAGGCGCTGCTCGACCTCGTCGTGCAGAGCCACCACTCGCAGTTCTTCGTCGTCGACGAGGGCGGCCGGCTGCTCGGCGCGATCTCGCTCGACGAGGTGCGGCGGCTCATCTACGACCGCGAGGCGCTCTCGGGCGTCGTCGTCGCGGGCGACCTCGTCGAGCGCAAGCCCGTGCTCAAGCCGAGCGACGACCTCGACCTCGCCTCGCGCCTGTTCACGGCGTCGCGCATGGACGAGATCGCGGTCGTCGCCGAGGACGACCCGACGAAGATCGTCGCGACGCTGCGGGAGCGCGCGGTCGTCGAGGCGCACGGGCGCGAGATGATGCGCCGCGATCTCGCGGGCGGCCTCTCGGCCAACGTGAGCGCGGTGGCGCAGGGCGGCCGCGTGCACCTCGGCGCCGGCTACGCGCTGCAGCAGATCGTCGCGCCGCCGTCGGCGTTCGGGCGCTCGCTGTCCGACCTCGACCTCCGGCAGCGCCTCGGCGTGCAGGTCGTCCTGATCCGCGAGATCGGCGGCAAGCACGTGCGCGTGCCGGGTGCCGCCGACGTCGTGCGCGAGGGCGACGCGCTCGTCGTCGCGGGAACGAACGCCGCGCTCGACACCCTCGAGCAGCTCTCGGTCGCCGGCGTCTGAGCGCGCGGCGCTAGTTCCCCTTCTGCTTCGTCTTCGCGATCACCTGCAGCGAGAGCATGCCCGTCGGCGCGACGCTCGCGCGGTCGAGCACGCCGGCGGTGCACATGAGCTTCGTCGACGTCGACAGCACGCGCGCGCTGCCGTGCGTGACGTCGCCGGGAGCCAGGATCGCGGCGTCCTTCGTCGTGGCGATGATCTCCGGCAGCATGTCGTCGATGGCGATCTCGAACGTCACCGTCTGGCTCGGCGCGACGTTCGCGACGACGCCCTCTCCGAGCGTGACGTCGTTCGCCGTCACCGTGCCGTCCTCCGCGAACACCTCGACGGCGATCGCGATCGGCTTGCTCTTCTCGAGCGACGTGCACATCACGACCGTCCCGAGATCGGCGTTCGCGGTGACGCCCGGGATCGAGAAGACGTGCTTCGCCTTCGTCGTGCCGCCGAGCAGCGGCGGCGCGTCGGCGAGGCCGGCGTGCGCCGGCCGCGCGAGGGCGGCGCACGTCAGGGCGAGCACTCCCGCGCGCGCGATCGATCGATGCGACATGAGCCACCTCCGGTCGCGGCGCGCGCCGCGACGCCAGTCCCCGGTCTACGGCGCGGCCGCTCCGAGCTCGATCCGCACGCCGGTCGCGCCGGGCTGGACGGGGCTCGCGAGCGCGCCGGTGAGGTCGCTCGGCCCGCGCGTCATCGCGTCGCCGTCGGCGTCGAGGCGCGCGGTGAGCGCGATGTCCCCGGCGAAGGGCATGCCGGCGATCATCGCGTTCTCGGGGCCGATCTCGAAGTCGAGCGGGAAGGTCGGGTCGGGAAGGCGGAGCACGGCGAGCGGCGGGCCGCCGGCCGCGCCCGCGCGACGCGCGATCACGAACAGCGTGGCGCGCGCGGGCGCCGCGCCGCGCGCGGCCTCGGCGACCTCGACGCGGCCGCGGATGGGCGCGCCCGCGCCCTGCGCGCCGGCCGCACCGTTCGCCGCGTTGCCGCGCGTCGCACCCCCCGGCGCGGGCGGCATCGCGGGCGCCGCGCTCGCGCCGCCCGGGCCGCCGGCGCTCTCCGCCTCGGGAAAGATGCGCGCGAGGTCGGGCTGCGAGGGCTGCTCGTCGGGGTCGAACGGCTCGACGTTGCGGTCGCACGCGGCGAGCGCGAACGCCGCCACGAGCGCGAACGCGAGCGCCGCCACGCGCGACGCGGACGTCTGCCGTCGGCGCACCTCCTGGCCGGCGCGTCGCATCAGCCGGCCGTCACGCCGCGGTCGACGCTCAGGATGCTGCCGTGGAAGCTCCTGGCCGCGTCGGAGGCGACGAACGCGATCGCCTCGGCGATCTCCTCGGCGTCCGACATGCCGCGCATGCCGACGAAGCGGCCGAGCAGCTGCGGGTTCACGTCCTCGGGGAGCGAGGCGTTCGCCGTGATGGCCGTCTTCGTGCCGGCCGGGCACACGCAGTTGATGCGGACGCGCGACTTCATGAACTCCATCGCCATCGCGCGGGTCATGTTGACGACCGCGCCCTTGCTCGCGCAGTAGGGCACGCTGTAGGCCTGCCCCATGAGGCCGGCGTTCGACGCGACGTTGACGATGTTCCCCTGGCTCGCGAGCAGGTGCGGCATCGCGGCCTGCGACAGGAAGAAGACGCTCGACGTGTTGACGCCGAGCACGCGGTTCCACTGCTCCTCGGTCACGTCCTTCATGTGGCCGAGCGGGGCGATGCCGGCGACGTTCAGCAGCACGTCGAGCTTCCCGAACGCGTCGACGGCGCGCTGGACGGCGGCGGCGCACTCGCCCTGGCGCGAGACGTCGAACACCGCGCCCTCGAACTTCCCGCCCGCCTCGCTCACGAGCGCCGCCGTCTCGGCCAGGCCCTTCTCGTTGATGTCGAGCCCGAACACCGACGCGCCCTCGCGCGCGAAGAGGAGCGCGCACGCGCGCCCCATGCCCGATGCCGCTCCCGTGATCAGCGCGACCCTGCCCTCGAAGCGCGCCGCGCCCGCTGCTGCTGCCATGTCGTCTCTCCCGTCGGTGTCCGCTCGTGCGAGGCGCGCAACTGTACGTGACCGCGTCGCGGCATGGCCACGCACCGCGTGATAGTCTCCGCCGACGACGGAGCCCGGGGGTGGTCCGGCGCGCTCGCAGGGCGCGGCGCGGGCCTGAGAGCACACTCCTCGAACCTGATCTCGGCCGTCCACGCGGCGCTCGGCGCGCGCGAGGCCGGCGAGCGTAGGGAAGGGCTCGGCTGGCACCGCCTCGCGGCGCTCCGTTGCACGCCGCGCCCGCCCCTCCCCCGCGCGCTCTCCCGCGAGCAGCGCGCGCGGCGGCGGCGCGGCGCAGAGGAGGGCCGCCATGTCCCGCGACCGCACCGCTCCCGCACCGTCCCCGCGCTCCGCGTCGTACGCGCTGCCCGCGGTGGGCGGCAACCCTTCGTCGCGCGGGGTCGGCACGACGCCCGGCAGCTTCGCGAACCGCGCGGAGGTCGGCGGCGCGCGCACCTTCAGCTCGCCCGACACGCCGGGCATGCCCGCGCCCTCGGAGAAGACGGCCTGGGACTTCATGCCGCCGGGCTGGACGGAGCGCGCCGACGGCACGCGCCGCGCCGAGCCCGCGCCGCAGGCCGGCCCGCTCGCGCCCGAGAACGCCTACCGCTTCGACCCGCCGCCCGGGTTCGCGCCCGTGACGCAGCTCGAGCACGCGCGGCTCGGCGTCGTGACGCCCGAGATGCGCCGCGTCGCCGAGCGCGAGCCGCACCTCACGCCCGAGCAGGTGCGCGACGAGGTCGCGTGCGGCCGCATGGTCATCCCGGCCAACCGCGTCCACCTCGCGCACGCGCTCGACCCGATGGCGATCGGGCGCGCCAGCAAGACGAAGGTGAACGCGAACATGGGCGCGTCGCCGGTGTCGAGCGGCACGGATGCCGAGGTCGAGAAGCTCCGGTGGGCCGAGCGCTGGGAGGCCGACACCGTGATGGACCTCTCGACGGGCGGCGACCTCGACGCGACGCGCGAGGCCATCGTCGCGAACGCGCGCGTGCCGATCGGCACGGTACCCATCTACTCGATGATCCTCGGCCGCAAGGTCGAGGACCTCACGCCGGCGATCGTGCTCGAGGCGCTCGAGCACCAGGCGCGGCAGGGCGTCGACTACTTCACGATCCACGCGGGCGTGCTGCGCGAGCACCTCCCGCTCGTCGCGAAACGCGCGATCGGCATCGTGTCGCGCGGCGGCTCGCTGCTCGCGAAGTGGATGATCCACCACCGCGCCGAGAACCTGATGTACGCGATCTGGGACGAGATCTGCGACGTCCTGCGGCGCTTCGACGTGACGTTCTCGATCGGCGACGGGCTGCGGCCGGGCGGGCTCGCGGACGCGACCGACGCGGCGCAGCTCGGCGAGCTGCAGGTGCTCGGCGAGCTCACCGAGCGCGCGTGGCGGCACGGCTGCCAGGTGATGGTCGAGGGCCCGGGTCACGTGCCGTTCGACCAGATCGAGTTCAACATGAAGCTGCAGCGGCAGCTGTGCCACGGGGCGCCGTTCTACGTGCTCGGGCCGCTCGTGACCGACATCTTCCCGGGCTACGACCACATCGGGAGCGCGATCGGCGCGACCGCCGCCGCGTACCACGGCGCGGCGATGCTCTGCTACGTGACGCCGAAGGAGCACCTCGGCCTGCCCAAGAAGGACGACGTCAAGCAGGGCTGCGTCGCGTACCGGATCGCGGCGCACGCGGCCGACGTCGCACTCGGCATCCCGGGCGCGCGCGACCGCGACGACGAGCTCACGAAGGCGCGCGCCGCGCTCAACTGGGAGAAGCACTTCGAGCTGTCGTTCGACCCGGACACCGCGCGCGCGTACCACGACGAGGATCTCGACGTCGACACCGACTTCTGCGCGATGTGCGGGCACGACTGGTGCTCGGTGCGCATCAGCAAGGAGATCGTCGAGTTCGCGTCGGGCAAGGAGGCCGCGTACGCGTGGGACGCACCGAAGGTGTCGCTCGCGTTGACGGGCGAGCAGCGCGCCATCCTCGAGCAGCGCGGCGTGCTGTCGCCGGCGGAGATCCACCGGCTCGCGAGCAAGACGCGCGCCGCGGTCGGCGCGCGCGCCGCGAAGGCGGCCTGCCACAGCGACGTCGCCGACGAGGACGCGGCGCGCGAGCTGCAGTCGCGGAAGCTCGATCCGGTGACGCTCGAGCCGATCGACCCGGCGGCCGATGCCGCCTCGCTCGGCTGAGCGGGCGGCGTCGCACTCGCGAGATGGCGGGCCGCGCAAACGAAAGCGGCCCGGGACTCATCGTCCCGGGCCGTCCCGTCGGAGTCTCCCCCCCCTGGCTCGACTCCGATCCAGCTGCCCGCACTTGTCGGCCGTCGCGCACCGGGCTTGAGCGCTCCTGCGCACGATCTGCGAGCCCGGGCGAGCGCACGACGAGTGCAGGACGCGCCGCCTGGCGCCGTGCGCGCGACGGGGCGCGGGGGCTCCGTGCCGCGGCGTGAGCCGGCCATCGGGCTGCGGACCCTGCGCTGGCTGCTGCTCGGCGGCTGGTTCGGGTCGTGGGCGCTCTTCGCGTTCGCGGTCGCACCGATCGCCTTCCGCGTCCTGCCGTCCGGCCTCGAGGCCGGGCGACTCGTGAGCCCGCTGCTGCGGGCGCTCCATCTCTATGGGCTCGTCGCCGGCACCGCACTGTTTGCGATCGCGATCGCACAGGGCGAGCGGCGCATGCTCGCGTGGACGGCCGCCGTCCTGGCCGCGCTCTGCGCCTTCACCGAGTTCGGCATCACGGCCGCGATCGGCGGGATGCGCCCGAGCACCTTCGGACCGGCGACGCCGGCCGGCGCGGCCGAGCGTTTCGCCCACCTCCACCAGGCCTCGCGCGTGATCTTCGGGGTGGTCCTCGCCGGCTCGGCCGCGCTGATCGCGATGTACGCGCGCGAAGACGTGGCGCGTCGCGATGCGACCAAGGGGCGGTGACGGAGGGCAGAGCGCGCCGAATCCGCGCAGATTTCCACCGCTTTTTCCATAGCCGGGCCCCAGACCGTGGTGTATCCTTCCCGCCCTGTTGCTAAATTATCCTTTGGAATCAGGTACTTAGCGCGACTTTCCCGATCGACCCGCGCTCCCGGCACGTCGCGGCCCCGCCCACCGCCACCCTCGCGCCGGAGCGAGTCCGCGAGCCCTCCCCACTCCGGGCTTCGAGATGCGAAATCGCCGAGCCGCCGGAACCCCGTCGGGAATCGCGGCACCGTAACCGCCGACACCGAGGTCAGGAGACAGCCGAATGGACACGGAAGCAAAAGAGGCCCGCATCAAGGCCACCGTGGAGTTCACCGTCTCCGGCAGCGGGCTCGAAGATGCGCTCGCCGAGTACGACGAGCTCACCGTCGCTGGCATGCTGCGCGAGCTGCTCGACAAGTCGATCGCGTGCGACAACATCGTGGTCGAAGTCGTCTCGGGCCCCAACACGCTCGAAGACTACGACGCGATCGCCGAGTAGTCGCCGCCCTCCTACCCGAACAAGCTCAGCTGCTCCGGACCGCGCGACCCCGAGGCCGCCGCGGGCGGCGGTGCCTCGCTCGCGGCCCGTCGCGCGCGCTCGGCAGCCCAGGCATCGCGAAGCGACGGAACGTCGCGCGCCGCGCGCAGCGGAGCGGGTGCGCCGACGACGGGCGCCACGAGCGCTGTGCGGGCGGGCCGGTAGATCTGCGCCCGCTTCGCCCACGCGAGCAGCTCGCGATAGAAGCGGTGGAAGCGCGGGCTGTGATCGAAGTGACGCAGGTGCGCGAGCTCGTGGCACAGGGTGTTCACGAGACTCGAGTACTTGAGCAGCTCGCCGCTCGTGGCGTGGCGCAGGCGGATGCGGATCGTGCCGTCGGAGTAGCAGATGCCGTAGCGGCGCTTCACGTTGGCGCGCTCGGCCTCGATGCAGCGGTACCGCAGCGCGAACCGACGCGCGATCTCGAGCGCGTCGCGGTTGAGGCGCTCGATCGTCTCCCGGTTCTCGCGCTGTCGCCGGACTCGCCCCGTCACGCGCCGGGCGAGTCTTCCGACGCCGCACGGGCGCGTCAAGGCCGCGAGATATCGCCGGGTCGGAAGCTACCCTCGCCGCGATGACGGAAGACGTGCCGCAGCCCGCGCCTCCGCCCGGCGAGCCCCGGCCGCTCGCGCTCTTCCCGCTCGAGAACGTCGTCCTCTTCCCGCGCGTCCGCGTGCCGCTCCACATCTTCGAGCCGCGCTACCGGCAGATGGTGCGCGACGCGACCGGCGACGAGGGGGTGCGCGCGATCGGCATGGCCGTCGTCCTCCCCAGCCACACCGCCGGAATGTCCGGGAGCCCTCCGCTCTTCGACGTCGGCTGCGAGGGCGTGATCGAGCAGCTCGAGGCGCTCCCGAGCGGTCGGTTCAACCTCGTGCTCGCCGGCACGACGCGCTTCCGCATCGTCGACGAGGAGCCTTCCGACGGCGAGCGGCTCTACCGCGTCGCGCGCGTCGTGTCCGTTCCCGATTCGAACCCGGAGGAGGACGCCGCCGGCGTCGCGGCCGCGCGCCACGACGTGCTCCAGGCGATGCGCGACCTGCTCGCGAGGATCGCGCCGGCCCGCATCGAGGCCTTCGCGCGCCAGCAGTTCGAGCGGCTCGGCGACGAGGAGTTCGTCAACTCGTTCGCGCAGTCGATCGACTTCGCGCCGTCCGAGAAGCAGGGGCTGCTCGAGGCCGACCGCGTGCTCGAACGCTACGAAAAGCTCGTCGGTCTGCTGCGCTTCCGGTTGGCCGAGCTGGCGTCGGGCCACTCGCCCGGGTCGGGCGTGTTGCAGTGAACATCGCGCTTCCTCGCATGGCATCCACGAGCGAGGAAATCGTCGGAATTCGTCGGAATCCGTAGATTCCATTCTCGTGCCCGTCCGCGCGCGACGCGCGCGAATCGCGCTCCAACTCGCTTCCACATCGCCAGCGAACTTCGCGGATTCCCGTCGCGTTCGGGCTTCGAAACGCCGGTTCTCGACGGTGTGGGGCGCCTAACGCCGCGATCCGCGCGTGTGTAGCTCGGGTGTCGTTTTCGCGAAGAATCGAATTTGCGGGATCGTCCGGTCCTGTGGATACTCCGCTCCGTTTCGGACGGCCCCGGCGATATCTGGTGAGAGGTGGCCGGAACCGTCCAAAAACCCGAAAAATCGAAGAGATCTCATGACCTTTCCCCCCGAGGTCTGGGACGGCGTTCTACACCGCCTCGCGGCGGAGGTGCCCGTCTTCGCGCTCGACTCGTGGCTCGCTCCGCTCGTCCTCGAGCCGGGCGACGACGAGCTGCGACTCCTGGCGCCGACCGCGTTCCACCGAAACCGCGTTCGCGATTCGCTGCTTCCGCGCATCGTCGCCGCCGTGCGGGCGGAGCTCGGGCGCGCGCTCGGCGTCCGCGTCGAGGTCGGCGGATGCGAGGACGCGCGCGCCCGCGCGCGCGCCCGTGCGCGCGCCGTGCTCGGCGCCTGCAGCGCGCCCGCGCACGCCCCGGAGCGCAGGCCCGACGACGGCGTCGCACCGACGTCGGCGACGACCGGACTCCCGGAGGAGACGCCGGCTCCGCGGCGCGTCCTCGCGCTGCGCGCGACGCCCGCCGAGCCGCGCGCGCGCCGGAGCGTCGCGCCCGAGCCGACCTTCGACGACTTCGCCGTCGGCCCCGCGAACGCGCTCGCTCGCGAGGCCGCGCTCTCGATCGCGACCGCGCGCCACGACACGCTGCGCCTCCTCTACCTCCACGGCGCTCCCGGCATGGGGAAGACGCACCTCGCGCGCGCGATCTGCAGCGAGGCGCGCATCCGCGAGCGCGCTCGCTACACGACCGCCGAGGCCTTCACGAATGCGTTCACCGCGGCGGTGAAGTCGAAGACGATGCCGGCGTTCAAGCGCAGGCTGCGCGAGCACTGCGACGTGCTCGTCGTCGACGACGTCGCCTTCCTCGCCGGCAAGCGCGGCACGCAGGAGGAGCTCTTCCACACCGCCGAGCAGCTGCTCGATGCGGGCGGGCGCGTCGTGCTGACGGGCGATCGCGCGCCGCACGAGCTCACCGGGCTCGAGCCCCAGCTCCGCGGCCTCGTCGCGCGCGCCTTCGTCGCGCCGATCGAGGCCCCCGACCCGGCGCTCCGCCGGGAGATCGTGCGGGCGAAGGCGGCCGCGGGCGGCGTCGGCATTCCGGCCGAGTGCGTCGACCTGCTCGTCGAGGCGTTCCCCGGCAGCGTGCGCGACCTCGACGCCGCGCTCGCACAGGTGGTGACGACCGCATCGCTGCTGCGACGTCCGATCACCGCCGACCTCGTGCACGACGTGCTCGCCGCGAAGGGCGCGGCCACCGACGCCCGCCGACCGCGCCCGACGCCGGAGCTCGTCGTCCGCATCGTCGCGCAGTTCTTCCAGACGACGCCCGAGGCGCTGTCGTCGCGGTCGCGGCGGCGCGACGTGCTCGTGCCTCGCCAGCTCGCGATCTTCCTGGCGCGCCGCTTCACGGACGCCTCGCTCGCCGAGATCGGCCGCGCGCTCGGCCGCGAGCACCCCGCCGTCCGCAACGCGATCGCGGCGGTCGAGCGCCGAGCGCTCGAGCGAGCGCCCGCGCGCTACCAGCTCGAGGCCGTGTCCGAGCGCGTGCGCGAGGTGCTCGAAGGCGGGCCCGCGCCCGTGCGGCGGCCGGCGTTCGTGCGCCTCGTGCGCGACGAGGTCGACGCCGCCGCGTCGTCGGACGGCGCCGCCTAGCATCGAGCGCGTCGCGGGGCCTCCGGCGAGCTAGCCCGCGGCCTGCAGCTGCCGCTGCGCGCGAACGCCGTCGCGGAAGCGCGTCGGGCCCGCGAGGCTCGCCTCGCGGCCGGGCTCGAGCGAGGGCGGGTCGAGCGACGGGTCGTCGAAGCGGCGCAGCGCGCGGTAGGTCGTGCTGCGCTCGACCGGCACGCGCCCGAGCTCGCGGACGAGGCGGCGGAATTCCTCGGGCGGCGTGTTCTCGCCGAACTCCGAGCCCGACTCGCGGCTGATCGACTCCTCCATCAGCGTGCCGCCGAAGTCGTTCGCGCCGGAGGACAGACCCATCTGTCCGAGCTTCGGCCCCATCTTCACCCACGACACCTGGACGTTCTCGATCCACGGGCGCAGGAAGAGGCGCGCGACCGCGATGATGCGGAGGTCGTCGGGCATCGACGGCCCGGGGCGCGCGCCCATGAAGTTGTAGAGCAGGTTGCGCTCGTGGATGAAGCCGAGCGGCACGAACTCCGTGAAGCCGCCGTCCGCGAAGCGGCCCGTGCGCTTCTGGATGTCGCGAAGCGTCTCGAGGTGGGCGGCGACGTGGTGCGGCTTCTCGATGTGGCCGTACATCAGCGTCGACGTCGAGCGCAGCCCCACCTCGTGGGCCGTGGTCACGATCTCGATCCAGCGCTCGCGCCCGATCTTGTTCGGCGAGAGGATCTTGCGCACCTCGTCGTCGAGGATCTCGGCCGCCGTGCCGGGCATCGTTCCGAGCCCCGCGTCGACGAGCCAGCGCAGGTACTCGGCGAGCGGCATGCCGCTCTTGCGGTGCCCGAAGTCGATCTCCTCGGGCGAGAACGCGTGGATGTGGAGCTGCGGGAACTCGGCCTTGATGGTCTCGAGGATCTCGCGGTAGTGCGTGTGGTCCTTGCTCGGGTGGATGCCGCCCTGGATGCAGACCTCGGTGGCTCCGCGCGCGACGGCGTCGCGGCACTTGCCGAGCAGCACCTGCATCGGGTGGTCGTAGGCGTCCGCTTCCTCGCGGTGGCGCGCGAAGCCGCAGAAGCTGCAGCCCACGTAGCAGACGTTCGTGAAGTTGATGTTGCGGCACACGACGTAGGTGACGTCGTCGCCCTTGTCCGCGCGCCGCGCGACGTCGGCCGCGCGCAGCAGCGCGTGCAGGTCGGGGCCCTGCGCGAGCAGCAGCGTCTCGGCGTCCGCCGCCGACAGCTCGCGGCCGTCGAGCGCGCGGTCGAGGAGCACCGCGACCTCGTGGGACACATCGTCGAACAATCGCTCGAGCATGCTAGGCGGCCTCCTCTCCGGACTGCGTCGTTCGTCGCGCGAAGCCGGCGTCGTTCGCGAATCGCGCGATGGCCTCCCGGACCCTCTCGTCGAGGAAGCCGGGACGCTCGTGGATGAACCTCGGATACACGGGCAGCCGCTCGACGAGCCGCTGCCCCGCGCCCTCCGTCGCCTCGCGCAGCGCGCGAAGCGCCGGCCAGGGCGCCTCGGGATTGATGAAGTCGACCGTCACGGGCGAGACGCCGCCCCAGTCGTTGAGCCCGGAGCGCAGCAGCAGCGGCAGCACCTCGGGCGCGAGGTTCGGCGGCGCCTGCACGTTCTGCGCGGGCCCGAGCACGAGCCGCGCGAGCGCGACCCAGCCGGCGACGACCGCGTCGGGGAGCGACGGCGCGGCGCGCATCTTCGTGCCGGGCTTCGGGTGGAACGGCTGGACGATCACCTCCTGGATGTGACCGAAGCGATCGTCGAGCGCGCGCAGCGCGAGCAGGGTGTCGACGCGCTCCTCGTCGTTCTCGCCGATCCCGAGCAGGATGCCCGACGTGAACGGGATGCGGAGCTCGCCCGCCTCCTCGTGCATGCGGATGCGGACCTTCGGATCCTTGTCCGGCGCGTGCATGTGCGGCATGCCCTTGCCGCGCAGGCGCTCGCTCGTCGTCTCCATCATGAGGCCCATCGAGGCGTTCCACGGACGCAGCCGCTCCATGTCCTCCGCGGACAGGATCCCGGCGTTCGTGTGCGGCAGCATCCCGCCCTCGAACGCGACCCGGCAGGCCTCGACGAGCAGATCGGTCGTCGACCCGAACCCGCGCGACGCGAGCTCGTCGCGGTACGAGCGGTAGGCGACCTCGGGCTTGTCGCCGAGGCAGAAGAGCGCCTCGATGCAACCCGTCGCGACGCCGCCGCGCACCTCGTCGGCGACCTCGTCGAGCGTGTAGGTCTTCGCCTCGGGCGAGTCCGGGAGCTTCGCGAACGTGCAGTAGCTGCAGCGGTTGCGGCAGAGGTTCGTCAGCGGGACGAAGATGTTGCGGCTCACCGAGACGCGGTCGCCGTGGCCGCGGCGCTTGCTCTCGGAGGCGCCCTCGAGCACGGCCTCGCGAACGGCCGCGTCGCGCAGCCCCGATGCCAGGCGCAGCGCCGCGCCGCGCTCGAGCCGGCCGTCCTCGACCGCGGCCTTCACGAGGTGCTGGGCCTCGGAGGGCGAAGGCGGCAGGACTGACGAGGACAGGCTCACGGGTGGACCCTTGCTCGCGCGGCCGCACGCGTGGACGCGGGCGCGAGGCGGCTGCGAGCGCCGCATCGTAGCGCTCCGCACCACGCCGCTGTCGATCGAACGCGCCGCGCTGCCCTCGCAGCCGCGAGGGCGGCGCGCCGCGGCTGCGCGCCTCCATTCCTGATGGGAGCCATCGGGATCTGGCTTGACTGCCTCGCGCCCGGATCGGTATCGTCCGCCCTTCGCGCGCCCCGCCCGCAAACCGCCGTTCTGTCGCGGCTTTCCGGGCGCGAGTCGCCGAGTGTCCCGCGTCGCAGCGCAGCATCGAACCGCCCGACACGTCCCGCAACGCGCCCGTCGCCCGCGCCGCACAGCGCCCGCGACGCCGCGAAGCGGATCCGAGGAACCCGCCATGCCCCACGACGGCGCATCTCCGAACTCCACCCCCGCGAAGGCCGGCGCGACCTGGGCCGAGCGCCTCGCCGAGCGCATGGACACGGGCTGGGCGCAGGAGATCGACGACTTCGAGAGCCAGCTCGAGCTGCGCAAGCAGGGGAAGATCGACGAGAAGGTCTTCGCCGAGACGCGCCTGCGCCGCGGCGCCTACGGACAGCGCTACGACGCCGGCCAGCGCCACGACGGCATCACGGAGCGCACGCTCGCCTTCCCCGACGTCCCGACGAAGGGGCCCGACACCGTCTGGGACGCGCCCGGCATGCAGCGCATCAAGATCCCGTACGGCGGCATCTCGCCCGAGCAGCTCGAGGTGCTCGCCGACTGCGCGGAGGAGTACAGCGACGGCATCCTGCACATCACGACGCGCCAGGACGTCCAGCTGCACTTCGTCCACATCGAGGACACGCCCGACATGATGCGGCGCCTCGCGGCCGTCGACATCACGACGCGCGAGGCCTGCGGCAACTCCGTGCGCAACGTGACGGCGTGCCCGCTCGCGGGCGTGTGCCGCACCGAGGCGTTCGACGTCTCGCCCTACGCGAGCGCGCTGATGCGCTTCCTGCTCGGCCACCCCGACGTCCAGGACTTCGGCCGCAAGTTCAAGCCCGCGTTCTCGGGCTGCGAGCAGGAGGCCTGCGGCCTCGTGCAGCTCCACGACGCGGGCTTCGTCGCGCGCGTGAAGGACGGGAAGCGCGGCTTCAAGGTGGTGGTCGGCGGCGGGCTCGGCACCGTCCCGTACCAGGCGAAGACGCTCTCGGAGTTCACGCCCGAGGAGGAGCTGCTCCCGCAGATGCAGGCCGTCGCGCGCGTCTTCGCGCGGCTCGGCGAGAAGAAGAACCGCGGGCGCGCGCGCATCAAGTTCCTCGTCGCGAAGCTCGGCATCGAGGAGTTCCAGCGCCTCGTCGAGGAGGAGCGCGCGGCGCTCCCGCACGACCCGCGCCACACCGCCTTCCTCGCCGACATGCCGCACACGCAGGGCGAGCCCGCGCGCCCGGCCGCGCCCGCCGCGAAGCTCGACGGCCCGGACGGGTTCGCCGAGTTCGCGCGCACGAACGTGACGCCGCAGCGCCAGGACGGCTACGTCGTCGTCACGCTGAACCTGCCGCTCGGCGACCTGACGTCCGAGCAGACGCGCGCGCTCGCCGACATCGCGCGCAGCTTCGCGGGCGACAACCTGCGCACGACGGTCGAGCAGAACATCGTGCTCCGCTTCGTGCCGCAGGCCGACCTCCCCGCGCTCTACGCCGAGCTGCGAGCGGCCGGCCTCGCCGCGCCCGGCGCGCAGACGATCGTCGACGTCACGTCGTGCCCCGGCACCGACACGTGCAAGCTCGGCATCGCCGCGTCGCGCGGCGTCGGCGGCGTGCTGCGCAAGCGGCTCGCCGAGAAGAGCGCCTCGCTCGACGAGGCCGTGAAGGGGCTGCACGTGAAGGTGAGCGGCTGCTTCAACAGCTGCGGCCAGCACCACGTCGCCGACATCGGCTTCTACGGCAACTCGCGCAAGGCGGACGGCCGCACGGTGCCGCACTTCCAGGTCGTGCTCGGCGGGGAGTGGACGAACAACGCGGGCGCCTACGGCCTCGCCGTCGGCTCGGTGCCGAGCCGCGTCGTGCCCGACGTCGTCGACGCGCTCACCGACCGCTTCGTGCGCGAGCGCGAGCCGGGCGAGGACTTCCAGACCTGGGTGGGGCGCGTGGGCAAGCGCGACGTGCGCAAGTTCCTCGACCCGTTCATGAAGATCCCCGCCTACGACGAGGACCCGAGCTACTACAGCGACTGGGGCGACGTGCGCGAGTTCACGATCGGCGACCTCGGCGTCGGCGAGTGCGCGGGCGAGGTCGTCTCGCTGTTCGGCATCGAGGTGGTGCGCGCCGAGTCGCAGGCGTTCGACGCGCAGTGCGCGCTCGAGGAAGGCGACTTCGCCGGCGCCGACGAGCTCGCGTACACGGCGATGTGCACGGCCGCGCGCGCGCTCGTGCGCATGCAGTACATCGACGTGACCGAGAAGCCCGAGGAGATCGTCGCCGAGTGGAAGCGGCGCTTCTTCGACACCGAGCTCTTCTTCGACAAGTACGCGAAGGGGAAGTTCGGACAGCACCTGCTCGACCGGCACGCGCGCGGGCGCGTCGACGTGACGCGCGACCTCGCGGCCGCGATCGTCGAGGAGGCGCAGCTCTTCATCGAGGCGTGCCACGCCTGCGAGACGCGGCTCGCCGCGCTCGAGGCGATCGGAGCGGGCGGCGACGGCCCCGTCCGGATCGGCGCCTGACGGCGCGCACCGAGCCCCCGCCTCGCTCGTACCCCGGAGACCCGCGAACCCATGCATCCGCAGCGCATCGCCCTCAAGCTCTTCGTCGCGCCCGACCCGTCGGCGCCCGTCGACCTCGCTCCGTTCACGCCGCTCTTCCACGAGTTCATCCAGAAGTCGAGCGTGCCGGGCCTGCTGATCGACGTCGCCGACTACGCCCACGTGCCGAACGGGCCGGGCATCGTGCTGATCGGGCACGACGTCGACTACGGGCTCGACGCGGTCGGCGGCCACGCGGGCCTGCTCACCGTGCGCAAGCGCTACGGCCGCGCTGCGCTCGCCGACGTCCTCCCGGATGCGCTCGCGAAGGCGATCGCCTGCGCGAAGGCGATCGAGGCCGACGGCCGCACGGGGCTGCGCTTCGCGCTCGACGCAGTCGAGCTGCAGCTGCTCGATCGACTCGTCGCCCCGAACGACGACGACGCGTTCGCCGCCGCGAAGGCCGCGAGCACGCCGGTGTTCGAGGCGCTCTTCGGCGCGTGCGCGATCGAGCGCCGCGGCGCCGACGATGCGCGCAAGCCGCTCGCCCTCGTGGCGCGCGCAGAGCGGGCGGCGACGGCCGACGAGCTGCTCGCGCGCCTCGCGCGCTGAGGAGCCCGCATGGCGAACGCACAGAGCGACTGGGACATCACGGTCGAGGACCTCGCGCGGTTGCGCGAGGAGGGCGCGGACTTCTTCCTGCTCGACGTGCGCGAGCCGCACGAGGTCGCGATCGCGACGCTCGGCGGCGTGAACATCCCGCTCGCGCGCGTCGCGCAGAGCCTCGCCGACATCCCGCGCGACCGGAAGGTCGTCGTCCACTGCAAGCTCGGGGGACGCAGCGCGAAGGCCGTCGTCGCGCTGCGCCAGCTCGGGTACGACGACGTCTGGAACGTCGCGGGCGGGATCACCGCCTGGTCCGAGCGCATCGACCCCGACGTGCCCACCTACTGATCGCCGCGCACCGCCACCGTGTCGCGGCGGCGCCGCCGCGCGCGCACCGGCGGCCCCCGGCGAGCGGAGCCCGCCCCACGTGCCCGCCGCACCGACCGACCGTCTCCGGCGCGCGATCGCGGCGATCGACGCGGCGAACGCCGCCGACCCGCACACGCTCGTCGTGCGCGGCGAGCCCCGGCCGAAGGAGCTCGCGCACGCCGAGCTCGCGAGCGCGTGGGTCGCGCGGCTCGTCGATGCGCCGTCCGAGGAGCTCGTGCTCGCCGCGCGCGCACACCACCTCGAGCGCTGGGCGATCCCGCGCGCGAGCCACCCGATGGGCCGCGCCGGCTACCACCGCTGGCGGCGCGCGCTGCAGGCGCACCACGCCGCGCGCGCGGGCGAGATCCTCGCGCGAGAGGGCTACCCGGAGTCCGCGATCGCGCGCGTGCAATCCCTCCTCCGCAAGGAGGGCCTCGGACGCGGCGACGCCGAAGCGCAGGCCTTCGAGGATGCGCTCTGCCTCGTCTTCCTGGAGACGCAGCTCGTCGAGACGGCCGCGAAGCTCGACGACGAGGCGAAGGCGCTCGACGTGCTGCGCAAGACGCTCCGCAAGATGAGCACGCGCGCGCGCGAGCTCGCGGGCGCGCTGCCGCTCGACGAGGGCGCGCGCGCGCTCGTCGAGCGCGCGCTCGAGAGCGGACCCGGCAGCGACGGAACGGACGACGGGGCGTCGTGACGGAACGGGGCGCCGCCGGCGACCTCGCGCGCTTCGCCGCCGTCGGCGGGCTCGGGACGCTGACGAACCTGGCCGTGTTCTGGCTCGTCGTCGACGCGCCGCGGACGTCCTTCGCGCCGCCGCTCGCGGGCGCGGCCTGCGCGTTCGGCGTCGCCGTCACGCAGAACTACGCGCTGAACGAGCTGTGGACGTTCCGGGGGCGGGCGCCGGGTCGCGCAGGGCTCTCGCTGCGTCGTTATGCGAGCTTCGTCGCGGCGTCGCTGCTCGGGTTCGCGGTGAACGCCGCCGTGCTCGTCGCGCTGCTCGCGACCGTCGAGCTGCCAGCCGCGTCGATCGCGCAGGCGATCGGAATCGCGGCGGGCATGGGCTTCAACTTCGCCGCCTCGCGGCTCGTCGTCTTCCGCCGCGGCCGCTGAGCGGAGCGCGGCCGTGGGGTATGCTGCGCGGCCGCCGCGCCGCGCGCCGAGGAGCACCGAATGATTCGCGATGGATTCTGCGAGACCGTCGGCAGCACGCCGCTCATCCGGCTGCGCAAGCTCTCGGAGGAGACGGGCTGCACGATCCTCGGCAAGGCCGAGTTCCTGAACCCGGGCGGCTCGGTGAAGGATCGCGCGGCGCTCTACATGATCCTCGACGCGGAGGAGCGCGGCGATCTCGAGCCGGGCGGCGTCGTCGTCGAGGGCACGGCCGGCAACACGGGCATCGGGCTCGCGCTCGTCGGCAACGCGCGCGGCTACCGCACCGTCATCCTCATGCCCGACACGCAGAGCCAGGAGAAGAAGGACATGCTCCGGCTGTGCGGCGCCGAGGTGCACGAGGTGCCCGCCGTCCCGTTCAAGAACCCGGAGCACTACGTCCACCAGGCCGAGCGCATGGCGCAGGAGCTCGCGAAGACGGAGCCGCGCGGCGTCCTCTACGCGAACCAGTGGGACAACCTCTCGAACCGCAACGGGCACGTCCGCAGCACGGGCCCCGAGATCTGGCAGCAGACGGGT